>CAMLDT010000160.1 GCA_946479075.1 uncultured Polaromonas sp.
ACCCAGCGTGGACAGCGAGTAGGCAAAAATGCCGGCCAGCGATACCACCAGCAGGATGACGGCGGAGAGCTCGCCCGACTCGCGCAGGATGATGAACAGGTCGCGCACCTTGATGGTCCGGTAGATCACCATGCCGACAAACAGCCCGTAAAACACCGCGACGACGGCGGCTTCGGTCGGTGTGAACCAGCCGGCGCGCATGCCGCCCAGGATCAGCACCGGCGCGGCCAGGCCCCAGGTGGCTTCACGGAAACTTTGCCAGAAGGCCGGGCGCGGCATGGACGCTTCGAGCGCGCCCATCTTGTGTTTGCGCGCCATCCAGACGGCGGGAATCATCAGCGCCAGGCCGGCCATCACGCCGGGGATCATGCCGGCGGCAAACAGCGCCGGCACGGAAGCGCCGGGCACCATGACCGAATACACGATGAAGGCAATCGACGGCGGGATCAGGATGTCGGTGGCGGCGGCGGCGCCGACCACGCTGGCCGAAAACGCCGGCGGGTAACCGGCGCGGCTCATCGCCAGAATCATCACACCGCCCACCGCAGCGGCATTGGCCGGGCCGGAGCCGGAAATGCCGCCCAGGAACATGGCGACCGCAATCGCCACCAGCGGCAACATGCCGGGACCGCGGCCGACGATGGCCACCGCAAAGTTCACCAGGCGCAGCGCCACACCGGAGCGGTCGAAGATGGAGCCGACCAGCACAAACATGGGAATCGCCAGCAGCGGGTATTTGCCCAGGCCGGCGTAGAAGTTTTGCGGCACGGCCAGCAGGCCGAACCACTGCACGTCCGAGTTGGCGAGCGCGATGCAGGCGGCGCCAGCCAGGCCGAGCGCCGCGCCGATGGGCACACCCAGCAGCAACAGCACGATGAACGCAACGAACAGAAGAGTTGGGATCATGACAATGCCCCCACGCTTGTCACTACGTGTACGGCGCTGCCCCCCGAGGGGGCGTTCGCTTGCTTGGGGCGGCCCGGCGCGGCGCGGGCAGGAAACACCTCCGCGCGATGCGCTGCGGTGCTATTCGCCTTGGGAACGGCCCGGCGGCTCATGCCCTGCGCCCCCGGCGGATGAACAGGCCCAGCGCGCGGCCGGCAATCGCAACCGACATGACGGGCAGCCAGATCGTGTACCACCACTGCGGCACGCCAATGCCGGGGGAAGTTTCGCCGTAGGTGATGTCGTCGTACACCATGCGGGTGCTGAGCACGGCGATCAGGGCGAACAGCAAAAACACCATGATGGCGCCGAAGCGCGCGAGTGCGCGCTGGCGTGCGGCCGAGCCGCTGTCGGCAAAATATTCAATGCGGATCTGCCGGTTGCGCGCGACCGATGCCGAGCCGGCCACCAGCGCCAGCACGATCATCAGGAACACCGAAAACTCTTCCGTCCACGCAAACGACTGGTCGCTGAAATAACGCACCAGCACATTGGCAAAGGTGATGAGCGCCAGCAGACCCATGACGATGACGGTCAGCCAGTCCTCGATGGCCAGCGGAATGACGGTGATTTCGTCCTGGTCGGCAGGATTGGGCGAATCGCCCGGCAGGGGGGTGGTTTCAGGCTGTGACATGGAGGTGAGGCTGGAGATTAGGGCCAAAGCGGGCGCCCGGCCATTGGGGGATACCTTGAACGGATTTTGTTTACAGGGGCGCGTCAGCCCACCAGCTTGCGCGCGGCCGCGGCGATGTCGGCGGCTGCAATGCGCGACTGCGCCTCCAGCACCGGCGCGTAGCCGACCGGAATCCTCGGTGCGCCCAGGCGGCTGACCTGGCAGCCCACGGCTTCGGCGGCGGTGGCGGCGATTTCGGCGCCGAAGCCTGCCGCCTGCACCGCCTCATGCACCACCAGCAACTTGCCGGTCTTGCGGCAGGAGGCCAGCACCGCTTCGCGGTCCCAGGGCCAGATGCTGCGCAAATCGATCAGCTCGACGTCGATGCCTTCTTTGGCCAGTTCTTCGCAAGCGTCGGCGCACACATGCACCTGCCGGCTCCAGCTCACCATCGTCAGGGCGCTGCCCGGTCGCACGGTGCGGGCCTGGCCCAGCGTGGCGACCGCGCCGGTATCGACCTTGCCGGAGAGGCCCCACAGCGTCTTGTGTTCCATGTAGACGACCGGGTCGCCGCTGGCCAGCGCTGCGCGCAACATCGAGTAGTTGTCCTGCGGGGTGGCCGGGCAGACCACCACCACGCCCGGCAGGTGAGCGAACCAGCTTTCGAAGGACTGCGAATGCTGCGCGGCCGAGGAATCCCAGATGCCGATGGGCATGCGCACCACCATGGGCACACGCCCCTGGCCACCGAACATGAAGCGGTTCTTGGCGGCCTGGTTGACGATTTCGTCCATGCCGCAGAGCGCAAAGTCCACCACGCGCATCTCGACCACCGGCCGCAGCCCGGCCAGCGCCATGCCGACACCGGCGCCCAGAATCGCGGCCTCGCTGATCGGCGTGTCGATCACACGCTCAGCGCCGAAGCGCGCCTGCAGGCCTTTGTACTGGCCGAAGATGCCGCCGCGGCCGACGTCTTCGCCGATCACGACGACGTTCGCGTCGGCTTCCATTACATCGGCGACAGCCAGCGCGGCCGCCTCGGCATAAGTCATCAGCGCCATGTGCCGGCTCCCGTGGTTTGCACATCGGTGAAAGCGGCCGCAGCGTCCGGCCAGGGCGCGGCATCGGCCCCCGCGACGGCGGCGGCAACCTCGTCATCAGCCTGGCGTTCAATGGCGGCGAGCACGCCCGCATCGCCGCCGTCCTGCAGGTAGCGGGCACGGGCGCGAGCGACCGGATCGGTTTTCAGCGCTTCTTCCAGCTCCGCCGGATTGCGATAGGCGGCCGGGTCCACCGAGACGTGGCCCTTGACGCGGTAGGTGATGGCGTGCAGCAGGCGCGGGCCAGCGCCGCTGCGCACCTGCGCCACCAACGTGGCCGCCGCGTCGAACACCGCCAGCACGTCGTTGCCGTCCACCTTGACGGCGGGAATGCCGAAACTTTCCGCCCGCACCGAAGCGCCCTCACCGGCCGTCATCGGGCCGCTGGCGGTGGTGGCGCTCCAGCGGTTGTCTTCGCAGACAAACAGCACCGGCAACTTGTAAACCTGCGCCCAGTTCAGCGCTTCGAGAAACGGCCCGCGGTTGATGGCGCCGTCACCGAAAAAGCAGACGGTGATCGCATTGCGCTTCTGGATCTTCTGGGCATGGGCGGCGCCGACAGCAATCGGCAACCCGGCGGCGACCACCCCGTTGGCGCCCAGCATGCCGACCGAAAAGTCCGCGATGTGCATGGAGCCGCCCTTGCCGCCATTGAAACCGGTGGCCTTGCCGAAGAGTTCGCTCATCATGCCCTGCATGTCCGCGCCCTTGGCCAACGTGTGGCCGTGGCCGCGGTGCGTGGAGGTGAGGTAGTCCTCGCGCCTGAGATGCGCGCAAACCCCGGCGGGCACGGCCTCCTGCCCGGTGGACAGGTGCAGCGGCCCACGCACACGGGCCGTGCCGTCAGCGGCCTTGCCATAGGCGCTGACGCCACCCTGACTGGCAATTTCCGCCGCGTTTTCAAAAGCGCGGATACGGACCATGGTGCGGTACAAAGCCGCGAGTTGTTCTGCCTTGCCGCTCAAAAGTGTCTCCGGCGCCTGATGGGCTTATTGATATGTGTGCATTGTATTGGGCCGGAGGCCCGGGTTTTACCCGAGGTGGCCAGCCAGCGCGCTCATGTCGGTGAAGATCCATGTCGCACCGGCATGGCGCAGGGCCGCCGGGCCATCATGACCGGCTTCTGCGGG
This sequence comes from uncultured Polaromonas sp., assembly GCA_946479075.1. The sequence continues at coordinate 3,789 of CAMLDT010000160.1, forward strand.
GCTGTAACCGAAGACGGTGGCGCCGGCGGCCACGCCGGCCATCACGCCAGTCACGGTGTCTTCCACCACGGCGCAGCGTTTTGCGTCCACACCCAGCGCCGCAGCGGCGGCCAGGTACACATCGGGAAACGGTTTGGAGCGCGGCATCTCGTGGCCGCTGAAAATGCGGCCTTTGAAATACGGCATGAGTCCGCACCGTTCCATCTGCAGCTCGACCTTGAAGCGGTCGGCGCCGGAGGCGCAGGCGATGCGTCCGCCGTAAAGCGTGTGAATGGCCGCGGCGGCTTCGACGGCGCCGCGTATCGGCGTGACGCGGGCCACCAGGCCCTCGTTGCGGCGTTCGCGAAAGCGAAACATCCAGTCCTCGGTGACGGGCTGGCCGGTGTTGGCCTCGATCAGCGCGGCCTCGTCCTTCACGGCCTTGCCGATGAACAGGCGCATGCATTCATCGGCGCTCAATTTCCAGCCGGCCTCTTCCAGCATGTCGCGCAACACGCCATTGGTGATCGGTTCGCTGTCCACCAGCACGCCGTCACAGTCAAACAACACCGCATCGAATTTCAGCACCCCAGTCCTTTCATGCTACTTATTTGATAGCTGCTTGCGACCGCCAGCCGTGGGCTGGAGGCATTTTGTTATAAAAAATCACAGCAGATCACCCGCCACATAGTACCAACGGGGCAAGCCCTCGCCCTCCCTGACAAAGCGGCTGCGCTCGTGCAGGCGCACGGCCGGGCTGCCCGGGCCTTTCTGGCGCGCTACAAACTCGACCTCGGCATGGGCCGGGTCGAGCACGCGGTGTTGCCGCAGCTCCAGGCCCAGCCACTTCACCCCGGGGTCGAAGTCAATGGCGGGCGGGCGCCGGCTCACGTGCCAGGTGGCCAGCAGGTAATCGGCACGCTCCAGCACGAAAGCGCTGTACCGCGAGCGCATCAGCGACTCGGCATCAGGCGCGGGGGTATTTTCAAAGTGCTCGATGAAGCGACCGCAGCAAGCGGCAAAGCCCAGCGGCTTCTTCGTCGGCCCGAGGCGGCCGCAGGGGCATACCGACCCGGCGCGCGGAGACGGCAGCGGCATCAGCCGCAGCCGCTGGTGCGGGCCTTGCGCTGTTCCAGGGTTTCGGTGGGCGCGCCCTGCTTGACCCATTCGGCATAACCGCCATCGATGTGGGCCACATTGCCCATGCCCATGTCCTGCAAGGTCTTGGCCGCCAGCGCGCTGCGCCAGCCGGCGCCGCAGAACAGCACGAACTCCCGGTCCTCGTCGGCAAACAGGGGCTTGTGGTAGGGCGAGGCCGGGTCCACCCAGAACTCCAGCATGCCGCGCGGTGCATGGAAGCTGCCGACCACGGTGCCGGCCGTCAGCTCACGCACATCGCGGATGTCCACGATTTGCACCTTGGGGTCGTTCATCCTGGCGCGGGCTTCTTCAACACTGTAGGTCTTGACCTGGGCCATGGCCTCGTCAACGAGCGCGCGAAATCCTTTGGTGATGGGCATGTTTGTCTCCTGCTGTGATGGTCAAGTTTAAGGCGGCGCCCCATCCGCGCTCCCCATCAAGCGGGGGCCGCGGGACTGGCTTTGCCAGCCCGCAGGCACCGCCCCCGGCAAGGGGGGAGGAGGCTACACGCAGTGAGCCTCAACGGGGGTGCTTACAGCGCCCGCTGGATGATGATTTTCTGCACGTCGGACGTGCCTTCATAAATCTGGCAAACCCGCACGTCGCGGTAAATGCGTTCGACCGGAAAGTCGTTGACATAACCGTAGCCACCCAGGGTCTGGATCGCAGCGCTGCAGACTTTTTCGGCCATCTCGCTGGCAAAAAGTTTGGCCATGGCGGCTTCCTTCAAACACGGCAAACCGGCATCACGCAAACTTGCCGCATGCCAGATCAACTGGCGTGCAGCTTCCAGTTGCGTCGCGCAGTCGGCCAGCCGGAAACCGACGGCCTGGTGATTGAAGATGGCGGTGCCGAAACTCTCGCGCTCTTTCGCATAGGCCAGCGCAAACTCAAAGGCGCTGCGCGCCATGCCCACACTCTGCGCGGCGATGCCGATGCGCCCGCCTTCCAGCGCGCCCAGTGCAATGCGGTAACCCTCGCCTTCGTTGCCAATCAGGTTTTCCGCCGGAATGCGGCAGTTGTCGAAATTGATCTGCGCGGTATCGCTGCTGTGCTGGCCCAGCTTGTCTTCGAGCCGCGCCACCACGTAACCCGGCGTGTCGGTCGGCACCAGGAAGGCGCTCATGCCTTTTTTGCCGGCGCCCTTGTCGGTCACGGCAATGACAATGGCGACGTGGCCGTTCTTGCCGCTGGTGATGAACTGCTTGACCCCGTTGATCACGTAGCCGTCGCCGTCCCTGACCGCGGTGGTGCGCAGCCCCGAGGCATCGCTGCCCACATGCGGCTCGGTCAGGCAGAACACGCCGAGCATCTCGCCTTGCGCCAGCGGCATCAGCCATTGCTTTTTCTGCTGCGCATTGCCGTCACGCATCAGGATGGCATTGACCGGGCAATTCGTCACGCTGATGGCGGTGCTGGTGCCGCCGTCACCGGCGGCGATTTCTTCCAGCACCAGCGCCAGTGTCAGGTAGTCGAGGTTGGCGCCGCCGAATTCTTCCGGCACACAGATGCCGTAGGCGCCGAGTGCGGCCAGGCCCCGGTGCGCCTCTTTCGGAAAATGATGCTCCCGGTCCCACCTGGCGGCGTTGGGCCAGAGTTCGGCCTGTGAAAAATCGCGAACCGCGTCGCGGATCATTTGCTGGTCTTGGGTCAAAAGCATGTCAAGTCCTGTTCCTGGTTCACCAGGTGGCAAAGCGCGAACCGTCGTGGTCGAGGAACGCGCCTTTGTGTTGGGGGCCCAGGCCGGCAAGCGTGGCGCGCATGGACGCGACGCTTTGCCTGGCCGTCAGCGGCGCAACCTCGCCGCCCATGTCGGTCTGCACCCAGCCCGGCGACAAGGCGACCAGGATGGCCCGGGGATAGTCGTGCTGGGCCGAGGCCACGGCCATGTTCAGCGCCGCCTTGCTGGCGCGGTAAACCCAGCCGCGGCTGTTTTCCACACCGCCGATTCTTGCCATGGCGCTGCTGATAAAGGCAAAACATCCTTGGCCGCCACCGCCCTGCCTGGAGGCTTCCACCAGCGGCGCAATCTGCGGGATGGCCTGCATCGCGCCCAGCACATTGGTGCGCATGGCCTGGTCAAAGGTTTCGCGCGTGGGCGGCGCCAGTGCGTTGCCCTCTGGAAAGACGCCGGCGACGTAAATCGCGATGTCGATCTCCTCGCCGTCCAGCAGCCAGGCCAGGCCGCTGATGCTGGCCGGCTCGGCCACATCCACACGCAAGGCCCTGGCACCAAGGGCCTTCAGGCGCTGCAATCCTTCATCGTCACGCGCCGTGGCGATGACCCGCTCACCGTCCTCGGCGTACTGGCGCACAAACTCCAGACCGATGCCGCGTGAGGCGCCAATGACGAGAACGGTCTTCATGCGGGTGTCTTATGCATCAAATTGGCCTCCAGCCCTTATACAGAAAGCGCTGGCAGCTATCCAATTTATAGCAATTCCAGCGCCAGCGCAGTACCTTCGCCCCCGCCGATACACAGCGTCGCCACGCCTTTTTTGAGGCCACGCGCCTGCAGCGCGTGGATCAGCGTGACGATGATGCGGGCGCCGCTGGCACCGATGGGGTGACCCAGCGCGCAGGCGCCGCCGTTGACGTTGACGATGTCGTGGCTGATGCCGAGTTCCTTCATGGCGGCCATGGGCACAACGGCAAAGGCTTCGTTGACTTCCCAGAGGTCCACGTCTTTCACGCTCCAGCCGATCTTCTTGAGCAGCTTGTTGACGGCGCCGACCGGGGCGGTGGTGAACCACTCGGGCGCCTGCGCAAAGGTGGCGTGGCCGACGATGCGGGCCATCGGTTTGGCGCCGAGTTCTTTCGCGGTTGATGCGCGCGCCAGTACCAGCGCAGCCGCGCCGTCGTTGATGGACGAGCTGGACGCGGCGGTGATGGTGCCGTCCTTTTTGAAAGCCGGCTTGAGCGTCGGGATCTTGTCGAGCTTGACCTTGCCCGGGCCTTCGTCGATAGCGATCACGGTCTCGCCGCTGCGGCCCTTGACGGTGACAGGCGTAATCTCCGCCTTGAAGGCGCCGGACTCGGTGGCGGCCTTGGCGCGATTGACGCTGGTGGTGGCAAAGGCATCCTGCGCCTCGCGGGTGAACTTGTATTTGTCGGCGCACTGCTCGCCGAAGGTGCCCATGGCGCGGCCGGGCTCGTACGCGTCTTCCAGGCCGTCCAGCATCAT
>CAMLDT010000161.1 GCA_946479075.1 uncultured Polaromonas sp.
TGCAGGTGCAGCTCGTCAATGACGGGCCGGTGACGATTCCCTTGCGGATCGCGCCTGCGGCGGGGTCCTAGCGCCTTGCCTGGCGCTACAAGGTGTGTGTCCTGTCCCCTTCGGCAAACCCCAAAGCCTGCCACCCGTCCCAGGGGTGCGCCGGTGAATCCACCACAAAGGCGATCACCTTGAACAGCTCGCCCATCTCGTGCTCGTTCACCAGCTTTTGCACCATCACACGTTCGGCCAGCGGCGCTTGCTCCATGCCGTCCAGCACGCCGCAGTTCAGCAGAAAACGCGCCTGGCTGGTGTAGCCCAGCACCTGCAGGCCGGCCTCCTGCCCGGCCAGCGCGATGCCGCTGAAGTTGACGTGGGCGGTGATGTCTTTTTCGCCGACGTCCCGCAGCGCATCGGCATCCAGCAAATGACCGCGGTGGCACATCAGCGTGCCCATGCTGCGTTGCGGGTGGTAATACTCGTGCTCGGGGAAACCGTAGTCGATCAGGAACACGGCGCCAGCCTGCAGCCGGTCAGCCAGCGTGGCCACAAAGGCTTCAGCCTGGGGGTGGATCTCGGTCAGGTAGTCGTGGCTGCCGACCACTTCAACAGGCGGGCGCAGCGCGGTCGGCCGGTCGGCGTGGACGAACGTTTCATCCTGGACGGCAACACCCCGCTCCAACCAGATGCCATCGCAGCGCGCCAGCAACTGGACCGGCATGGCATCGAGCACCTCATTGCCCACCACCACGCCCAGCATCTGCGCAGGGAGCTCGCTGACCCAGCGCACCGTGTCGCCCCAGGCCGCGAGCCGCTCGCGCTGGCGCGCCTGCAGGCTGCCCGACAGATCAACAATCGTGTAGCGCTGGATCTGCGGGCCCAGGGCGCGCAGCAACTGCTCGGCCAGCGCGCCCGATCCGGCGCCGAATTCCCAGACTTCATGGGTGGCTGTGGCCTGCAGCGCCTGGGCGACCTGCCGCGCCAGCGCCTGGCCGAAACGCGGCGACAGCTCCGGCGCCGTCACAAAATCGCTGCCGGAGCCTGGCATCAGGCCGAATTTGCGCGAATCATGGGCGTAATAACCGAGGCCCGGCGCGTACAGGGCCAGCGCCATGAAACGGTCAAAGCCAATCCAGCCGCCGGCGGCGGCGATGGCCTCACGGATGTGCCCGGCGAGGGCGCTCGTTAAACTAGGGGGTGTCGTCATGATCGGGGGAGTCACCCCTGAATTGTCGGCGATTGCCCTGCCACGGGGCCAGCCTCCACCACCCGCATGAATCCAGCCTTGCCTTCCCCTGTTGTTCTCGTCACCGGCGCTGCCAAACGGCTGGGCCGCGAGATCGCGCTCGCGCTGGCCGCAGGCGGCTGGCGGGTGGCCGTGCATTATCGCAGTTCGGAAGCAGATGCTATTAAAACAGTAGCTGATTGCGCACAACTGGCGGGGGCTGCAGCCCAGTTTTCTTGTGAACTGGACGACGAGGCCGCTGTCCGGGGCCTGTTGCCGAGCGTGGTCAGCCATTTCGGCCAGATCGATGCGGTGGTCAACAACGCTTCCACCTTTGAACACGACAACGCCGCCGGGTTTGGGTTTGCTGCTTTTGAAAAGCACATGCGCAGCAACACCGGTGCTGCCATCCTGCTGGCTCAGGCGCTGCATGCCCATGCGCTTGAGCGGCAGGCCACGGGGGCGGTGGTTGCGCAACCCGGCCGGTTTGCGGTCGTCAACCTGCTGGACCAGAAACTGTGGAACCCCAACCCCGACTTTTTCAGCTACACCCTGTCCAAAGCGGCACTGGAGGCGGCCAACACCCTGTTGGCGATGGCGCTGGCGCCGCAGGTGCGCGTGGTCGGTGTGGCGCCCGGCCTCACGCTGACCAGCCATTTGCTCAGTGACGAAAAGTTCGCGGCGCTGCACAAGCTTTCACCGCTGGGCCGCTCCTCCAACGCAGCCGATGTCGCGGCCACCGTCAAGTTTGCGCTGGAAAACACGTCCATCACCGGCACCACCTTGCTGGTGGACGGCGGTCAGCACTTGATGAAATTCGAGCGTGATTTCTCACTGATGTGAGCGCGCATTCCTACACACGCACTGCGAGCCGCTACCCACCATGTCTATCACACGGGGCAATCAGATACTGACGCTGAACGGTTTGCGTTTCGACGCCAACCTGGGAATTCTTGACCAGGAAAAGACCGCGCCGCAGCCGATCCAGGTGGATGCCGAACTGAACCTGGGCACGCAGCCGCTGCTGCCCAGCGATGACGACATCAGCCATGTGCTGGACTACCGCAAGGTGCGCCAGATCATCATCAACGAGTGCCGGGCCGAACATGTGAACCTGCTGGAAACGCTGATTGGCAAGCTCGCACACCGGCTGATGCAGTTGCCCGGCGTGTTGGGGGTGCGTGTGAAAATTGCGAAGCTGGAAATTTTTGAGGACTGCGAAGTGGCCATTCGCGTCGAAACCGGTCAATGGTGAATGGGATGGATGAAACGTTATGAGTGCTGTACTGAATGAGCTGAAAAACGATGCCGGCGGCGCGGCGGATGCCAGCGCCAAAGCCGGGCTGAAGATCGAGCGCGAGGAACACAAGCTTGAAAAACGCCTGTGCCGCGAAGTCGGCCGCGCGATCATGGACTTCAACATGATCGAGGAAGGTGACAAGGTCATGGTCTGCGTGTCGGGCGGCAAGGACAGCTACGCCATGCTGGACATCCTGCTCAAGCTGCAAAAGCGTGCGCCCATCCATTTCGACCTGATTGCCGTCAACCTCGACCAGAAACAGCCCGGTTTCCCCGACCACATCCTGCCGCAGTACCTGGAAAAACTCGGTGTGCCTTTCCACATCGAAACCCAGGACACCTACAGCATCGTCAAGCGTGTGATCCCCGAGGGCAAGACCATGTGTTCGCTGTGCTCGCGCCTGCGCCGCGGCATTTTGTACCGTGTGGCCGAAGAACTCGGCGCCACCAAGATCGCGCTGGGCCACCATCGCGACGACATGCTGCAGACCTTCTTCCTGAACATGTTTTTTGCCTCGCGCCTCAAGGGCATGCCGCCCAAGCTGGTCAGCGACACCGGCAAACATGTGGTGATCCGGCCCATGGCTTATGTGCCCGAAAAAGACCTGATCAAGTGGGCCCAGGTGCGCGACTTTCCCATCATTCCGTGCACGCTGTGCGGCAGCCAGCAGAACCTGCAGCGTGTGCAGGTCGGCAACATGCTGCGCGAGTGGGACAAGAAGTTTCCGGGCCGGCTGGAAAACATGTTCACCTCGCTGCAGAACGTCGTGCCCTCGCACCTGATGGATGGCAAGCAGCACGACTTTAAGGGCATCCGCAGCACCGGCATGCCGGACCCGGACGGTGACAAGGCCTTTGATGCCGAAGAGTTTTTTGCGCCATCGCGGCCAGGGCTGGCGGTGGTGGAACTTCAGTAAATTCAAGCCAAATTTCAAGCCAAATGTGCCTGGAGGCCTTATGCGACGAGCGCTGACAGCTATTATTTTAGGAGCATCCGTGATTGGCCTGCTGGGCGGTTGCGCCAGCTCGCGCCTGGTCAACAGTGATGTCACGAGTTTTGCGCGATGGACACCGGCGCCGCCGGCACCGGGTGCCAGCTACCGCTTTGAGCGCCTGCCCTCGCAGCAGCAGCCCGATGCGCGCCAGCCGGCGCTCGAAGGCCTGGCGCAGGCCGCGCTGGCCAAAGTCGGCCTGCAGCACAACCCCCAGGCCGCGGCCTTCAGCGTGCAGGTCAGCGCCACCACCCAGCCCATTCTGCGGCCGTCCTGGGACGGCTACGGTTATCCCTATGGCGGTGGCTCCAGCGTGTTTATCGGCAGCGGCATTGGCGGGGGCGGCGGCAGCATCGGGTTTGGCTTTGGCGTGCCGCTGGGCGGCGGCGGCATGGAACCCACACTCTACCGGCGCGATGTGAACCTGGTGATCCGCGAGCTGCGCGGCAACACCGCGGTCTATGAAACCCGCGCCTTCAGCGAAGACCCCTGGCCCGACGACGGCCCGGTGATTGCGACCATGCTGGACGCGGCACTGCGCAATTTCCCGGTGCCACCGGTCGGGACGCGGCGTATCAGCATCGAAATCCCCCGGTAGAGATGTTCGCCCCCATGCTCGTCACTGCGTGTACGTCGCTGCCCCCCGAGGGGGCTGTGCTTGCTCGGGGCGGCCCTTCGCTGCGCACGGCCCCCACGTCCCGCGATGGTTATCCGTTCGTCCTGAGCTTGTCGAAGGATGTCGTGCATGGGGCGCTGCGCGGTGAGTGAGGCGGCGCGTGTGCTGGCGATCCGCCATGGCGAAACTGCCTGGAACGTGGACACGCGCATCCAGGGGCAGCTCGACATCGGGCTCAATGACATCGGCCGCTGGCAGGCCGGACGGCTGGCACAGGCGCTGGCGGGCGAACCCATCAGTGCCATTTATGCGAGCGATCTCGGCCGCGCGTTTGAAACCGCGCAGCATGTCAGCCGCGCCACCGGCGTGCCGGTGACTCCGGAGCCCGGCCTGCGCGAGCGGCATTTTGGCGAGTTCCAGGGCCGGACTTTTGCCGACATCGAAAGCGAGCTGCCCGAGCAAGCCATGTTGTGGCGCACCCGCGATCCCGACTTTGCACCCGCCGGTGGTGAGTCACTGAAGCAGTTGCGCGAGCGCGTGGTCAGCACCGCCCACCGGCTGGCGGCGCAGCATCCGGGTGAACTGATCATGATGGTCGGGCACGGCGGCGTGCTGGATGTGTTGTACCGCGCCGCGACCCGGCTGGAGCTGCAGGCGCCGCGCACCTGGGCGCTGGGCAATGCGGCCATCAACCGCCTGCTCTGGACGCCCGAGGGTTTCTCGCTGGTCGGTTGGGCCGACACCCAGCACCTGGAGCGTGAGGCCGATGCTCAACCTCTGGACGAAACGAGTACCTGATGTATCTGCTGTCTGACCTGCTGGGCCGTCCCGCGGCCGACATCGACACCCCGGCGCTGGTGATTGACCTCGACGCCATGGAGCGCAACTTGGCGCTCATGGCGGCGTTTGCGGCGAAACACGGCGTCAAGCTGCGGCCGCACGCCAAGATGCACAAAAGCGCGACCCTTGCGAAGTTGCAGATGGCACACGGCGCGGTCGGTGTCTGTGTGCAGAAAACCTCGGAGGCCGAGGCGCTCGCGGCGCTGGGCGTGAACAACATCTACATCAGCAACGAGGTGATCTCCCCCTTCAAGCTCAAACGCGTGGTGGCACTGGCGCGCGAACTCGACGCGCTGGGCGGGCAACTGGCCATTGCCGTGGACAGCGCGGAAGGCCTGCAGCGGATGGCGCAAGCGGTGCATGGACAACACAGCGTCATCCGTGTGTTCATCGAGATCGATGTGGGCCACGGCCGCTGCGGCGTGGCGCCGGGGGCGGCCGCTGTGCCGCTGGCGGCCGAAATCGCCCGGCACACTGCGCTGCAGTTCGGTGGCCTGCAGGCCTACCATGGCCGGGCCCAGCATTTGCGCACGGTGGCCGAGCGGCATGCCGGCATTGCCGAAGTGGTGGGCCATGTGCAGGCGACCCAGGCTGCGCTGCAGGCCGCGGGCTTCGAGGTGCCGCTGGTGACCGGCGCCGGCACCGGCACCTTTTCGCTGGAAACCGCCAGCGGCGTCTATGGCGAACTGCAGGCCGGCTCGTATTTGTTCATGGACCGCGATTACGCCAGCAACGAGCATGATCCCGCGCAGCCCTCGTTTGAGCACGCGCTGTTTGTCAAAAGCCAGGTGATGAGCGTCTGCGCCGACCATGCCGTGGTGGACGCCGGCCACAAAAGCCACGCCATCGATTCCGGCCTGCCGGCGGTGCACGGGCTGGCGCTGGCGTATTTCAACGGCGGCGATGAACACGGCATCCTGCGTGGCGCCGTGCTGCCGGCCATCGGCGAGACGGTGTGGCTGATCCCCGGCCACTGTGACCCAACCGTCAACCTGCACGAGCATATGCTCGGTGTGCGCGGCGGCCTGCAGCATGGCAAGGTCGAGCAGATCATCAGGGTTGATGCCAGAGGTGCGCTGACCTGACCCCGGCCAGAATGGCGGCATGAATCTCTCGCCCAGCCAGATCATTGTTCTGGCCACACCCGTTTTCCTGCTGCTGATCGCCATCGAGTTCGCCTGGGGTTACGCCAAAGGCCGCAACACCTACCGTCTGAACGACGCCATCAGCAGCATCGGCCTGGGCATGCTGAGCCAGGTCAGCGCGGTGTTCACGCGGCTGCTGCGTATCGGCATCTACACGGCGATTTATTCCAGCGTTGCGCTTTATCCCAACCCGGAGTTCTGGAACACCTGGTACGGCTGGCTGATGGCGCTGGTGTTTTACGACTTCTGCTATTACTGGTTGCACCGCGCCGGCCATGAAAGCGCGATCCTCTGGGCAGCGCATGTGGTGCATCACCAGAGCCAGGACTACAACCTCTCGACCGCGCTGCGCCAGCCCAGCAGCGGCGTGCTGCTGGGCTGGATTTTTTATGTCCCCATGGCGGTGGCCGGTGTGCCGCCGCTGATCTTCGGCATCGTCGCGCTGATCGATTTGCTTTACCAGTTCTGGGTGCATACCGAACACGTGCCGCGGCTCGGCTGGTTCGACCGCTGGTTCTGCTCGCCGTCGAATCACCGCGTGCACCACGCGGTCAACGACCGCTACCTGGATAAAAACTATGGCGGCATCCTGATCGTCTGGGACCGCCTCTTCGGCACCTTCCGCGAGGAGGACGAGAAATGCGTGTATGGCACGCGCAGCCCGCTCAACAGCTGGGACCCGTTGTGGGCCAATGCCGAGGTCTACTGGGCGCTGGGCAAGGATTCCTGGCACGCAAAAAGCTGGGGCGACAAACTGCGTATCTGGTTCAAGCCGCCGGGCTGGCGGCCAGCCGATGTGGCCGCACGTTTCCCCAAAGATGCCTTCGACCTGGCGCAGGTCCAGCGCTTTCATCCGCCGGTGCCGCCGGTGGTGGCGGCGCTGGGCGGTGTGCAGTTTCTGCTGTTGCTGGCGGGCGTTGCGTATTTCCTCTGGCATGCCGACGCGATGACGCTGGGGCCGTCAGTGGTCTGGCTGGCCGCGCTGGGCACCGGCTTGTGGGCGGTGGGTGGCCTCCTGCAGGGCCGGCTGTCGGTGCTGCAGGTGCTGCTGATCGGGGCGGCCGTGCTGGCGACCGCCAGCGCCGCGCTGGGCCGGGTCGAAGTACACCGCGTGGCCAAGCCGCTGGCGCTGCTGATTGCTATTGTTTTGGTAGCTGTTCGCGCCCGCCAGACAAGGGCTGAGGGCCGATTTGATCACATACTTTTGGCGGCACTGGTGTTTTCGCTGGCGGGCGACTGCCTGCTGATGTTCCCCGGTTTGTTCATTCCGGGCCTGCTGGCCTTCCTGATCGCGCACCTGTTTTATATCGCGCTGTTCAAGCGCAGCGTGGCGTGGTTCCCGAGTGGTCGCGCACTGCTGGCAACGCTGGGAATCGGCGCCGTGATGTACGCGTTTTTGTTCGATGGCCTGAACCCGGTGCTGCGTTTTGCGGTGGCGGCCTATGTGCTGGTGATCGCGCTGATGGCCGCCCAGGCGATGGGCCGGGCCACGGTGCTGCGCGACCGGGCTGCTATTGGCGTGGCGGTGGGCGCCGGGTTTTTCATGCTCAGCGACGCGCTGCTGGCCACCAACAAGTTTGCCCAGCCGCTGCCGATGGCGCAGTTGTGGGTGCTGTCGACTTATTACGTCGCGCAAATCCTGATCGTGTTCAATGCCAGGGCGCCGGCGTCGGGCTCAGGGTACAAACAGGTCTGAGCCGCCGTCCTGCCGGTTGGCCGGCGCGGCCACACCCAGGTGCCGGTAAGCCGCCAGCGTGGCGATGCGCCCCCGTGGTGTGCGCTGCAGATAACCCTGCTGGATCAAGTAAGGCTCGATCACGTCTTCAATCGTGTCGCGCTCCTCGCCGATGCTGGCGGCGATATTGTCCAGGCCGACCGGGCCAC
>CAMLDT010000162.1 GCA_946479075.1 uncultured Polaromonas sp.
CTGGGGCTGCTGCCGGTGTGCTGCGCGTCTTACGGTCTGGTCTGCGCCATGCGCTGCTTTTCGGGTTTCTCGCAGGGCGAATATTTCAGCCTGCGCACGGTGCGTTACCTGCGCGGCTTCGCCGCCGGCATTTTTGCGTCGGTGGTGAGCGGGTTCTTCGCCGCCATGGCGATCAGCGTGGTGTTGACCCTGGGTGCGCCTGCCGGCCAGCGTGCGCTGGCCATGGGTCTGGGCAGCAACGAGCTGATCACCTTGCTGTTTGCCGGCATGGTGTGGCAGATCGCCGCCGTGATGTCGCGCGCCGTGGCGCTGGCCGAAGAAAACGCGCAATTTGTCTAGTTAGCCAGCAAGCGCTCCCGTGTCCATCGTCGTCAAACTCGACGTGATGCTGTCAGAACGCAAGGCCAGGTCCAAGGACCTCGCAGCGTATGTCGGCATCACCGAAGCCAATCTGTCGCTGCTCAAGCAGGGCAAGGTCAAGGGCGTGCGGTTTGACACCCTGATGAAGATCTGCGAGTTTCTCGATTGCCAGCCGGGGGATTTGCTGGTGCATCAGACCGCGACAGCTCAAGCGCCGAAATCGAGCGGCAGGCCGACGTAGTTCTCGGCGACGGAGCGTGAGCCGACCTCCGAGTTCACGATGTAGTCCAGTTCTGCGTCCTGCAGCTTCTGGCCGATGGGGCCGTTTTCAGGAAAGTTGTGCATCAGGCCGGTGAACCACCATGAAAAACGCTCGGCGCGCCAGATGCGGCGGAGGCAGCGCTCGGAGTAGCTGTCGATGCCAGCTGCGCTTTTGTCGGCGTAAAACTCGATCAGCGCCGCCGACAGGTACTTCACGTCGGTGGCGGCCAGGTTCAGGCCTTTGGCGCCGGTGGGGGGCACGATGTGCGCCGCGTCGCCCGCCAGAAACATCTGGCCAAAACGCATGGGTTCGGCGACAAAACTGCGCAGCGGCGCGATGCTTTTTTCGATGGACGGGCCGGTGACCAGGTGTTCGCGCCCGCCCGCGTCCAGACGCAGGCGCAGCTCATTCCAGAAGGCCTCGTCCGACCAGGCTTCCACCTTGTCGGTCAGCGGCACCTGCAGGTAATAGCGGCTGCGCGTGCTGCTGCGCTGTGAGCACAGCGCAAAGCCGCGCGTGCTGTTGACGTAAATCAGCTCATGGTGCACCGGCGGCGTTTCCGAAAGCACGCCCAGCCAGCCGAAAGGGTAGACCTTTTCATATTCGGTGACGGCGCCCTCGGGCACGCTGGCACGGCACACGCCGTGAAAACCGTCGCAGCCGGCGATGAAGTCGCATTCGATCTCGAACGTCCGGCCGTCTTTTTCGTAAGTCACACGCGGATTCCTGGTATCGAAGTCGTGCACCGCCACGTTGCCGGCTTCGTAAATGGTGGTGAGGCCGGCCGCCTGGCGCGCCTCCATCAGGTCGCGGGTGACTTCGGTCTGGCCGTACACCATGACGTTTTTGCCGCCGGTCAGGCGATTCATGTCGATGCGGTGCCGCTCACCCTTGAACAACATGTCGAAGCCGCCATGCACCATGCCCTCCCGGTGCATGCGCTCGCCGACGCCGGCTTCGTCCAGCAGGTCCATGGTGACCTGTTCGAGCACGCCGGCACGGATCCGGCCCAGCACGTAGTCGCCGCTCTGGCGCTCGACAATCACGGCGTCTATGCCCGCCTTGTGCAGCAACTGGCCGAGCAGCAGGCCGGAGGGGCCTGCACCGATGATGGCTACCTGGGTACGCATTCTTTTGTCTCCACTTGTCTGCTAAATTGCTGATGCGCTAGCGTAGGCGGTGCGCCGCGTGCTGAACAGACGGTGGGGCAGGGCGGAGCGCCCCACTGCACGATATCAAGCCGGTTTGTGCGATGATCGCGCAATGAGCACGATTTCCACGCCACCGAGCCGGACCGCCGGCGAGCTGCAAACCCGCAAGCCCATTGCCAAAGCCGACATGATCGAAGGCATGGCCAAGGGCATGGCGGTGCTGGAAAGTTTTGATACCCAGCGCCAGCGCCTGAACGCCACGCTGGCCGCGGAGCGCGCGGGCATCACGCGTGCCGCTGCCCGCCGGCACCTGTTGACGCTGGCGCATCTGGGTTACCTGGAAACCGACGGCAGCTACTTCTGGCTGGCCGCCAAGGTGCTGCGTTTTTCGGGCAGCTACCTGGCCTCGGCGCGGTTGCCGCGCGCCATCCAGCCGACGCTGAACCGCCTGGCCGCCCAGACCCAGGAATCGTTCTCGGCCGGGGTGCTTGACGGCGACGAAGTGGTGATCGTCGGGCGCAGTGGTTATGAGTGGAAAAGTGCCTCGCCCGGTGCAACGCGTGTGCTGGCCTACGGGCTGCACCTGGGCGCGCGCCTGCCGGCCCATGCCACCTCGACGGGACGGGTGCTGCTGGCGGCCATGGGCAAGACCGCCTTGACCCAATGGCTCAAGGGGCGTTCGCTGCCGCGCCTGACGCCACGCACGGTGATTGACCTGCGGCTTTTTCGTGGCGTCATCGAACAGGTGCGCGCCGACGATTTCAGCCTGGCCGTTGAAGAACATGAACTGGGCGTGCACGCGCTGGCGGTGCCGCTGCGCAACATGCAGGGCAAGACGGTGGCGGCGCTCAACGTCGTCGCTTCACCGCAGCGTCTGGGTGCGCGCGCCATGCAGGAGGACTTGCTGCCGCTGTTGCTGGACGCCGCACGCGAACTCCGGCCTTTGCTATAGCGCGGAGTCAGGACGCCGCAGCCGGCAGGCTGAAGAAGAAGGTGGCGCCCTGGTCCGGCGCTGATTCGGCCCAGATGCGTCCGCCGTGGCGCGCGATCACGCGCGCCACGGTGGCCAGGCCGATGCCGGTTCCGGCGAACTCCGACGCGCCGTGAAGGCGCTGGAAGGTGCCGAACAGTTTGTCGGCAAAGGCCATGTCGAAGCCGGCGCCGTTGTCGCGTACAAAAAACGCCTGTTGTTCGGCCGACCACCCCATTTCGATCAGGCTGCGTTCGCGGCGCTCGCTGAACTTCCAGGCGTTGCCAAGCAGGTTTTCCAGCACCGCGCGCAGCAGCCGCGCGTCCCCCTGCGCGGCCAGGCCAGGCGCCACACGGACATCGACCTGGCGCTGCGGGGAATGCTCGTGCAGGCTGGCCAGCACCTCACGGGCGATCTGGCTCAGGTTGACCGGTTTGACGTGCAGGGCCTGCCGCGTCACATGGGCCAGTGAGAGCAGGCCCTCGATCAGTTGCCCCATCTGCAGTACACCGGCCTGAATGCGTGACAGGTAATGCGCTACACGGGCGCTTTGCGCGCTGCCCAGCTCCTTGGCCAGCAGGCGGCTGAACCCATCGACCGTGTTCAAGGGCGCGCGCAGGTCGTGTGAGACGGAATAGGAAAACGCCTCCAGCTCCGAATTGGAGATCCGCAGCGCGGTTTCCACCGCCTTGAGCTCGGTGATGTCCACATCAATGCCGACCCAGAACAGCAGCTCCCCGCTGTTGCTGAAGACCGGCGAGCTGCGGTAGGACATGGTGTGGTAATTGCCGTCCTGGGCACACAGGCGCCGTGTGCCGGTGTAGGGCTTTCCGGTCTTGCTGGCGTCCTCCCATTGCCGCGTCAGCGCAGCCACGTCGTCCGGGTGCACCAGATCCAGCCATGCGTGACCGAGCCAGTCGGGCGGCGCACCGCCGCAAAGCTCGTACCAGGCGCGGCTGGCAAAGGTGGCGGCACCGGTGGGGTCCAGTGTCCAGATCGGATGGGGTGCCTGTTCGGCCAGCGCGCGGAACAGTGCCTCCTGCTGGCGCAGCTCGGCGGTACGCTGGGCGATTTTTTCTTCAAGCCCGCTGTTGAGTTCCCGCACCTGGCCCAGCAGCTGGGCATTCTCGATGGCGATCTGGGCCAGTTCCGCCAGCTCGGTGGCGACGTATTCATCCTGCTGCGTGAACTCCCCCTGCAGCTTGTCGGACAGTTGCAGCACGCCGATGTTGGTGCCGTCACGGCTGGTGATGGGCACCGCCAGCCAGCCGCGCATGGGCGGGTGTTGGCCTGCATAGGTGCCAAAACCACGCCAGCGGGGATGGGCCTCCAGTTCGGCCTGGGTCAGGCGCAAGGGCCGGTTGGTTTCGCAAATCACGGCGTAGATGCCGCTGCCGTCCGGTGTCTCCACCAGGTCGCGATAGGCCGCATATTTGTCGGACAGCGACAGCGCCGTGATGGCCTGCGCCCAGTCGCTGTTCTGGGTCAGGCTCACCAGGGACTGGTGTGCGCCTATGATCCCGCGGGCCTGCTCCGCGACCTCCTGCATCATGGCATCCATGTTGTGGTGCCGCGCGATGGCCTGGGCGGCTTCTGCGGCGCGCTGCAGGGTTTCGAGCTGGGCCTGCACCTCCCGTTCCGCCAGCACCCGGTCCGTGACGTCCTGCAAGGCGCCCTGCATGCGGATCATCTGGCCTTGCCCGTCGTACACCGCCCGCCCCATGGAACGTACCCAGATGGTTCGCCCGGTGCCGGTGATCATTTCCACCTCGACGTCGAAAGGTGTGCCGCTTTCCAGGCAGGCCTGCGCGACCTGGCTGGCCAGCGCCTGGGACTGTGGTGCGCACAGGGCAATCGCCGTTTCCAGCGAGGGCGCCTTGTCGGGCGGGAGTTCCAGCACCAGCGAGGCTTCTTCGGACCAGAGGAAACGCCGGCTCGGCAGCTCCAGCGCCCAGCCACCCATGCGCGCCAGCTGGCCGGACATTCGCACCAGGCTGGCCTGGACGGTGATGTCGGTTTCTGCCTGCTTCAGGTCGTCGATGTCGGTCGAGGTGCCATACCAGGACACCAGCCGCCCCTGCGGGTCGCGGTTGGGCGTGACGCGTGCCAGTTGCCAGCGGTAACTGCCGTCCCGGTACAGCAGGCGGTGCTCGTTGCGCATGGGTTGGCCGGACTCTATGGCGAAGCGGAAATCGTCGGCGGTTCTTTCGAGGTCTTCCGGATGGATGCGTTCGAACCAGCCGCTGTTTCTCGCCGCCTCCACCGGCAGCCCGGTGACGTGGGTCCACTGGTCATTGACAAACATCATGTGGCCACCTGCATCGGTGATGAACACGATTTGCGGCATGGCCTGGGCCAGCTCGCGAAACCGCAGCTCCGTCTGTTCGCGCTGGCGGGACTGCCGGTACAGCAAGGTGCTCATGACACCCACGCCGGCCGCGGCCGCCAGCCAGATCAGCCCGGCCAGGGTGGCAAATCGCGTCCATCCTGCCAGGATGTCGCTGCGCTGGGCGCCCACGAGCACCGCCAGTTCGGGATAGGCTGCCAGCCGCCGGTAGGCGATCAGTCGCAGGCGGCCATCAAACGTGCTGGTGATGGTGTAGGTTCCGGTGGGCGCTTTGCGCAGCTCCGAAAACAGCGGAAGGTCGATGAAGGTCTTGCCCATGACCTTGTCGTCCATCGGGCTGCGCATCATCAGTGTGCCGTCGCTGCGAAACAAGGCAACTGCACTGCCCGTGCCCAGCTCCAGCTCACGCCACAGCCGGTCGAAGTAGGGCGGCTCGACGGCGGCGACGATGACGCCTGTCAGCGATCCGTTGGCGTTGCGCAGAGGACGGGAGGCGCTGATCAGCCAGGTGCCGGTGGTGCGGCTGCGCACCACGGCGCTGACATGAAAACCGGTCGTCGGCCGCTGCTGATAGACCTGAAAATACTCCCGGTCCGCCAGGTTGGTGCCCAGGTTGCCTTCATCCGAATCAAAAACAATGGCGCCGGCGGTGTCCAACACCCAAATTGCCCGGACAAAGGGAAGGTCGCCGAGCTGGTCCCGCAGCACGGCGCGCACCGCCACGGGGTCTGCACTGCGCTGGTTCTGCATGATCTGCAGACTGCTGGCCACCAGTTGCAGCCGCTGGTCCACGGTCTGGAAGGTTCGGGTGGTCTGCTCTTCAATCACCTGCGCCAGTGACTGGGTCAGTTTTTCACCGGAACGCAGGGCCTCGCTGCGCAGGTAAGCCAGGGCGGCCGCGACCGCCAGCGCCGATGCCAGCACCAGCAGCGCCGCCATCCAGGCCACGGACCGTCTTGCCGACGCCGGTGCATGGTCCGGCGCCCGCATCGCCAGCGGGAGGGATGCGTCCATTTGCCAGGGCCAACCCATGCATCCGACCTTTCAGTTCACCATGGCCGCCTGCCGGGCCCGCGCCGGACAGGGTGCCCGGATGGAAGTCATGATGCCATGCGGGATGCAGCTTGTCGATGCGCGCTGCCTCAGGTTCTTCCCGGGGAGCGCCCCGGTACACGCCGACCCGCCTCAGACGCCGAGATACTGGGTCAGCAATTCAGGCCGGGCGTGCAACTCTGCGGAGCTGCCTTCAAAAACGACCTCGCCCTTGACGAGGATGAGGTTGCGGTCGGTGATATGCGTGACATGTTTCCAGTTCTTGTCGACGATCACGCTGCTGATGCCGCTTTCGCGAATCACGCCGCAGATGCGCCAGATCTCGCGTGCGATCAAGGGCGCCAGTCCCTCGGTCGCTTCGTCGAGGATCAGGACATCGGGGTTGGTCATCAGCGCGCGGCCTATGGTCAGCATCTGCTGCTCGCCGCCGCTGAGCTGCTGGCCGCCGTGGCCCAGCCGCTCCTTCAGGCGCGGGAAGGTCTCCAGCACGCGTTCATAGGTCCAGTCACGCTGGCCGCGGGTGCCGGCGCGCGCCGCCATTTTGAGGTTTTCGACCACGCTGAGGTTGCCGAAGATACCGCGGCCTTCGGGCACATAGGCAATGCCCAGGCGGGAAATTTCGTAAGGCGCCCGGCCCAGCATGGGCTGGCCGGTGATGCTCACACTGCCGGCGCGGGGTTTGACCAGGCCCATGATGCTCTTGAGCAGGGTGCTTTTCCCCATGCCGTTGCGCCCCATCAGGCCGATGGTTTCACCGCGCGCGACTGAAAAGTCGATGCCGCGCAGGATGTGGCTGGCGCCGTAGTAGGTGTGGATGCCCTTGGCATCGATCAGCAATTCGCTTGGCTTCATACCGTTCGCCCTGAGCTTGTCGAGGGGGCGCTGGGGAGAGGGCTGGGCCTGGACAGGGCCTGTCCTGAGCTGGACGAAGGACTCAATCTGACCAGAGATGGTTTCATGCGTGCTCCTCGCCGAGATAGGCGGCCTGCACACCGGCATCTGCGCGTATGTCCGCCGGTGTGCCCGAAGCAATCACCTTGCCGTCCACCATCACGGTCAGCCGGTCGGCCAGCGTGAATACCGCGTCCATGTCGTGTTCAACCAGCAGGATGGCGTGATCTTTCTTCAGGCTCAGCAGCAGGGCGACCATGCGCTCGGCTTCGGCGACGCCCATGCCGGCCAGCGGTTCGTCGAGCAGCAGCACCTGCGGTTGTGTGGCCAGCGTCATCGCGATTTCGAGCTGGCGCTGCTCGCCGTGGCTGATGGTTCCGGCCACGGCGTTCTTCCGGTTTTGAAGGCCTGAAAGCTCGATGGCCCTTGTCGCACGGTCATTCAGTGCTGCAAAATCTGTAGCACGGCTGAGCCAGCGTGCCGCATGGGGCTCGCGTGATTGCGCCGCCAGCCGCACGTTTTCCCAGACCGTGAAGGGAAGGAAAATGTTGGTCTTCTGGTAGCTGCGGCCCAGGCCCTGGCGCGATATTTTTTCCGGGCTCCAGCCGGTCACATCCACGTCCCCGAGGCGCACGGCGCCCGAGGTCGGCGGCAGGTCGCCGGACAGCAGGTTGGTCAGGGTGGACTTGCCGGCGCCGTTGGGGCCGATCACCGCATGGATGTGGTTGCGCAGCAGGTCCAGCGAAACATCGTTGACGGCTGCCAGGCCGCCGAAGCGCTTGGTCAGCTTCTGTGCTGAAAGCAGGACTTCACTCATCGCCGGCTTTCCGTGATTTGCCGAAACGCTCGACCAGGCCGAGGATGCCGCG
>CAMLDT010000163.1 GCA_946479075.1 uncultured Polaromonas sp.
CTCGAAAAAGTCCTCTACACCGCCAAAGCCCACACCACCGGCGGCCGCGATGGCAAGTCCAAAACCGATGACGGCCGCCTGGACGTCACGCTGAGCTCGCCCGGCACTGCCGGCACCGGCACCAACCCCGAGCAGCTGTTTGCCGCCGGTTACGCGGCCTGCTTCATCGGCGCCATGAAGGCTGTCGGCGGCATGAAAAAAATCGCTGTGCCGGACGATGTCTCCATCGACTCCAGCGTGGACCTGGGCAAGATTCCTGCCGGCTACGGCATCGCCGTGCGCCTGGACGTGACCCTGCCGGGCATGGACCGCGCCGCTGCACAGGCCCTGATCGACGCCGCCCACCAGGTTTGCCCGTACTCGAACGCGACGCGCGGCAACATCGACGTGACCATCACCCTGAAATAAGGCCTCACGCTTCATTTCGTGTGAAGCGCCCTTCTTTGTGAAGGCTGTCGCCAAAGCGGCCCGCCGGTGTTGAGCCGGCGGGCCTTTTCGCTTATGTTGCGCACATGAGCACTACCACCTTCCTCGTTCAAAAAAACCAGCTCGCCGAAACCCGCCTGCATGCCGCCGAAGCCAGCGCCCTGGGCGACGGCCAGATCCGGGCGCATGTCGATGCCTTCGCGCTGACCTCGAACAACATCACCTACGCTGCGTTTGGCGACGCGATGAATTACTGGCAGTTTTTTCCGACCGCGGAAGAGGGCTGGGGCATCATCCCGGTCTGGGGCTTCGGCACGGTGGTGCAGTCTCTGCACCCGGGCGTGGCTGTCGGCGAAAAACTCTACGGTTACTTTCCGATGGCGTCCGAAGCCGTGCTGAGCCCGGCGCGGCTGGACAGCAGCGGCTTTTATGACGGCGCAACGCACCGGAGGGAACTGCACCCGGTGTACAACCAGTACCTGCGCTGCAACACCGACCCTTTCTACACTGCGTCCACTGAAGCGATCCAGGCCCTGCTGCGGCCGTTGTTCATGACATCTTTCCTGATCGACGACTTTCTTGCCGACAATGATTTTTTTGGTGCTTCCGGCGGCGCCATGCTGCTGTCCAGCGCGTCGAGCAAAACCGCCTACGGCACGGCCTTCCAGCTCGCGCAGCGTCCGGGCATCGAGGTCATCGGCCTGACCTCGCCCGGCAACGTGGCCTTCTGCGAAAGCCTGGGTTGTTACAGCCGGGTGCTGAGCTACGACCAGCTTGATCAGATCGCTCTTGAGCGGGCCTGCATCTACATCGACTTTGCCGGGAGCGCCAAACTGCGCCATGCCATCCACAGCCGCTTCGTCAAGCTGAAGTACAGCTGCGCCATCGGCGGCACACATGTCACTGAACTCGGCGGCGCCAAAGAGCTGCCCGGCCCGCGCGCCACGCTGTTTTTTGCACCGGCACAGATCAAGAAACGCAGCGCCGACTGGGGCAAGGAAGCGCTGGGTCAGCGTTTGGTTGAAGCCTGGCAGGCCTTCAGCACCAGGGTCACGCAACAGCCATCACCGTGGCTGCAAGTGCAGCAGCACCAGGGAGAAACTGCGCTAGCGGCCGCTTACCAGCAGGTCCTGGCCGGCAAGGGCGATCCGCGCAGCGGGCACATGCTGGCCTTCTGACCCCCCGGATGCTCCTGTTTTTATAGCTGCTTGCGCCCGCCAGCCGGGGGCTAGAGGCCTTTTTTATTCACAAACAAGGCCGGCAACGGGAGCAACGACAATGGGGGCATGATCGACGAGCCCCTGACCGACCTGCCCCCGACGGCCATGCCGCCGCAGGCCCTGCACGCCTACGAAAAACTCACGCCCGACGTGGTGCTGGATGCGCTGGCCAGCGTGGGGCTGCTGGGCGATGGGCGCCTGATGGCGCTGTCGAGTTATGAAAACCGCGTCTATCAGGTGCACCTCGAAACCCCGGCGGGCACCGGTGCCAGCGCGGGCGACATCGTGGTCGTCAAATTCTACCGGCCGGACCGCTGGAGCGATCTGCAGATTGTCGAAGAGCACGAATTTGCCGCCGAACTGATGGCGGCTGAAATTCCGGTGGTGGGCGCGCTGACGATTGACGGCCGCACCCTGCACCACTTCAACGGTTTCAGCTTCAGCGTGTCGCCGCGCCGCGGCGGGCGCCGGCCCGAGCTGGAAGACTTCAGTGTGCTCGAATGGATAGGCCGTTTCCTGGCGCGCATCCATACCGTCGGAAGTTTGCAGCCTTTCAGGCACCGGCCAGCGCTGGACCTGCAGACCTTTGGCTACGCCAGCCGCGACGTGCTGCTGGCTGGCAACTATTTGCCGCTGGACATGGCGTCGCGCTGGCTCAAGGCTTTCGAGGAAGCGATGAAGGTGGCACAAGCGGTATTTGACAGCGTGGGTGAGGTCCGCAGCCTGCGCCTGCACGGCGATTGCCACCCGGGCAACATCCTCTGGACGCCGGAAGGCCTGGAAGGCGCGGGCCCGCATTTTGTTGATCTCGACGACGCACGCAGCGGCCCAGCTGTGCAGGACCTGTGGATGCTGCTGTCCGGCGACCGGCCGCAATGCCTGCGTCAGCTCGGCGCGCTGGTGGACGGCTACGAGGAGTTCCGCGAATTCGACCGCCGCGAGCTGGCCCTGATCGAGCCCCTGCGCACCCTGCGCCTGGTGCATTACAGCGCGTGGCTGGCGCAGCGCTGGCACGACCCGATCTTCCCGATCAACTTCCCGTGGTTCGGCTCCAGCGACTACTGGAAAGGCCAGGTGGACATGCTGGAAGAACAGGCCGAGGCCATGCAGGAAGCGCCGCTGGTGGCCTGAGCCCCGGGAATTTTGCCGGGCCGTCCCAAGGAAAATTAGCCCTTTGGAGGGCAGAGAGTCACGCGAAGCGAGCGAACCTGGGGCCAGGCTACTTGACCGGGTTTTCCAGCGTGCCGATGCCGTCGATCTCGACCCGCACCACGTCACCCGACTTCAAATACTTGGGCGGCTTGAAGCCGATGCCCACACCGACCGGGGTGCCGGTGGCAATCAGGTCGCCGGGGTAAAGCGTGATGCCGGCCGACAGGGTTTCGATCAGTTTGGGGATGCCGAAGATCAGGTCGGTGGTCGAGGCATTCTGGCGTTCCTCGCCGTTGACATAACAGCGCACGCCGGTTTTGGTGCCGTCGCATTCATCGGCGCTGACCAGCCACGGGCCCATCGGGCAGAAGGTGTCAAAGGACTTGCCCAGCAGCCACTGCTTGTGGCGGCTTTGCCAGTCGCGCGCGGTGACGTCGTTGATGATGGTGTAGCCCCAGACATGCGCCATCGCGTCCTTCGCCGCAATGCCCTTGCCGCCGCGGCCGATGACGACCGTGAGTTCGGCTTCGTAGTCGATGGCCTCTGAGGCTGCGGGCATCTCGATGGCGGCGCCGGGGCCGACCACCGACTCGGGCACCTTGGTGAAGTAGATCGGGTCAGGCGGAACGTCTTCCCCGGCCTTCGCGCTGCTGTCGAAACCGCTGCCGGCAAATTCACGCGCGTGCGCAAAATAGTTTTTGCCGACACAGAAGATGTTGCGGCGCGGCTTGGGGACAGGCGCGATCATCTGCACGTCGGCCAAAGCAACGCTCGCCAGCAAGGCCGGCAAGGCTTCGCCGCGCGCCAGCATCTCGATCACGGGCAAGGCGCCCAGCTCACGCTGCGCTGCGGGCAAATCAAAGGGCTGGACCGATTGCAGATCGGCGGACACCAGGCCCACACCGGGCTGGCCGTTATGGCGGAAGGCAACAATTTTCATGATGGACTTTCTTGTCTCGTGGCCCGGCTGCGCGCAGGGGCCGTTGGTGTGGATTAGGGATTGCGATGATCCCCAAAAATCAGGCGGATGTTAGCATGCAAACCATGAGCGAGGCCTTGCCCCGCCCAGTGCCAGCCCCTCAAAAACAAGGAGACAAAACCATGAACCGCAGATCCGCCCTGCTGGTCAGCCTGCTGCTGTCCGGCGCCACTTTGGCCGCAGCCCAGACCGCCTGGCCCACCCGCGCCATCACCATGATTGTTCCCTTCCCACCGGGGGGCCTGGCCGACCTGGTGGCGCGCCCGGTGGCCGAAGCCATGTCGCGCGATCTGGGCCAGCCCGTGGTGATCGAGAACAAGGCCGGCGCCGGTGGCGGCATCGGCATGGGCCTGACCGCCAAGGCCAAGCCGGACGGCTACACGATGGTGATGGCGCTGTCCTCGCTGACGGTGATCCCCGAAGCGGATGCGATCCTGGGGCGGCCCGCGATGTTTGCGCTCAACGACCTGCGGCCCATCGCGCGTTTCACCGCCGATCCGACTGTGCTCGCCGTGCGCGCCGATGCGCCCTGGAAGACGGTGAAGGATTTTGTCGAGGACGCGAAAAAGCGCCCCGGCGCCATCAACTATGGCTCATCCGGCAACTACGGCACCATGCATGTGCCCATGGAAATCCTGGCGCAAAACGCCGGCATCAAGATGACCCATGTGCCTTTCACCGGCGCCGGCCCAGCCGTGGTGGCGCTGCTGGGCGGGCAGATCGACGCGGTGTCCTCCGGGCCAGCCACGGTGCTGCAGCATGTCAAGGCCGGCAAGATCCGGGTGCTGGGTCACTGGGGCACCACCCAGCTCGGCGCCCTGCCCGACGTCCCCAGCCTGAAAGATGCCGGTTACAACGCCGAATACGCGCAGTGGTCGGGCCTGTTCATTCCGCGTGACACGCCTGAGCCGGTGGCGCAGCGCCTGCGCGCCGCCGCCAAAGCAGCGGCGCAGGACGCCAAGGTCAAGGAAGTGATCCTCAACGCTGGCAGCCCGGTGTTGTACCTGGACTCGCCGGACTTTGAAAAATACGTGCAGGGCGACGCGCGGCGCATGGCAGACGTTGTCAAACGCATCGGAAAAGTGGAATAACAAGGTGGCATAAAAACGGGGCCTGCGGGCCCCGCATCA
This sequence comes from uncultured Polaromonas sp., assembly GCA_946479075.1. The sequence goes on from CAMLDT010000163.1 coordinate 4,908, forward strand.
CTGGAGACAGCCATGGGTTTCAAACACGTCATCGCCTTGGGTCTTGCTGCAGCAGCAACAACATGGGGCAGCTCGGCATTGGCCCAAGGCTACCCGGCCAGGCCGGTCAAGGTCATCGTGCCTTTCGCCGCAGGCGGGCCGGCGGACAACTATGCGCGCTTCATCGCGCAGCGCCTGCAAGACACACTGGGCCAGTCCTTCGTGGTGGACAACCGCCCGGGCGGCGGCTCCATCATCGGCACCGACCTGGCGGCCAAGGCGGCCCCTGACGGCTACACGCTGCTGATGATGTCGAACACGCACACCGTCAATGAAACACTGATTCCCACCAAACCCTTCCAGCTCATGCGCGACTTCGTCGCGGTGGCACCGGTGAACTATTCCGACCTGGTGCTGGTGGGGCAGCCCGGGCTGGCGGCCGCCAACCTCAAGGAGTTGCTGGTCCAGGCCAAAGCCAAACCCGGCAAGTTCAACTACGCCTCGTCGGGCCCCGGCACGCCGTACCACATGGCCGGTGAGCTGTTCAAGAGCATGGCCGGCGTTTACCTCGTGCACATTCCGTACCGGGGCAGCTCGGGCGCACGCACGGACGTGATGGGCGGGCAGGTCGATGTGATGTTCGACGCCGTCACCACCATGGCCGAACAGATCAAGGCAGGCAAGGTCAAGGCGCTGGCGACCACCGGCCGCACGCGCTCGGAGGTGCTGCCCGATGTACCCACCCTGAACGAAGCCGGCGTGCCCGGCTACGAAGCCACCATCTGGCTGGGCCTGATGGCACCGCGCGGCACGCCGAAAGCCGTGGTGGACAAGCTCAACGAGGCGGTGTCCAGGATTGCCGGCCAGCCCGACGTGAAACAGCTCTGGTCCAGGCAGGGCGCCACACCCATGGTGATGAGCCCGGAAGCCTTCGACAAATACATGCGCGACGATATTGCCAAATGGGCGCGTGTGATCAAAACTGCAGGCATCAAGGCCGATTGAAGCGAAGTACCCATGACGACACTCCATCTGCTCAGCGGCGGCGCCGCCAAAGGCCTGGTCAGCGCGGTGAAGGACCGCTTCACCGAACAGACCGGCCTGGCCATCGAAGGACAGTTCGACGCCGTCGGCAAGATGAAAGACCAGCTGCTGGCCGGCGCGCCCTGCGACGTCGTCATCCTGACCAGCGCCCTGATCACGCAGCTGACCGAGACCTGCGATGTCGCTTCGGGCAGCGCGCGGCCCCTGGGCCTGGTCAAAACCGGCATCGCCCTGAAAGACGGCGCCACTGTTCCGCCGCTGGCCACGGTGGCCCAGCTCAGGCAGGCCCTGCTATCGGCAGGCGCGATTTATTTCCCCGACCCCGTCAAGGCGACGGCGGGCATCCACTTCATGAAAGTGATGCGTCTGCTGGGCGTGGACACGGAAATGGCCGGGCGGCTTCGTCCCTACGACAACGGCGCCGCCGCCATGCAGGCGCTGGCACAGTCCACCGAGCCCAACGCCATCGGCTGCACACAAGCCACCGAAATCATCTTTGCGCCCGGCGTGCAACTGGCGGCCAGCCTGCCGACGGAGTTTGAACTGGCCACGGTGTACACCGCCGCCGTCAGCAGCAAGGCCACACAGCCCCGCGCCGCCGCCACCTTGATTGATCTGCTCACCAGCGAAGAAGCCGCCGGGCTTCGCAGCGCCGGCGGCTTCGAGCCGCTGCCGGAATAAACCCGGGGCCTTAGAGCAGCAGCGTATTGACCCGCTTCACATAAGCGGCGGGATCATCGGGCAAACCGCCTTCGGCCAGCAGCGCCTGGTCGAACAGGATGTGGGCCAGGTCGTCGAAGTGGTCGCTGCCTTCGAGCTTTTTCACCAGCGGGTGCTGGGCGTTGACTTCCAGAATCGGCTTGACCTCGGGCGCGGCCTGGCCGGCCTGCTTGAGCATGCGTGCCAGTTGCGTGGACATGTCGCCGTCCTGCACCACCAGGCAGGCCGGTGAGTCGACCAGGCGGGTGGTGGCACGCACGTCGGTGGCCTTGTCTTTCAGCGCTTCTTTCAGCTTGTCGAGCATGGGCTTGAACTGCGCCTGCGCTTCTTCGGCGGCCTTCTTCTCGTCCTCGTCCTGCAGCTTGCCGAGATCGACCGCGCCCTTGGCCACCGACTGCAGTGGCGTGCCGTCAAACTCGTGCAGGTAGTTCAGCGCCCACTCGTCCACGCGGTCCGTCATCAGCAGCACTTCGATGCCCTTCTTGCGGAAGATTTCCAGCTGCGGGCTGTTCTTGCCGGCCGCCTGGGTGTCAGCGGTGATGTAATAAATCGCGTCCTGGCCGTCCTTCATGCGCGCCTTGTAGTCGGCAAAACCCACGGTCGTGGTATCGGTGGTGGAGCTGGCAAAACGCAGCAGCTTGGCCAGGCGCTCGCGGTTGGCGAAGTCTTCGCCCAGCCCCTCCTTGAGTACCGCGCCGAATTCGGCGTAAAAGCTCGCAAACTTTTCCGGCTCGTTGGCGGCCAGGTCCTCGATCATGGACAACACACGTTTGGTGCAGCCTTCGCGAATCGCCTTGACCGCGCGGCTTTCCTGCAGCAGCTCGCGCGAGACATTGAGCGGCAGGTCCGACGAATCGACCACCCCTTTGACGAAACGCAGGTAGGTCGGCAACAGCGCTTGGGCGTCGTCCATGATGAAGACACGCTTGACGTACAGCTTGACGCCGGCGGCCTTGTCACGGTTGAACAAATCCATCGGCGCCTTGGCCGGAATGTAGAGCAGCTGCGTGTATTCGGTCGAGCCTTCCACGCGGTTGTGCGTGCTGGCCAGCGGCGCCTGGTTGTCGTAGCTGATCTGCTTGTAGAACTCGTCGTACTGCTCCTGCGTGATGTCCTTCTTGGCACGCGTCCACAACGCAGCGGCCTGGTTCACGGTTTCCCACTCGTCGGTGGTGACCATCTCGCCGGGCTGGTCGTT
>CAMLDT010000164.1 GCA_946479075.1 uncultured Polaromonas sp.
TCGTGCAGCACATTGCTGGACGGGAGTTCGCGGCTGCCCATGCTGGCGTAGGCGAACAGGGTCCCGATGCCGCCTTCGATGTCGACCCAGCTGTCAGGGCGGGTGGCGCCGGTCAGCTGCGAGATGGCGTACAGCTCTTCCTTGCGCTCCATGAGGTACAGCGCCAGCGCCTTGAGGCGTGCGGCACGCTGCTGGAAGTCGAGACGCATCAAGCCCGGCACGCCGGTCTGGCGCGCATACGCGACCGCCTCGGCAAAGTCGATGGCTTCGGCGTGGGTGTGATAAATCAGGCGGTTGTTGACCGCGCTGTGCAGCGGCTGCGCCGCGCGCCAGCCGAGCCAGCGGCCGCCGATCAGGCTTTGCAGGGTTGCTACCTTGCTCATGGTGGTGTCCTCAGGTTTTGGGGGCGTGCGGCGCTGCACCGGGGTCGATGCGCTTGCGGTCCGCCTCAGGCGCTGCGAGCGCGTCGACTTCGCGCATGGTTTCTTTGGAGCGGATGGCCAGCTCATGGTACTGGCGGGTGCCGCTGCTTTTCCAGGCGATTTCTTCATCGCTGAGCTGGCGCACCACACGAGCGGGCGCGCCCATCGCCAGGCTGCGCGGCGGCACTTGCATGCCGGCCTTGACGAAGGCCATGGCGGCGACGATGGCTTCCTCGCCGATCACGGCGCGGTCCATCACGACGGCGTTCATGCCGACCATGGCGTTGCGCCCGACCGTGCAGCCATGCAGCACCGCGCCGTGGCCGATATGCCCGTCGACACCGACCACCGTGTCTTCGCCGGGAAAGCCGTGCATGACGCAGCTGTCCTGCACGTTGGCGCCTTCCTCAATGATGAGGCGGCCGAAGTCGCCGCGCAGTGATGCCAAGGGGCCGATGTAGCAGCGCGGACCGATGATGACGTCGCCGATCAGCACCGCGGTGGGATGAACGTAGGCGCTGGGATGCACCGCCGGGGTCACGCCGTCGAACTGCCAGACTTTGACCATGGCTTACACCCTTTCCAGGATCAGCGCGATGCCCTGGCCAATGCCGATGCACATGGTGCACAGGGCGTAGCGCCCGCCGGTACGCTGCAGTTGGAACATGGCGGTGGCGGCGAGCCGCGCACCCGAGGCACCGAGCGGATGGCCGATGGCGATCGCCCCGCCGTTCGGGTTGACGTGGGCGGCATCGTCCGGCAGGCCAAGGTCGCGCGTGACGGCCAGCGCCTGGGCGGCGAAGGCTTCGTTCAGTTCGATCACGTCCATCTGCCCGATGGTAAGCCCGGTCTGCGCCAGCAGCTTTCTGGTGGCCGGCGACGGGCCGAAGCCCATGATGCGCGGCGCCAGCCCGGCGCAGGCCATGCCGACGATGCGCGCGCGTGGCGTGAGGCCATGGCGCGCGGCCGCGCCGCTTGACGCGATCAGCAGCGCGCAGGCGCCGTCGTTCAGGCCGGACGCATTGCCGGCGCTGACGCTGCCGCTTGGTGTGACCACACCTTTCAGCCGTGCCAGCATTTCGACGGTCGAATCAGGCCGCGGATGCTCGTCCAGGCCGAACACGCGTGACTCGCCCTTCTTGCCGGGCACGGTGACCGGCATGATTTCGTCGGCAAACCTGCCGGCCGCCTGCGCGGCGGCCCAGCGCTGCTGGCTGCGCAGGGCGAACGCGTCCTGGTCGGCGCGCGCGATGCCGAATTCGCGTGCCACGTTCTCCGCAGTCTCGGGCATGGAGTCGATGCCGTACATTTGCGCCATGCGCGGATTGACCAAGCGCCAGCCGAGGGTGGTGTCTTCCAACTTCATGCCACGGGCAAAGGCACTGTCGGCCTTGGCCATGACGAAGGGCGCGCGGGTCATGCTTTCAACCCCGCCGGCGATGATCAGGCCAGCTTCGCCGGCCTTGATGGCACGCGCCGCGCTGCCGACCGCATCCAGGCTGGAGCCGCACAGGCGGTTGACGGTGCTGGCCGGGACCTCCGGCGGCAGGCCGGCCAGCAGCGCGGCCATGCGGCCGACATTGCGGTTGTCTTCGCCGGCCTGGTTGGCGCAGCCGTAGATGACATCGTCGAGCGCCTGCCAGTCCACCTCGCGGTGGCGGGCGATGAGGGCGGCGATCGGCAGCGCGCCCAGGTCGTCGGCGCGGATGCTGGACAGGGCGCCGCCGTAACGCCCGAACGGCGTGCGGATGGCGTCGCAGATGTAGGCTTCGAGCTTCATGATTCTCCAATGACGGCCACCTGGCCGCCGATGCGGTGCGACTTGCCGCGCATGAGCGCGACCGTTTGTCCGTGGTCGTTGGTAACCCTGACGTCGTAGACGCCGGTCTTGCCTTTCAATTCCTGTTCCTGCGCCTGCGCCGTCAGCAAGTCGCCTTCCAGCGCCGGCGCCAGGTATTCGATGCTGCAGCCGGCGGCCACGGTGCTGTGATTGCGCGAATTGCAGGCAAAGGCGAAGGCGCTGTCGGCCAGCATGAAGATAAAGCCGCCGTGGCAGCTGCGGTGGCCGTTGAGCATGTCGGCGCGCACCGGCATCGTCATGCGCGCGTGGCCGGGACCGATCTCCTGCAGCCGCATGCCGAGCGCCTGGCTCGCGGGGTCGCGCGCGAACATGGTTTGCCCGGCCAGTTCGGCCAGTTCCTGTTCACTCATGAAAGCGCCCTCCCGCAGCCACTTTGCGGCGCAGCAGCGGCGACACGCGGTAGCGGTCTTCGCCATAGGCCGCGGCCAGGTTGGACAGCACGGTGACGATGTGGGCCAGGCCGACCTGTTCGGCCCAGGCCAGCGGCCCGCGCGGATAGTTGACGCCCTTTTGCATCGCCAGGTCGACCGCGGCGGCGCTGCAAACGCGCTGGTTGACGGTGTCGGCCGCTTCGTTGGCCAGCATGGCCACCGTGCGCATCACCACCATGCCGGGCACGTCATCAATGCGCGATACCGCATAGCCGTCCGCCTGCAGCTGGCCAACCGCGTTTCGATAGGCAGCCTCGCTGCACTGGTCGGATCTAGCCACTGCGACCCGTTTGGCGCCAGGCACGCACAGGTCGACGAGGACGGTGTCGGCATGCCCGTCGGCCGCGGCGCGCTCGGTGGCGGTGCGGCCGTCGGTCAGGTGCAGGGCCACGGCCTGGTCCGCGCGCGAATACGGCGGCTCGCTGTGCGGCTGCGGCATCTCGGCTTCGCTCCCATAGCGGTAGAAGCCGCGCCCGGTTTTACGGCCCAGGAAGCCGGCCTCGACCAGCTCTTGCTGGATCACCGAGGGCGTAAAGCGCGGGTCGCCGTAGTGGGCGTCGAACACCGAGCGCGTCACCGCCAGGTTGACGTCGTGGCCGATCAGGTCCATCAGTTCGAAGGGCCCCATGCGAAAGCCGCCCGCCTCAACCATCAGCGCATCGATCGTGGCGTGGTCGGCGGCCCCTTCGCCCAGCAGCCGCAGTGCCTCTGCATAGAAGGGCCGGGCCACCCGGTTGACGATGAAGCCGGGTGTGGAACGGGCGTGCACCGGCTCCTTGCCCCATGCGGCGGCGGTGGCGAACACCGTGCCGGCAACGCCAGGGTCGGTGGCCAGGCCGCTGATTACCTCGACCAGACCCATCAGCGGCACCGGGTTAAAGAAGTGCATGCCGACCAAGCGCCCCGGGCGCAACAGTTTGGCCGCAATCGCCGTGACCGAGATCGACGAGGTATTGGTGGCCAGGATGCAGTCGTGGCCGACCACGCCTTCCAGGTCGGCGAACAGCATGCGCTTGACGTCCAGGTTTTCGACGATGGCTTCGATGACGAGAGAGGCATCGTGGGCGTCGCGCAAGCTGTCGATGCGCGCAAGCCGGGCGCGCGCGGCCTCATTGTCCGCGCGGCTCATGCGTCCTTTTTCCGTCAGCCGGTCGTACATGTCGCCGATCAGGGCGATGGCGCTGTCGGCGGCGGTGAAGCGCGTATCGAACAGCTTGACCTTGTAGCCGGCCGCCGCCGCCACCTGGGCGATACCCGAACCCATGGCGCCGGCGCCGATGACCGCGACGATGCTGCCAGCGGGGAGTGCTGTCAAAAGCGCTGCCGCCATGTTCAAGCTCCCTTGAAGTGCGGCGTGCGCTTTTCCATGAAGGCGGCCACGCCCTCGCGGTAGTCGTCGCTGTAACCGAGTTCGCGCATCATGCCGGCCTCCAGCGCCAGCTGCTGTTCCAGGCTGTTGGCGTAACTGGCCTGCATGGCGCGCTTGGTGTACGCCAGGCCCTTCGTGGGCGCCATGGCGAGATGCGCGGCCATCGAACGGGCGTCTTCCATCAGGCCGGCGTCGGGCAGGCATTTCCAGATCAGGCCCCACTGTTCGGCGGTTTGCGCGTCGATCTTCTCGCCCAGCATGGCCATGCCCATGGCGCGCGCGTGGCCCACCAGGCGCGGCAGGTGCCAGGTGCCGCCGGTGTCGGGAATGAGGCCGAGTTTGCAGAACACTTCGACGAAGCTGGCCGATTTTCCGGCCAAAACGATGTCGCAGGCCAGCGCCAGGTTGGCTCCCGCGCCGGCAGCCACGCCGTTGACCGCGCAGATCACCGGCATGGGCAGGCTGCGTAGCGTCATCACGAGCGGCGCGTAAAACTGTTCGACCGAAGCGCCGAGGTCGACCGCTTCACCGGGCGCCACGGCGCGGTCGGACAGGTCCTGGCCGGCGCAAAAGGCGCGCCCGGCGCCGGTCAGCAGCAGAACACGGACCGCAGGCTCAAGCTGCAGGCGTTCAAGCGCATCGCGCACTTCCAGGTGCATGGCCTGGGTGAAGCTGTTGAGTTTATCGGGCCGGTTCAGGGTCAATGTGGCCACGCCGGCGTCGATGGTGAAGAGGATGTTCTGGTAGCTCATGGTGGCGCCTTTGTCGGGTTTACTCAGCCTGGTCGAAATCGACCACGACCTTGTCGGTGACGGGAAAACTCTGGCAGCTGAGGATGAAGCCGCGCGCGACTTCATAGTCTTCGAGCGCGTAGTTGGCGTCCATGTCGACCTTGCCCTCAACGAGCTTGCAGCGGCAGGTGGAGCACACTCCGCCCTTGCAGGAGTAGCGCATGTCGATACCGGCGCGCAGGCCGGCGTCGAGGATCGATTCGGTGTCGCGCTCCATCGAAAAGCTGGCGGCGTTGCCGTCCATGATCACGGTGACCTGGGTCGCATGGTGGGCGCCTGCATCCACCGCGCGCGGCTTGTGCTGTTTTGGCGCGCTGGCGGCGAACAGTTCGATGCGGATCTGCTCCTTTTGCATGCCGGCTTCCCGCAGGGCGCTTGATACGGCATGCATCATGTCCTCCGGGCCGCAGATGAAGGCCACGTCGATGTCTTCCACGCGCACCCAGTGCCTGAGCAGCTCAAAGGTCTTTTCCTTGGTGATGCGGCCGTTGAAGAGCTCAATATCCTGCTGCTCACGGCTCATCACATAGGCCAGCGTGAAGCGGTCCATATACTGGTCCTTCAGGTCGCCCAGTTCATCCTTGAAGATGACGGTGGAGGAGGCGCGGTTCCCGTAGAACAGGGTAAAACGGCTGCCAGGCTCCGTCAACAAGGTGGTCTTGATGATCGAGAGGATGGGCGTGATGCCGCTGCCGGCCGCAAAAGCCACGTAGTGGCGCGCGTTCTCCGCTGCCAGCGGCACGTTGAAGTGCCCAAGGGGCGGCATGACGTCCAGTTGCACGCCGGGCTTGAGATTGTCCAAGGCCCAGCTGGAGAACAGCCCGCCCGGCGTGCGCTTGATCGCCACGCGCAGCTGGCCGTCCTGCACCGCCGAGCAGATGGAGTAGGAGCGGCGCACCTCCTCGCCGTCGATAAAGGCGCGCAGGGTCAGGTGCTGGCCCTGCTGGTAAGCGAAGCTGGAAACCAGCGAGGGCGGAACCGTGAAAGTGACGGCGATGGCGTCGCGGGTCTGCTGCTGCACGCGCGCCACGGTGAGTGGGTAAAAGCTGCTCATGGCCGGCCTAGTGAGTCTTGAAGTAATCGAAGGGCTCGCGGCAGTCGAGGCACTTGTAGAGCGCCTTGCAGGGCGTGGAGCCGAACTGGCTGACCAGCTGGGTGCGCTGCGAGCCGCAGTGCGGACAGGAGACGCGCAGCGACACCAGCGCGCCGCGCTTGACGCTCTGGAGCGCGCTGATGTCGACCACCTGCTGGGCCGGCGGCGCGATGCCGTAAGCTTTCAGCGCGGCCTTGCCCTCTTCGCTGATCCAGTCGGTGGTCCAGGCGGGCGAGAGCTGGGTGAGCAGCTGCACTTCCTGCACGCCATGCTCGCGCAGCTTGTCGCGCACGGCGGCGGCGATCACGCTGGTGGCCGGACAGCCGGAGTAGGTCGGCGTGATCGTCACGGCGCAGGTCTCGCCCAGCCACGCGACCTGGCGCACGATGCCCAGGTCGACGATGGAGATCACCGGGATCTCCGGGTCGCTGACCTCGGCCAGCCACGCGAGAACCTGGTCGATGCTTACCATTGCGCCCCCGGATAGGCCCGCTGCAGGAACTGCATCTCGGCCAGGATATAGCCGAGATGCTCGCTGTGGCGGCCCTGCTTGCCGCCGCGCTGCATCCAGGCGTCCGGCGGCGGCATCGCCAGGGTCGCTTCGGCGAAGACCTCGGCCACGTGTTCCAGGAAGGCGGCACGCAGCGGCGCGGCTGGCGGCGCCACACCCTGCTCCACCATGGCTTCGTCGAGGGCGTCGTAGATAAACGCTTCGCCGCCGTACATCCATAAGTCATCGACGGCGCGCTGCATCCTTGCATGGCTCTCCGCCGTGCCATCGCCCAGCCGCACCACCAGGTCGCCGCTGCGGCGCAGGTGGTAGGTGATTTCCTTGAGCGATTTTTCGGCGATCTGCGCCACGCGCAAGTCGGATGAAGCCAATAGGCCCTTGACGAAAAAATAGTGCCAGCTGTCGAAGAAGAATTGGCGCATCATGGTGACGGCATAGTCGCCATTGGGCTGCTCGACCAGCAGGCAATTGTGCATCTGGTGGGCGTCGCGCAGGTAAGCCAGGTCGTCTTCGCTGCGGCCCTGCCCTTCGATCTCGGCAGCGTAGCCCAGCCACAGGCGGGTCTGGCCGAGCAGGTCGAGGGCGACGTTGGTCAGCGCCATGTCTTCTTCGAGCGCCGGGCCTTTGCCGCACAGGCGCGAGAGCTGCTGCGACAGGATCAGCGCATTGTCGGCCTGGCGCAGCAGCCAGTTGGTTTTGTCAGTCGCGTTCACAGGTTCTTGACTTCGTCAGGCATGGGGAAGAAGGTCGGGTGGCGGTACACCTTGCTGTTGGCCGGCTCGAACAGCACGTCCTTGTCGGCCGGGCTGCTGGCGACAATGTCGGCGGCGCGCACTACCCAGATCGAGACACCCTCGTTGCGCCGGGTGTAGACGTCGCGTGCGTTATTGATCGCCATCTCGGCATCGCTGGCGTGCAGGCTGCCCACGTGCTTATGGGCCAGCCCGTGCTGGCTGCGGATGAACACTTCCCACAAGGGCCATTCGCGGCTCATGCTGCCTCCCGTGCGGCTTGTTTGTCGGCGTAGGCGACCAGCGCGTCGCGGAACCACTGGCCGTCTTCATAGGCCTTGACGCGGGTGCGCAGGCGCTCGCGGTTGCAGGGGCCATTCCCCTTGAGGACATTGTGGAACTCGTCCCAGTCGATGGCGCCGAATTCATAGTGGCCGGTGTCGGCATTGAAGCGCAAGTCGGGGTCGGGGATGGTGAGGCCCAGGTACTCGGCCTGCGGGACGGTCTGGTCGACCATGCGCTGGCGCAGTTCGTCGTTGGAGAACAGCTTGATGC
>CAMLDT010000165.1 GCA_946479075.1 uncultured Polaromonas sp.
GACAGCCATCCCGGCGACCCCGGCGGCCGGCCCGTGGTCCTGCTCATCATGGGCCTGGGCATGCAACTGGTGGCCTGGCCGCCGGCGCTGGTGCAGTCGCTGGTGGATGCCGGCTACCGCGTGATTCGGCTGGACAACCGTGACATCGGCCTGTCCGAGAAGTTCGACCACCTGGGCATGCCCAACCTCTTGTGGGAAGGGCTCAAGTACAAGCTGGGCCTGCCGGTGAACTCGCCCTATTCGCTGGGCGACATGGCGGCCGATACGCTGGCGGTGCTGGATGCGCTGGGTGTGGCGAAGGCGCACGTGGTCGGTGTCAGCATGGGCGGCATGATTGCGCAGCGTGTGGCGATTGCCGCACCGGAGCGTGTGCTGAGCCTGACCAGCATCATGAGCTCCAGCGGCGCGCGCGGCCTGCCGCAGGCCAAACCGCAGGTGATGCGGGTGCTGATGAGCCGGCCGGCCGGCAAGGATCCGGAGTCGGTGCTGAACCACTACGTCAAACTCTTCAAGGCCATCGGCAGCCCGGGTTTTCCGACCGATGATGCCGAGCTGCGCGAACGGATCGCCAGCGCAGCCAGGCGCAGTTTTTACCCGGCGGGCACCGTGCGCCAGATGGCGGCGATTGCGGCCGACAGCCAGCGCGCCCAGGCCCTGGGCGCACTGCGCATGCCGACACTGGTGATCCACGGCAAGGCCGACCCGCTGGTGCCTTTTGCTTGCGGCGAGGACACGGCGCGGCGGATTCCGGGCGCCCGGCTCGTGGCGGTGGAGGGCATGGGCCACGACCTGCCGGCCGGCGTGGTCGAGCGTATTCTTGAACCCCTGATTCCGCACCTGAACAAATCACAAGCTGAACAATCTGAACAAACCGCACAAGCGGCAAAAGACACCGCATGAACAGCCCTGAACAATCCCAGCTTGGCAAAAGCTCGGCTTACATCGACCAGTACGACGCCTCGCTGCTGTTCCCGATTCCGCGCGCCGTCAAGCGTGCAGAAATCGGCCTGGCGGGCACCCTGCCTTTCATGGGCGCCGACATGTGGACGGCTTACGAGCTGAGCTGGCTGAACCTGCGCGGCAAGCCGCAGGTGGCACTGGCGCACATCACCGTGCCCTGCGAGTCGCCGAACATTGTCGAGAGCAAGTCCGTCAAGCTTTATCTGAACAGCTTCAACAACACACGTTTCACCGATGCGCGCGAGGTACGCGAGCGCATTCGCGCCGACCTGAACGCCGCCACCGGCGCGGGCGTGGGTGTCAAGACGCTGGGGCCGGAGCTGTTCGACCAGGAGCCGGTGCATGAACTCGACGGCCTGAACCTGGACCGGCTGGACGTGGAATGCCTGCACTACACACCGGCCCCGGAATTGCTGTTTGCCGATCATGAAGAGCCGCCGGTCACCGAGACGCTCACGTCCAATCTGCTCAAGAGCAATTGCCTGGTCACCGGCCAGCCCGACTGGGGCAGCGTGCAGATCGCCTATTCCGGTGCGCCCATTGACCAGGAAGGCCTGCTGCAATACCTCGTGAGTTTCCGCAACCACAACGAGTTCCACGAGCAGTGTGTCGAGCGCATTTTCATGGACGTGTGGACACGCTGCCGCCCGGTCCGGCTTTCGGTCTACGCGCGTTACACGCGCCGCGGCGGACTGGACATCAACCCCTTTCGCACCAGCCATCCGCAGCCCCTGCCGGGCAATGTGCGGACGGCACGCCAATAAGCGGTGATTGCCGGCCACGCGCCCAAGGCTTTACGCGCCCTGACCTGGCTACCGCTGGTCATGGTGCTGTTCCTGTGGAGCTGTCACGACGGCTACCCCAGCGAGGACGGGCCGGACACCCGCCTCATGACACCAGCCCAGCACGTGGCGCAGCTCAACAAGATGGGCAGCGAAGCCGCGCGCAAGGTCAGGCAGCACATTTCACTGATCAGCGGCTGCCTGCTGCGCTTCACCCCGGTCCGCCAGAGCGCGCAGCCCGCCAGTGTGGATGTGCCGTTGCTGGACCTGGAACTGGCCATGACGACGCACGGCGACAGGCAGCTCATCACCATCGAGCTGCCCGCCGACGATGGTGGAGACGCCTTCAGCAGAACGGTGTATGCCTCGCCCCTGTGGCACCATGCCGTGGCTTTCCGCTCCCACCTGCTGCAGTTGCAGCGGCTGTGTGCCCGGCAGGCAGAGCCCGATCAGCTATCAAAAAAATAGCTGCTTGCGCCCGTCTGGCAAGGGCTAGAGCCCGATTTCATTGAAATAATTGAGCGGCGACAGGCCAGGGTAATCGCCGTCGCGTTTTTCCTTCATCGCCGCGACCGATTCGCGCACATGCTGGTTGCTCCAGATGGCGCCCTGCAGCCAGCCCATTTGTTTGAGCGCATCGTCCACGGCGTGGTCGCGTGCGTAGTGGATGGCCTGCTTGGTGCCCCAGATGGCGACCGGCGGTTTGGCGGCGATTTCTTTCGCGCATTGCAGCGCCGCGGCCAGCATGGTGTCCTGCGATTCAAACACCTCGTTGACCAGCCCGTAGCCCAGCGCCTTCTGCGCAGCAAGCCGCCGTCCGGTGTAGGCCAGCTCCTTGACCACCGCCAGCGGCACCAGCTTGGGCAGGCGCTGCAGGGTGCCGACGTCGGCGACCATGCCGATGTTGATTTCCTGGATGCAGAAAAACGTCTCGGTGGTGGCATAACGGATGCAGCAGGCGGTGACCAGGTCCACCGCGCCGCCTATGCAGCCGCCCTGGATGGCGGCGATCACCGGGATGCGCAGTGTTTCCAGTTTGGTGAACGTGGCCTGCATGCCCGCCAGCAGGTCGAACATCGCCGCGCGACCTTCGGGGCTCTGGTCGTCCATGCTGATGGCGCCGCCAAAGGTGTCCAGCGCCAAGCCGGCGCTGAAATGTTTGCCGGTGCTGGAGATCACCAGCACGCGCGCCTCGCCGGCCTTGTGGATGTGCGTCAGCACCTCGTCAAGCTCGCGCCAGAAGACCGGGTGCATGGTGTTCATCGCCTCGGGGCGGTTGAACACCAGGTGGGCGATGTGGTCCGTGGTGGACAGGGAAAAGCAGGTCAGTGGGTTCATGCCTGCCAATGTAAGTCAGCCCGCCGGCTTCGGCCAGTCACGCCTGAGACGCCTGGCGTGATGGGCCCGCCGGGTTTGCGCCGCCCCCGTGGAGACTTCAATGCAGGTTCAGGAGCGCCGGTGTCAATTCGGCCGTCGTCACCAAACCCGTGGCCCGGTCACACGGCAAGGCGCCTTTGCCTTTTATTTGGCCGCAGCAATCGCTTTGGCCAAATCCGCGGTTTCCTCGCAGCCGGAGCAAAAGGCCTGCAGTTTCGCCAGTTGTGCCTGCGCCTGGGCTTTCTGGCCGGTCTTGAGGTAGGCCATGCCCGAATACTCCAGCGCGCCGCGGTGTTTGGGGTCCAGCGCCAGCGCCTTGCCGTAGGCTGCAAAAGCCTCGTCGTACTTGCCCAGCCAGCGGTTCGAATAACCGAGGTAGTTGTAAGCGTCGGCATTTTTCGGGTCCTGGGCAACCACCTTGCTGAAGCTGCTGACCGCGTCAGCCCATTTTTTGGCTTCGATGGCTTTTTTGCCGGCTGCGAAGTCGTCCATGCGCGCATTTTCGACAGGGGTGCTCTGGAAGTCGGCAGCCCATGCGGCGCCAGCCAGCGCCAGGCTCAGGATGGGCAGGGTGATGAAGTGGCGGAGGGTCAGTGTTTGCATGTCGGGCTCCTGGGGATCGGTGGATGAAGGTGCGCTGCCTGGCAGCACTCTGAACAAACGATGCAAGCCGGCAAACGGATGCATAAGCGGTTTGAACGATGTCGATCAGTCTGGCCGATCACCACAGCTTGGCGCAATTGCCACTGAACACCACCGTGGTGCCCGGACGGGCCGGCGCTTCGACGGTTTCCAGCGTCACCACGAGCTTGCTGACTTTGGACAGCAGTTTTTCAGAGGTGTCGGGCAGCAGGGACACCGCCGAGCCGGTGGTCGGCACCGGACCCAGTGCCAGGGCTGGCCCGTCTGCGGGTAGCGCCCACAGCATCAGCGTGCCGCCCGCCGGCGGCGTGATGGGGCCGATGACCTTGAGCGTCATGGTCTTGCCGTGGCGCAGTGAGCTGACCAGCAGCTTGCCGTTGCCCTGCGCGTCGGTCAGCAGGCCCACGTAACTTTGCGGCAGTTTTTCACCCGTGCGCATGGCGAGCTGGTCGCTGGACAGGAAGAGGCTCGGTGTCGTGAGGAATAAAGCGCTGGCGGCAATCAAGCCGGCGGCGAGACCGGCGCCACCCCAACCCGCGGGTTTGAGCCAGCCCCACCAGCCGGCCGGGGAGGAGGTGGCCGCACGGACGGCATCAGGCTGAGTGCGCGCCGCAATGGCTTTCCACAACTGCGGCGAGGGCTGCTGCACCGGCACCGACACGGCCAGCTGGCCCAGCCGGGTTTCCCACTGCATCACCAGGCGGCGCACGTCGGCGCGGTCGCGCTGCAGCCGTTCGAAGCGGCGCCGCGCGCCGCCTGTCAGGGTGCCCAGCACATAGGACGACGCCAGATGCTCCAGCAGTTCGGTTTGCAGGTATCTCATGCCACCACCCCCTGCGCGGCGAGGCAGCCCTTGAGCTTTTCCAGCCCGCGCCGTATCCAGGCCTTGACCGAACCCAGTGGCGCGCCCATCTGTGCCGCCACTTCGGTGTGCGACAGGCCCTGGTAATAGGCCAGCGCCAGGCTTTGGCGATGGCTGCCCTCCAGGGCCTGCATGCAGCCGTCGATGTGCAGGGCCTGGCTCGCCTGTTCGAGCAGATGCATGGCGCTGGGCGCCGGATGGCCCACGGACTGGACATCGTCTTCATCGACCTCACCGGAGCCGGGCAACTCGCTTTCGCGCCGGCGCGTGCGTGCACGCAGCGCATCCAGCGCCTTGTTGCGGACGATGGCGATCAGCCAGGTCATGGCCTGAAGGGTTTGCCCGCCCACCTCGCTGCGGTAGCCGGCAGCGTTTTTCCAGATGCTCACATACGCCTCTTGCAGCACGTCTTCGGCTGCCTGTCCTTGACCCAATATACGAACGGCCACGCCAAACAGATGCGTGTGGGTGCGCTGGTACACCTGCGCAAAACAGGCATGGTCACCCCGTCCCGCAGCGGCAATCAGGGCTTCAAGGCTGCGGGTGTCCGCATCGGGGGCCGGTTTCATGCGGCCGAGTATAGGGAGTTCCGCCGGCTGGGCAAGTCGCTTTCGTGCGCGAAAAAAAAGCAGCTTTGCAGGCCTGCATCCGATGGGCCGCTGAGCCGGCCGCGCGCACTGGTTGCGGCCTTAAATCCGGCGCCGGCGTGGGACCACGGTCAGTTGCAGCGTGGCCTTGCCCGGTGTGGCGCTGACGGTCACGGCCTGCGGTGCGATGTCGAGCAACTGCTCGGCGTGCCAGACCCGGACCTGCGCCGCTCCGTCGGGAATCTGTTCGATCCTGGCAATGCCGTCGGCGCCGGTCAACACGGTCCACGGCGAGTCGCTGACATACACATGGCCGCGCATGGAGCCGTGGATGTGACAGCCCAGCAGCACGGGTCCGGCCTTTTCAAACACGGCCTCGGCGGTCTTGCCGGGCTTGCCTTCCGCTTTGCCGTCCAGCCGCAACTCGAAGCCGCCGCTGTTGGCACTGTTGAACTGGGCAATTCCGGCAGCCGAGGCACGCACGTGGTGTTCCCAGGGGTCGTTGTTGACGAACAGGGCTTTGGCACCGGGCGCCACCACACTCACTGCCGGAATGAAGCGCATTTTTTCCTGGCTGATGGTGACCTGCATGGGCAGGGTGGTCTTCGGTGTGCCCTTGTTGGCGGGCATGACGACCACCACCGCGTCCTGCACGGGTTTGCCTTCCTTGTCGAGCACCAGCACCTGCAGGTCGCCGGCCGTGGCCAGACCGCAGAGCGCAAACAGCGCCAGGGAGAACAGGGTTTTTTTCATGTCAGTGCACCGTGATGGTGTCGCGGTGCATGGGCGCCAGCAGGGCCAGCATCTGGTTTTGGGTGCGGAAGGGGATGCCGCGTGCGTCCATGGTTTGCTGCAGCACCTCGACCAGCGCATGGAAGTCGGATTTTTTGATGTCCAGGTTGGCGTGCGCACTTTTCATGTCGGCCCCCTTGTAGACACATGGGCCGCCGGAAAGCGCACACAGCTGGTCCACCAGCTGTTCCTTGACCCGCTGCTGGTTGGCGGGCTTGAAATGCGGTCCGGTGCGCGGGTCGGCCAGCAGACGCACCATGAAATCGTCCATCAGGGTGACCAGGCCGGCTTTTTCGCCGAAGGCTTTGTACAGCTGGTCACTCTGGGGCGCCGACTGCGCGAAGGACGCGCCGGCCAGCAGCAGGCTGGATGCGGCGAGAACGAGGGAGAACAGGGTTTTTTTCATGACGGGTCCTTGAAGAAGTGAAGCGTGTGGATTCAGAAAGCGACCTGGGCCGACAGGTAGTAGCCCTTTTGCTTGCGGCTGGCGGTGGTGGCGGGGACGATCACGCCCAGGTCCACATACGCCAGGGTCAGCGAGACATTTTTGTTCGGTGCCCAGGCGATGAAGATGTCTTTCCAGTCTTCCGAACGCAGGCCGTTGCCGAGGCCGGCGGCGCGGCCGGCGGTCTCCAGTTTGTTGCGCATGAAGCGGTACTCGGCGCCAATGGCCACGTTCTTGTTGATCAGGTAAGCCACTGAAAATTCCGGCTGCAGGCTGTAGCTGTTTTCATTGCCGCCCAGGGTGGCGCCATAACCCAGCAGACCGTTCTGGTTGGCCTTGGTGGCGCGCAGCGTGCCGTTGACCAGCAGGCTTTGGCCGAGGAAGAGTTTGGTGGCGCTCACATACAGGTCCACGCCGTCACGTTTGGCGCCCAGGGTGCGCAGCGTGCCGTCCAGCCCGGTGGAGCCGAGGTTCTTGAACTCCACACCGACCGCCACTTGCGGCATCCAGGTGTCGCTGTCGAGCACCGCGTCACCAGCCACACGTGCCTTGAAGCCGACGATGGACTGCTTGAGGTGCAGGCCAGGCAAGCCCAGGGCGGTGCCGGTGGCGCGGGTATTGAAGTCCTGCTGCGCCACCGAGATTTCATAACGGTCATGGATGCCGATGGCCGCGCCGACGATGTTCAGTCCGTAGTCTTTGGTGCCGGCGGTGGAGACAAAGGCCGAGCCGCCGACCTCGCCTTCGGTGGCATTGCTGCCGATCACGGCCCAGGGGGTCAGTCCGCCGCCGGCGGCGCCGTCGATGCTGCTGACGCCGCCGGTCAGCAGCAGTTTGCCGGTTTCGGCCTGAGCCGAAAGGCTGGCACCCGCGCAGATCACGGCGGTGCAGGCGGCAAGGAGGTGGGGGGCAAAAGGAAATGTCATGGACAACCTGTGAGGTGAAGGGGTGGCGGGACGAAATGTAATCAGATGTACCGCTTTGATACGGGGCGCCTGCGCGGCTGGATTCACGCGGCCGGGATTTATTTTTTGGCCCTCGCGCTTGCAGGTCGCGGGTGGGGGTGCGCCGGGGGCACTGAATCCGAAGTGCGGATGTCCGCGTAACACCCTGAGCGCGGCCTGTCCCGGGGCCGCACCTCCAGGAAAGAGCGCCTTGCATGTATTCCCTTGTCACGCCAGGCGCCTTTGTTCGCGCGACGCTGTTATTGCTGTTGCTGCTCCTGC
>CAMLDT010000166.1 GCA_946479075.1 uncultured Polaromonas sp.
AATCCGCAAACCGCTGCGCATCAATCGTCGCCGAGGTGATGACCACTTTCAGGTCGGGCCGGCGCGGCAGCAGCTGGCGCAGATAACCGAGCAGGAAGTCGATGTTCAGGCTGCGCTCGTGCGCCTCATCGATGATGAGGGTGTCGTAGGCTTTGAGCAGCGGGTCGGTCTGCGTTTCGGCCAGCAAAATGCCATCGGTCATCAGCTTGACCGACGCGTCCTTGCTGAGCCGGTCCTGGAAACGCACCTTGTAGCCAACCACGTCACCCAGCGGCGTTTTCAGTTCTTCAGCAATGCGTTTGGCCACGCTGGACGCGGCGATGCGCCGCGGCTGGGTGTGGCCAATCAGCCGGCCCTGGCCCGCGGGGTAGTTGAGCTTGCCGCGCCCCATGGCCAGCGCGATTTTCGGAAGCTGTGTGGTTTTGCCCGAGCCGGTTTCGCCGCAGACGATGACCACCTGGTGGGCCAGCATGGCGGCGGTGATTTCCTCGCGCTTGCCGGAAACCGGCAGGGACTCGGGAAAATCGATCTTCAGGGGAACAGGCGGCGTCGGTGACAAAATGGGTTTCTGCGAGTTAACCCCCAATTATCGGTGCAGCCCGGCGCCCCGGCTGGCGCAGGGCTTCGCCTTCCGGCTCAGGCGTTTTCAGGCACCGGCAACTCGACCGCCTCGCCGCTGCCCTGGTCAAACCAGGCCACGCGGCTCGCGTAACTGAGCGCCGTGCGCGACATGGCGCGCGCTCTGGCCAGGGTGCCCGACGCCGTGGCCACGGGGTCTGCCACCATCAGCACACCAATGCCGATATCCGCTCGCCACCTCGTCTGCTCGCTCTCGCGGCGCGCCTCGTCCAGGCTGGTGTTGAGCACCACCGATTTGCCCAGGCGGGACGCCACCCGGTGCGCGAGCCTGATCAAGGTGCCGCTGTCCCGGCAGTCGGGCATTAGCAGCACAAAACCGTCTTCACCAAAGCGGCCCAGCTCCACCTGGCGCGGCACCACACGGCGCAAACGGCCCGCGCAGACAAACAGCGCATGGTTCACCGCGGCCTTGCCATGCAGCTTTTCCAGCGCGTACAGGTTGCCTATGCTCACCACCAGCAGGCCCAGCACGGTGGGGGCGTCGTGCTGCCGGCGAAACACATCGCCCAGCATGTGGCCGGTTTCGGTGTGGGAGCGCATGCGCGTGACCGGGTCGTAGCTGGGGCCCAGGGTCATGATCTGCCGCAGCTCGATCAGGTAGGAATAACGCACCCACAGCGCGGACGCCATCATCACGAGGTAGGCCGTGCCCGACAAGGCGCTGACCGCATGCACCTGCCACGGCGCCTGCCCGCGCGCCAGCGCAATCCAGCTCAGCCCCAGCATGGCGACCAGCATGAACACCACGCCAAACACCGCCCGCCATGCGAGCCGGTCACCGCGCCAGGCGCTGCGCAGCGCCACAGCCAGTGCCGCCACGCCCAGCCAGCCGGCAATACCAACACCCAGCGCCAGCGCCTCTACCGGCGGCACCTGCCAGCCCAGGGTCAAACCGCCGGTCGTCAGCAAGGCCAGGGCCCACTGGGTGGCGCGGCGTGCCCGGCGCCTGTCGAGCGCGCCGAGAATCGAAAACAGCAGATAGGCCAGGATGATGGACACCCCGATGGCCACATGCGCCAGAAAACGCATCAGTACGCCTTCGTCCCGCAGCGGCAGCCCACCCAGAAAGGCGATCACAAAAAAACTCGACACCGCCGCCGACAGCGCCGCATTCAGCGAGATGCGGTGCAGCGAGCGGGTGAAGCCCATCGCGGCACCAGCCAGCATCAGCGCTGTCGTGCCGAAATACACCCCCCAGAAGCCATAGGCCAGTTTTTCCATGCTGCGCCATTATCCCGGCAGGCCTGCGCCCGGCCACCGCCTCCTGTCGCGTGGCCGGAAACATCCTCCCTTACACTCTCTGCCATTGGGCCCCGGCCCCTCCTGCAACCCGAAAGCGCGCCCATGTCTGCGGTCTTCAATTTCACCTTTGTGCCCTGGTTCCGCTCGGTGGCGCCCTACATCCACCTGCACCGCGGCAAGACCTTTGTGGTCGGCATTGCGGGTGAAGCCATCGCTGCCGGCAAGCTGCAGCATCTGGCGCAAGACCTCGCGCTGATCCAGAGCATGGGCGTGAAAATTGTGCTGGTGCACGGCTTCCGCCCCCAGGTCAATGAACAGCTGGCCGCCAAGGGCCATGAAGCGAAGTATTCGCACGGCATGCGCATCACCGACTCGGTCGCGCTCGATTGCGCGCAGGAAGCCGCCGGCCAGCTGCGTTATGAAATCGAAGCCGCCTTCAGCCAGGGCCTGCCCAACACGCCCATGGCCGGCTCCACCGTGCGCGTGATTTCGGGCAACTTCATCACCGCGCGCCCGGTCGGCATCGTCGATGGCGTGGACTTCAAACACTCGGGCATGGTGCGCAAGGTCGACACCGCCGGCATCAAGCGCACCTTGGACTTCGGCGCCATGGTGCTGCTGTCGCCCTTCGGCTTTTCACCGACCGGCGAAGCCTTCAACCTGACCATGGAAGAAGTCGCCACCAGCGTGGCCATCGAACTGCAGGCCGACAAGCTGATCTTTTTGACCGAAATCCCCGGCGTGCGCACCGACCCCACGCAGCCTGAGAGTGAAGACAACCCCATCGACACCGAGCTGCCGCTGGCCGCCGCCGAAAAATTATTGGCCAGCCTGCCCAACGCGACCCAGCCCACCGACACCGCGTTTTACCTGCAGCACTGCGTCAAGGCCTGCAAGTCCGGCGTCGAACGCAGCCACATCCTGCCGTTTGCGGTGGACGGTTCGCTGCTGCTGGAAATTTATGTGCACGACGGCATTGGCACCATGGTCATCGACGAAAAGCTGGAGAGCCTGCGCGAAGCCACGGCCGACGACGTGGGCGGCATATTGCAGCTGATCGAGCCGTTTGAAAAAGACGGCACCCTGGTCAAGCGCGACCGCACCGAGATCGAACGCGACGCCGACCATTACACCGTGATCGAACACGACGGCGTGATTTTCGGCTGCGCCGCGCTCTACCCCTATCCCGAAGCCAAAACCGCCGAGATGGCAGCACTCACCGTGTCACCGCACAGCCAGAGCCAGGGCGACGGCGAACGCATCCTCAAACGCATCGAGCAGCGCGCCCGCGGCATGGGCCTGAAAAGCATCTTTGTACTAACCACACGCACCATGCACTGGTTCATCAAGCGCGGTTTTGTGCAGGTCGATCCGGACTGGCTGCCAGAGGCGCGGAAGCGCAAATACAACATCAATCGGAAGAGTTTGGTGTTGGTTAAGAACTTGTAGTTACTTACGCCGACGTTCGACACATGGTTCCCGGTACTTGACCGGGACGCGGAACCTTACCGCAACATGATGCAACCAGAACGTCGCGCGCTTGGCGCCGCAAGGTTCGCATCGTGGGCTCTCCACCGCCTCATCGCGTGGGCGAACCCCCATCAAGTAGCGGCACTGGGCACAAAAGCTTCGCCTACTTACCGTTTTTTCGGTATTGCCACAACCGAGTAAACCAACCCAACGGAAAAAGGAGTGCAGAACTGAGAAAGTAACTGTCAACTATGTCCTCAGGGACGCGACCTTGCTCAGCAATCAAGTGGGCCAGAGATATCAATGCTGTCAAAGCAAATATCCTGAGTAACGCACCGGTATAAATTTTTCCGCCGTATTCGACAGTCCCCCACAACTTGCACAACAAATAGAAATACCAGCCGAGGAAGAAAAAGTAAGCGCCGCTCAGGGAGAACACAACGAGCCGAATCACCATCTGCTCCATAACCAAGGGCTGCCTTTCAGTGCGGGGTGTGAAAGAAAGTTGTGTGAACAGTATCGCTTACGAGGGCACACCAAGCCGTACACGTTACCTACCGCGTAGGAGAACACCAACCCCCATTGGCGATGATGTCTCACGCCCTGCCCGCTTCGGGTTGGGCACAGTGAACAGGTGATCAAGCAAGCAGTGATTCGCCCTCCATCACACCATCATCCAAAGGACACACCATGACCGAAAAAACCGCCAGCGTTCACTGGGAAGGCCAGGGCAAAAAGGGCCAGGGCCAGATCAGCACAGAAACCGATGCGCTAAAGAACTATCCGTATGGCTTCGGCAGCCGTTTTGAAGACGACCGCAAGGGCACCAACCCCGAGGAATTGTTGGGCGCGGCGCATGCGGCCTGTTTCACCATGGCGTTTTCATTTGCCTGCGACAAGGCCGGGTTTGCCACGGAGAACGTGGACACCACGGCCAAGGTCAGCCTGATTCCTGACGGCGATGGCTTTTTGATCGACCGGATTGCGCTGACGCTGGACGCCAAGGTGCCGGGCATCGACCCAGGCCAGTTCCAGCAGATCGCCGAAGAAGCCAAGCGCGGTTGCCCGCTGTCGAAAGCGCTGGGCAGCGTCGGCTCCATCACGCTGGTGGCCACGCTGAAAAACTGATCGGCGCTTAGCCCCAATGCTGTCCGGTTAAACCCGAGACCGTTCGGGCTGAGCTTGTCGAAGCCTGGCGCTCAGCGGGCAACCCTTCGACAAGCTCAGGGCGAACGGTTCTAAACAAACACTATGGCGGTCAGCCGGCGGCAGCAATCTGCCGCAAGGCCTGTTCGAACACCTCGGCAGGCTGGCCGCCGGAGATCAGGTGTTTGTCATTGATGATGATGGCGGGCACCGAGTGGATGCCGTGCTGCAGGTAAAACTGTTCGCGCTCACGCACCTCGTCCGCATACTCGTCTGAAGCCAGGATGGCTTTGGCGCGCTCCGCGTCCAGCCCAACCTCGCCGGCCACACGCGCCAGCACCTCATGCGAACCGGGGCTCTGGCCGTCGGTGAAATACGCTTTGAACAGCGCTTCCTTCAATGGCAATTGCAGCGCGGGCGATTCTTCACCGGCCCAGTGCAGCAGGCGGTGCGCATCAAAGGTGTTGTAGATGCGGCTGCGCTTGTCCATGCTGAAGGTGAAGCCCACGTCGGCGCCGCGTGCGCGGATCATTTCGCGGTTCTTCTGCGACTGCTCCGGGGTGGAGCCGTATTTTTCAGCCAGGTGTTCGCCGATGTCCTGGCCCTCGGCGGCCATCTTTGGGTTGAGTTCAAAAGGCTGGAAATGGATGTCAGCTTTCACGGTGTCACCGACCCGGCCCAGCGCGTCTTCGAGGGACTTCAGGCCGATCACGCACCAGGGGCAGGAGACGTCGGAGACAAAATCGATTTTGAGGGTGGCGGGAGCGGATGTGGTCATGGCAAAGGCCTTGTAGTGGGTGAGCGAGCGGTCGAAAAAGACTGCCCATAAACAGTAACATGTGGCGCCAGACTGCGAAATTCAAGCACGTTCAACCCTAGCCCCTGCATCGGATTTGCCATGCTCCAACTCCGCCCCAACTGCGAATGCTGTAACCGCGACCTGCCGGCCGACTCGGCGGAAGCCCGCATCTGCACCTTTGAATGCACCTTCTGCAGCGACTGCGCCAGCAACAAGCTGCAGGACACCTGCCCCAACTGCGGCGGTGAATTGCTGGCCCGGCCGCGCCGGCCGGCCGACAAGCTGGCGAAATACCCGGCGTCCACCGAACGGGTTTTCAAGCCGGCGGGTTGCCGGGCTGTACCCTGAACCCGCCGGGGCGGTGACCGTCGCTATCAAAAAAGGAGCTGCCTGCGACCGTCCGACAAGGGCTGGAGGCATTTTTCGCTCTTAATTGGCGACCACCTGCCCGGCTTCGAGCGTGATGCGGCGTTCACAGCGTGCGGCGATGCCGCGGTCGTGCGTGACCAGCACCAGCGTGGTTCCGAGCTCCTTGTTGAGCTCAAACATCAGCGACATCACGGTTTCGCCGGTGGCGAAGTCCAGGCTGCCGGTCGGCTCGTCGGCCAGCAGCAGCGCCGGCTGCACCACAAAGGCCCGGGCCAGCGCCACGCGCTGCTGCTCACCGCCTGACAGCACCTTGGGGTAGTGGCCGAGCCGCTCACCGAGGCCGACGCGCTTGAGCATTTCGGTGGCTTGGGCGCGCGCATTTTTGGCGCCCGACAGTTCCAGCGGCAGCATGACGTTTTCGAGCGCCGTCAGGTTGCCCATGAGCTGGAAGCTCTGGAACACAAAACCGACCTTTTGGGCGCGCAGTGCAGCGCGGTCGTCTTCGCTGAACGCAAACAGGTCCTGCCCGGCCAGATGCACCGTGCCCTGGGTGGGCGTGTCGAGCCCGGCGATGATGGACAACAAGGTGCTTTTCCCGGAGCCCGAGGCGCCGACAATCGCCGCAGTCTCCCTGGCCGCCAGTGCGAAATGAATATCGCGCAAAATGGTCAGTGTGCCGGTCGAGTCGCTCACGCTCTTGAAAACATGCTCCACGGAAATAATTGAAGAGTTCGTGGACGCCGGAGCAGCGTCGTTCGGCACATTAACCGCGGGTTCAAACATGTCAGCCTTGTCAGAAAATTTGAAATCAGACTTTACCAAGCTTGCCCGCAGCGCGGCTGCCCGGCTGGTAAAGCCTTTCAGCGCGCTGCTGCTGGCCGTCGTTGCCACCGCACCCCTGGTGACCCACGCCCAGGCGCCCGCTGAGGCCGCCGCTCGCGACACGGTGCTGGTTGTGGGGGATTCCCTGAGTGCCGAATACGGCCTCAAACGCGGTACCGGCTGGGTGCCGCTGCTGGAAAAGCAGCTGGCCGCCGACAAGAAGGCCGCACGGGTGGTCAACGCCAGCATCAGCGGCGACACCACCTCGGGCGGCCGTTCGCGCCTGCCCGCCCTGCTGACCCGGCACAAACCGTCGGTGGTGGTGATCGAACTGGGTGGCAATGACGCGCTGCGCGGCCTGCCGCTGGACATGACTGAGGCCAATCTGTTGGCCATGACGCAGGCCGCCAAAAAAGCCGGCGCCAAGGTGCTGCTGCTGGGCATGCAGGTGCCGCCCAACTATGGCGGCGCCTACGGGGCAACCTTCTCCGGCCTCTTCACCAAAGTCGCCAAAAACGAAAAAGTGGCGCTGGTGCCCTTCTTTCTCAAGGGTGTCGCTGACGTGGACGACGCTGTGAACAACTTCCAGGCCGACCGCATCCACCCCAACGAGGCTTCGCAGGCAAAAATGCTGGCCAACGTCTGGCCCGAGCTGAAGAAGCTGATCAAGTGAGCCTGGAACGCATTTCCGCCGAACAGGCGCTGGCCGGCCTGGCCGACTATTCCGCCGTCATCGACGCCCGCAGCGAGGGTGAATACGCCGAAGACCACTTGCCCGGCGCTGTCAACTGGCCCAGCCTGAACGACGAGGAACGCAAGATCGTCGGCACCCGCTACAAGCAGATCAGTCAGTTCGAAGCCAAAAAGCTGGGCGCCGCGCTGGTCGCCAAAAACATTGCCGCGCATATCCAGCGCGAGGTGCTGGACAAGCCGCGCGAATGGCAGCCGCTGGTGTACTGCTGGCGCGGCGGCAAACGCAGTGGTTCGCTGGCGCTGATCCTGGACCAGATCGGGTTCAGGGTCACGCTGGTTGACGGCGGCTACAAGGCTTTTCGCGCGGCGCTGGTGGCCGACCTGCCGCAACTGGCGGCGCGTCACCAGTACCGCGTGGTGTGCGGCCCCACCGGCGCCGGCAAGACCCGGCTGCTGCACGCGCTGGCCGCCGAGGGCGCG
>CAMLDT010000167.1 GCA_946479075.1 uncultured Polaromonas sp.
CGTCCCAAGGGAAATCAGCCCCCGCGGGGGGCAGCGCATTACACGAAGTGAACAGTGTGGGGGCCAGCGCATTGCACGAAGTGAATGGCGGGTGGGTGCCATGACACGTTTGAATGTGGTGTTGCTGATGGCGGTGCTGTTCAGTGCGCTGTACCTGGTGCACACGCAATACGAGTCGCGCCGTCTGTACGTCGAGCTTGAAAAAAGCGCGGCGCTTGGACGAAAACTCGAAGTGGACAGGGAACGCCTGCAGGTTGAAAAAAGTGCGCAAGCCACGCCCTTGCGTGTCGAGCAGATTTCCAAAGCGCGACTGCAGATGCGCACCGCGACGCCGGCCATCACCGCGTATGTCAGCTACAAGCAGGCGCCGGCAGGCGAGGCTCGCCCATGAGCCGCAGCGTGCTTTATTCGTCCAGCCCGCTGCTCGCCAGCAAGACCCCGGTCTGGCGCAGCAAGCTGATCGTGGCCGGCATTGCGCTGGCTTTTGCCGGTCTGGCCGGCCGTGCCGCCTATGTCCAGGTGATCGGCAACGACTTTTTCCAGCGGCAGGGCCAGGTACGCTTCGCACGCACGCTGGAACTGCCGGCCAACCGCGGCCGCATTCTTGACCGCAACGGCCTGTTGCTTGCGACCAGCGTGCCGGCGCCCAGCATCTGGGCGATTCCCGAAGATGTGGACGCCAACCGGGCGCAACTCAGTGAGCTGGCAAGCTTGCTGGAAATGCCGCTGGCCGAGCTGAACAAAAAACTGGCTGACGAAGACAAAACCTTTGTCTGGATCAAGCGCCAGGTGGATGAGCCTGTCGCCCAGAAAATCCATGCGCTGGGCATCAAGGGAATTTACCAGCGCAAGGAATACAAGCGCCGGTATCCCGAGGGCGAGACCGCAGCGCATGTGGTCGGGTTCACCAACATCGAGGACCGCGGGCAGGAGGGGATCGAGCTGGCCTTCAACAAGGATCTGGCCGGCAAGGCCGGATCGCGCCGCGTGATCAAGGACCGGCTGGGCCGGGTGGTTGAGGACGTGGGCGAGCAGGTGCCACCGCTGGAGGGCAAGGACATCCAGCTCAGCCTGGACAGCAAGGTGCAGTTCTTTGCCTACCAGAAGCTGCGCGACGCCGTCATCGCGCGCAAGGCCAGGGCCGGCAGCGTGGTCGTGCTTGATGCCATCACGGGCGAGGTCCTGGCGCTTGCCAATTACCCCAGCTATGAGCCGAACAAGCGGCAGAACCTGACGGGTGAACAACTTCGCAACCGTGCCATCACCGATACCTTTGAGCCCGGCTCGACCATGAAGCCGATCACGGTGGCCATGGCGCTGGAGGCTGGCCGCATCAAACCGCAGACGCTGGTGGAAACCGGCCCCGGCCGCTACAGCATCGGTGGTTTCACCATCAGCGACACCCACAACTACGGCACGCTGACGGTGGAAGGTGTGATCCAGAAATCGAGCAACGTCGGCGCGCTGAAGATCGCCCAGAAGATGAGCCCGCACGAAATGTGGGACACCTACACCGCGCTGGGTTACGGCCAGAAGCCGCAGATCCAGTTTCCGGGGGCTGTCACCGGCAGGTTGCGGCCCTGGAAAACCTGGCGTCCGGTGGAGCAGGCCACCATGGCGTACGGCTACGGCCTGTCTGCCTCCCTGTTCCAGATGGCGCACTCCTACACGGCTTTTGCCCACGACGGGCAGATCATCCCGGTCACCATGCTCAAGAGCAGCGAACCGGCAACCGGCGTCAGGGTCTTTTCTGCCGAGAACGCACGCGCCGTTCGCAAGATGCTGCAGATGGCGGCCGGCCCGAACGGTACCGGTCCCCTGGCCCAAACCGTGGGTTACTCCGTCGGTGGCAAATCCGGCACCGCGCACAAGCAGGTGGGCAAAGGCTACGCCAGCAACAAATACCGCGCCTGGTTCACCGGCATGGCACCCATTGACAACCCGCGCATCATCGTGGCGGTCATGATCGACGAGCCGAGTGACGGCAAATATTTCGGCGGCGTGGCCGCCGCGCCGGTGTTCAGCGAGGTGGTGCAGCAGACCCTGCGCATGATGGGCGTGCAGCCGGACATGAGCGTGAAGCCGCAAATCGTCTACAGCCCCGTCGAGGAGTCGTTCTGATGGAGCAATTGCAGACGCCCGGTCAGGCCGCGCAGTGGTTGCGCCAGCGGGTGAGCGGCAGCCTGTGGTCGGACAGCCGCAAGGTGGGCGCGGGTGACGGCTTTATCGCCTGGCCGGGTGCGGCCACCGATGCGCGCCGCTATGTCACGGGTGTGCTGGATGCCGGTGCACAAGCCTGCCTGGTCGAGCGTGAGGGCGTGGAAAATTACGGCTTCTCGGACAACCGCGTGGCGGCTTACCCCGGATTGAAACTGGCCACGGCGCCGATTGCTGCCGAATTTTTCGGTCATCCCAGCCAGCAACTGGACCTGCTTGCGGTAACGGGCACCAATGGCAAGACCTCGACCGCCTGGTGGCTGGCGCAGGCGCTGGAGCGGCTCAAGCGGCCCTGCGGCGTGGTGGGCACCCTGGGCATGGGGCAACCGGACGCGATGGTGTTCAACGGGCTGACAACACCCGATCCTGTGCTGCTGCAGCAGCAGTTGCGGCGCTGGGTCGATGAAGGCTTCGCCGCCTGCGCACTGGAGGCTTCGTCCATTGGCATTGCCGAACATCGCCTCGACGCGACGGCCCTACGCGTGGCCATCTTCACCAACTTCACGCAGGATCACCTCGACTACCACGGCGACATGGCGTCTTACTGGGCGGCAAAAGCACGGCTCTTCGGCTGGCCCGGCCTCAAGGCCGCGGTGCTCAACATCGATGACCCCCAAGGCGCCGCGCTGGCCTCGGCCTTGCGCGATTCGGGTCTGGATGTCTGGACTGTTTCCTGTGCCGCACCGTCACGACTCAGGGCGCAGGCCATTCACCAGGACGAACATGGCATGCGCTTCGACGTGTTCGAAGAGGGGTCTTGCCACCGGCTGTCCACCGGTGCCGTGGGGCTGTACAACGTGTCCAATCTGCTGGGCGTGATGGCCGCGCTGCGTGCACTCGGGCTGCCGCTGGACGCCGTGGTGGAGGCTTGCACCCACCTGCCTTCAGTGCCTGGGCGCATGGACGCCATTTCGGTGCCGGGCCGGCCGCTGGTGGTGATCGACTACGCACACACGCCCGATGCGCTGGAGAAGGTGCTGGGCGCGCTCAGGCTCCCCACCGCGGAGCGGGGCGGCAAGCTGTGGTGCGTCTTCGGATGCGGCGGTGAACGTGATGCCACCAAGCGGCCGTTGATGGCAGCGGCCGCCGAAAAGGGTGCCGATCATGTGGTGCTGACGAGTGACAACCCGCGCAGCGAGGATCCGGCAAGCATCATCGGCCAGGTCCTCAAGGGCTTTCGCCGCAGCGAGACAGTGTCGGTCCAGCCTGACCGTGCGCTGGCCATTGCTGACACAGTGAACCGCGCCAAGGCCGGTGATGTGATCCTGATTGCCGGCAAGGGGCACGAAAACTACCAGGAAAGCGCTGGCATCAAGCTGCCGTTCTCCGACAAGGCACAGGCGGAAGCTGCACTGGGGCAAGGCTCCGGCGCGCAGATCGCCATGGAGGGCTTGGCATGATGACGCTGCAACAGGCCCTGCAATGGCTGCCTTCGGCGCGTCTTGTGGGTGATGGCACCCTGCAGTTCACGCGTGTTCACAGTGACACACGCAGCCTGCGGCCCGGGGACCTGTTTGTGGCGCTCAAGGGTGAGCGTTTTGATGCGCACGATTTTCTCTCGCAGGCCAGCCAGCAAGGCGCTGTCGCCGCGCTGGCGCAACGCGGGTTGTCGGCGAACCAGCCAGGCTTGCTCGTCGACGATTCGTTGAAGGCGCTGGGTCAACTGGCGGCGGGGTGGCGCTCGCAGTTCAGCTTGCCGCTGATTGCCGTGACCGGCAGCAACGGCAAGACCACGGTGACGCAAATGCTTGCGTCCATCCTGCGGGCATGGAAAGGCGACGCCGCCTTCGCGACGGAAGGAAATTTCAACAACGACATTGGCTTGCCACTGACCCTGCTGCGCTTGCGCGCGGGCCACGAAGCCGGTGTGGTCGAACTCGGGATGAACCATCCGGGTGAAATCGCCTACCTTGCCGGGGTGGCCAGACCGACGGTGGCGCTGGTCAACAACGCCCAGCGTGAACATCTCGAATTCATGGCGACGGTTGAAGCCGTGGCCCATGAGAACGGTGCCGTCATTGCCGCGCTGCCGGCTTCCGGCGTGGCGGTGTTTCCGGCGGATGACACCTACACGCCGGTCTGGCGAGCCCTGGCCGGATCGCGCCGCGTGGTTACTTTCGCGGTGCAGGGCGATGCCGACGTGACGGCTTCGTCGCGCTGGATCAACGGTGCCTGGCAGGTCCACGCCAACACGCCCTCTGGCAAGCTTGACTTCCCGCTGCAGCTTGCCGGACGCCACAACGTCAAGAATGCGCTGGCGGCGGTGGCGTGTGCATTGGCCGCCGGTGCGCCGCTGGATGCCATCGGGGCGGGCCTGGCCTCTTTTTCACCGGTCAAGGGCCGTTCCCGCGCCCTGCAAATCGTGCTGGCAGGCCACGCCTTCACGCTGGTTGATGACAGCTACAACGCCAACCCGGATTCGGTGCGCGCCGCCATCGATGTGCTGTCCGAACTGCCGGCCCCACGCCTGCTGATACTGGGCGACATGGGTGAGGTGGGTGAGCAGGGGCCGGCGTTTCATGTCGAAGCCGGCAGTTATGCCCGTGAGCGCGGGATTGACCATTTGTTCACCCTGGGCAGCCAGTCTGCCGATGCCGCCACCAGCTTTGGCGCAGGACGTCATTTTGGGGCGGACTTTTCCGCATTGCAGGCCGCGGTGGCGGCCGCTCTGCCGGGTCTGGGCAGCGTGCTGGTCAAGGGCTCGCGGTTCATGAAGATGGAACGCGTGGTGGAGGCGATCACGGCCATTCAACAAAAACAACAGGGGGAGAAAAGAGATGCTGCTTAGCCTGGCCCAGTGGTTGCAAACCATATCTCCGGAGTTTGGTTATTTCCGGGTGTTCCAGTACCTGACCTTCCGTGCCGTGATGGCGGCCCTGACGGCCCTGTTGATTGGTCTCATTGCCGGCCCGTTTGTGATCCGCCGCCTTGCCCACCTGAAAATCGGCCAGCCGATCCGCGAATACGCGATGCAGACCCATTTGAGCAAAAGCGGCACGCCGACCATGGGCGGCGTGTTGATCCTGCTGGCCATCGGCATCTCGACCCTGCTGTGGTTCGACCTGAGCAACCGTTTTGTCTGGATTGTGCTGATCGTCACCCTGGGTTTTGGCGCCATCGGCTGGGCCGACGACTGGCGCAAGGTGGTGCACAAGGATCCGGAGGGCATGCGTTCGCGCGAAAAGTACCTGTGGCAGTCGGTGATCGGTCTTCTCGCGGCGCTCTACCTGGTGTTCAGTATTTCAGAGAGCTCCAACCTGCGCGTGCTGGAGCTGTTTTTCAGCTGGGTGCAATCGGGCTTTGACGTGAACCTGCCGCCCAAGGCCGGCCTGCAACTGCCCTTCTTCAAGGAAGTCAGTTATCCGCTGGGCGTGTTTGGCTTTGTGCTGCTGACTTACCTGGTCATCGTGGGCTCCAGCAACGCTGTCAACCTGACGGACGGGCTGGACGGGCTGGCCATCATGCCGGTGGTGATGGTGGGTTCGGCACTTGGCGTGTTTGCCTATGTCACCGGCAGCGCCGTGTATTCCAAATACCTGTTTTTTCCGCACATTCCCGGCTCGGGCGAACTTCTGATTTTCTGCTCGGCCATGGCGGGCGCCGGCCTGGCTTTTCTGTGGTTCAACACGCACCCTGCGCAGGTCTTCATGGGTGATGTCGGCGCGCTGGCGCTGGGGGCGGCTTTGGGGACTATTGCGGTGATCGTGCGCCAGGAAATTGTGCTCGCCATCATGGGCGGCATTTTTGTCGTCGAGGCGCTGTCGGTGATGCTGCAGGTGATTTATTTCAAGTACACCCGCGCGCGTTTTGGCGAAGGCCGGCGCCTGTTCAGGATGGCACCGCTGCATCATCACTTTGAGAAGAGTGGCTGGAAGGAGACGCAGGTGGTCGTGCGTTTCTGGATCATCACCATGCTGCTGTGCCTGGTCGGCCTGTCAACGCTGAAACTCCGATGAACGCCAACGAGTCCCCCGAATCCGGCAAGCTGCCCGAAGAGCCTGTGGTGGAACCGACGCCGGCGCACGGCCCCGTGCCTGTGGCCGACGCGGTGTCGCCCCCGGCCGTTCCTGTGCCCGACGAACCCGTTGCGGACGCAAGCGCACCGCGTGCCGACGTGCCGGGCGGCGAAGCGCCAGCAAAACCCGGGGCCCGACCGTTGCCAGATACGCTGACGGCTGCCCGCGATGCGGCCGCTTTTGTCGCCCAGATGTTCGCCGATGTCAGCCCGCCGGAGCCGGTCCTGCCTCCGGCTTCGGAAGCAAAAATGCCGCTACCGGACGGCGAGTCCGTGCAGCCTGGCAGCGTAGCCGGTGATGCAAATGACGCCGCCGGTGCTGAGCCATCCGGGCCGGCGCCATCTTCACTGCAGGGGCAGCACGTGCTTGTTCTCGGTCTGGGGGCCTCAGGTCTGGCCATGGCCCGCTGGTGCGCGCGGCGCGGCGCCCGGGTGACGGTGGTCGATGACCGCGAAGCCCCGCCCCGGCTGGGCCAGCTTCAGGCCGAGTTGCCGCAGGTGGGTTTTCGCACGGCTGCCTTTGGCGCCGACTTGATCGAGGGCCAGGACGTTCGTGCGGTTTTCAAGAGCCCCGGCCTGACGCCGGCGATGGTGGCCCCTGTCTGGCAGGCGGCGCAGGCCATCGGCCTGAAGACGGGCGGCGAACTGGACCTGTTTGCGGGCGCCCTGCGCGAACTCCAGATCGACACCGGCTACGCCCCCCAGATTCTGGCCATCAGCGGGACGAACGGCAAGACCACCACCACCGCACTCACAGGCCGGCTTGTGGCTCACGCCGGCAAGACTGTGGCCGTTGCAGGAAATATCGGCCCAACCCTGCTCGATACACTGGCCATGCATGTCGATGCGGGCACCTTGCCCGAAGTCTGGGTGCTGGAGTTGTCCAGCTTCCAGCTCGACGGTGTCCAGGGCTTTGAGCCCAGCGCCGCGACGGTGCTGAATCTGAGCCAGGACCATCTGGACTGGCACGGCAGCATGCAAGCCTACGGCGCCGCCAAGGCACGCATTTTCGGCAGCAAGGGCCTGCTGGTGCTGAACCGCGATGATCCGGCGGTGATGGCGATGCTGCCAGAGCCTGTGAGGGCCAAGCTGCAGAAGCCGCAATGGCGCGAATATGTGAGTTTCGGTCTGGGCATGCCCCAGCGTCCGGGTGACTTCGGCATTGAAACCGTCAATGGCATGGCCTGGCTAGTGCGCGCCGCCGAAGCCGACGAAACCGTGAAGCGCCGCAAGGACGAGGAAGTGTTGCTGCACATCCAGCGGCTGATGCCGGTGGAGGCCATGCGCCTGCGCGGTCGCCACAATGCCACCAACGCGATGGCAGCGCTGGCGCTTGCCGGTGCGGTGGGCGGCACCCTGGCGTCCATGTTGCATGGCCTACGCGACT
>CAMLDT010000168.1 GCA_946479075.1 uncultured Polaromonas sp.
GCGCCCTGCCCGCTGAACTGCACCGTGCAATTGAGCGGCTCCATGGGGGCGTGGGCGAGGTAGGGGAAGACAAACTCGGCGCTGATTTTTTTCGGGGCGGCCGCCAGCGGGCCGACATCGGCTTGGTACTTGATCGCGCCGGGGGTTTGCGCCAGCGCGCGATAGCTGGCCAGCTGTTTGGCGCTGTCCACCTTCTCGACGCTGCTGGTGTCCCATGCCACCTTCAGCGCATCGCGGCCCTGTTTGGCCGCCCAGTAGCCGTCGGCGATCACCGCCACACCCTCACCGCCGCGGTCCAGCGGCACACGCAGCACCGCCTTGACGCCGGGAACGCCGCGCGCGGCCGCGTCATCCAGTGATTTGACTTTTCCGGCAAACACCGGCGGGTGCGCGACCACGGCCGTGAGCATGCCGGGCAGTCGCACGTCGATGCCGTAACTCTGGCCGCCCGTGGATTTGGCGCGTGCATCGAGCCGTCCCGTGGGCTGGCCGATGATGCGGAACTGCTTCGGGTCCTTGAGCGTGACCTGCGCCGGCACCGGCTGCTGCATCGCAGCCTCGGCCAGCTCCCCATAAGTCAGGCGTTTGCCGCCGGGGCCGATCACCACCCCTTCGCGGGTGCGCAGGCCGGCGGCGTCCACGCCCCATTGCGCCGCGGCCGCGGACACCAGCATGGCGCGGGTGCGGGCGCCGAGCTCGCGGTACTGGGTGTAGGAATTCTTGATCGAGCCGGAGCCACCGGTCAGGTGCATGCCGAAAGCCGGGTCCACATAGGCCGGATCGGCATTGCCATGCTGGCTTTTCACCAGGCGCCAGTCGGCGTCGAGTTCTTCGGCCAGGATCATGGGCAGGCCGGTTTGCACGCCCTGGCCGAAATCGAGGCGGTTGATGGTCACGGTGACCGTGCCATCCCTGTCGATGCGCACAAAGGCCGAGGGCTGCTGCGTCGGTTTCAGGGCTGAGGTGGCAGCGGCGGGTGCGGCACCCTGGGCAGGCGCCAGCAGCGGGAACGCGCCCAGCGCAAAACCGCCGGCGGTGGCGACCTTGAGGAAGCTGCGCCGCTGCAGGCCGGGAGTTGCTCCGTTTTCAGGAGCATTCTGCGCTTGCTGCACAAGGGTCTGCAGGCCTTTTGGCAACTGACCAAAGATGTCGAAAGAAGTGGTGGTGTACATGACAGTCTCCTTCAAGCCAGGGCCACAGCGGCGTCTTTGATGGCGGCGCGGATGCGTACATAGGTGCCGCAGCGGCAGATGTTCCCCGCCATGGCCGCGTCGATGTCGGCATCGCTGGGTTTGGGCTGGGTCTTGAGCAGCGCAGTGGCGCTCATCACCTGGCCGCTCTGGCAATAACCGCACTGCGCCACGTCGTGTTTGATCCAGGCGGCCTGGACCGCCTGGCCGACGCGATCGCCGGCCACCGCCTCGATGGTGGTGATTTTCTGGCCCACGGCTGCCGAAACCGGCGTCACGCAGGAGCGAATCGGCGCGCCGTTGAGATGCACGGTGCAGGCGCCGCACAGCGCGGCACCGCAACCGAACTTGGTGCCTGTCATGCCCAGCGTGTCGCGCAGGGCCCAGAGGATGGGGGTGGAGGCGTCGGTGTTGACCGGCACATCCTTGCCGTTGATGTTGAGAGTGGGC
Source organism: uncultured Polaromonas sp. (assembly GCA_946479075.1). The sequence continues at coordinate 1,641 of CAMLDT010000168.1, forward strand.
ATGAGGAACTCCTTGAAAAAAACGTGGCGGGGCGGAAGTTGGCGAATTTCTATTCGCTTAAATGAGGTGGAAATTAGCAGACATGGGATGCTCAGGCCTTGATCGCATCCCAGCACAGACCGAACGCAGCGACATGCACCGCCTCATCGTCGGGCAACACGCCGGTGCGGATCAGCTGGGCGGTTTCGCGCACCGAGCCCACCACACTGGCGGTCAGCAGCGGCAGGGGCACGGGCTTGAAGATCTCCTGCTGCTGGCCCTCTTCCATCAGCGCCAGAAAACCGGCCGCCAGCCGCGTCGACAGTTCACGGTTGCCTTCGGTGAACCAGGGGGAGTTGTAATACTGCTCCTGGAACACCACCTCGGCATACCGCTGCAGCCGGTGCCGCAGCAAATTGCCCCAGATGCGGCGCACCCGGCTGCGCAGCGAAGCACCCGGCACCACACCTTCCATCAGGCGCTGCATGGTGGCGGTTTTGGCGTCCTGGTAAAGCTGGCTGATCAGTTCGTCCTTGGACGGGTAATAGACGTAAAGCGTGCTGGTGGCGATGCCGGCGGTCCTGGCGATGTCGGCCATGGTCAACCCGCTCAGGCCGGTCTGGGCCACCAGGGTGAAGGTGGCCTCGGCAATGGCGCGCTGCTTTTCGTCGTCTTTGGGTTTCATCCGGCCGCCAATATAAACGAATATTCATTCGTTTTCAAGCCCGATAGCCTCGGCACAGCGCCTGCCCGTGCACAATCGGGGCATGAGCCAAGCCACTTCCATCGCCGACCTGCGCAAAAGTTATGAACGCGCCGAACTGAACGAAGAAGCCTCGCAAGCCGACCCGCTGCAACAGTTCGACCAGTGGCTCAAGGAAGCCATTGCGGCTGAAGTCCCCGAACCCAATGCGATGACGCTGGCCACGGTCGCGGCCAACGGCCGCCCTTCCACCCGTGTGGTGCTGGTCAAGGGCTACGACGAACGCGGCATCGTCTGGTACACCAACTACGACAGCCGCAAGGGCCAGGAGCTGGCAGGCAATGCCTTTGCGGCGCTGCAGTTTCACTGGGTCGAACTGGAGCGTGTGGTGCGTATCGAAGGCGCGGTTGAAAAGGTGTCCGCAGCGGAAAGCGATGCCTACTTCAACAGCCGTCCGCTGGATTCACGCATTGGCGCCTGGGCCAGCCCGCAAAGCGAGGTGATCTCCGGGCGCAGCGTGCTGGTGGCCAATGCCGCCAAATATGGTGCGAAGTTTTTGCTGCAGCCACCCCGCCCGCCGCACTGGGGCGGCTACCGGCTCAAGCCGGACAACTGGCAGTTCTGGCAGGGGCGCAAAAGCCGGCTGCACGACCGGCTGCGTTACACGCTGCAGCAGGGCGGCGGCTGGCTGCGCGAACGGCTCGCGCCTTAGAAGCTGCACATCAGATCCCACCTCCTATCGTCGTCAAGATTTAAGGTCTATGACGACGAATTCAAAAAGGAAGCACATGCGTCAATTTGAAATCGATGACGTGAAAAGGGCTGCTGCAGGAGATCCGAATGCTCAAATGCGAGTCCAACGCCGCAAGGATGTACTAGCCGGAAATTGGAAGCGGCGAAGCGCAGCAATGCAATGTGCTACGCCTCCATGGGCCAATAAAAAGGCCATTCTGGCAATCTATGCCGAAGCAAAAAAACGTAGCAATGAAACGGGTATACCTCACGAGGTTGATCACATTGTGCCGATCCAAGGAGCAAATGTTTGCGGGCTCCATGTTGAGAACAATCTTCAGATACTGACAAAGGTTAAGAACGTCCAGAAACATGCAAGTTTCTCCGACTGGGAAAATCCACCCCGCATGCGGCGCAACCAAATGACGCATCAGAGAGAAAAACTCAACACGTGAAATAACAGCAATACTTTCGGTAGCTAGGGGTGATCAGAGACCCCATCCAGCCGCTGAATGCGCTGGCGTGCTACGCCTGTTAACTGCTCGGCGCTGACGATGTAAGGCGCGATCTCGGCCAGCGGCACTAGCACAAATGCCCGGTACCTCATGCGCGGATGGGGCACAGTCAGGCGCGGTGAATCAATGTGTTCATCGCCATACAGCAGCAGGTCCAGGTCCAGCGTGCGGGGCGCATCCGGATAGGGGCGTTCGCGGCCGGCGGCCTGTTCAAGGGCCTGCAACTGATCCAGCAGTTCCACGGGCGACAAGCGTGTGTCCAGCGCCACCACGGCATTGATGTAGTCGGGCCCGCCACCAGCGCCAGCCGCGTGGCCGGTGATGGGTGCCGTGCGGTACAGGCTGGACCGGCGAAACACGTCGCTCCGGGGCAGCCGGTCCAGCGCATGCATCGCCTGGCGCACCGCAGCCTCCGCATCACCGAGGTTGGCGCCTATGGCCACATAAGCCCTGACGGAAGGCGAAGGCGGGGTTTCGTTCGGCGGCGCGCCAACCGGCATGGCGAAAACTCAGTGATCGGCTGAGGTGTCCGACGGCGGGCTGGCGGAGACCGTACCGCCTTCGCGGTTGGCCGGCTTGCGGCGGCGCCTGCGTTTTTTGGCCGGTGCCGGCTCGCCGGACTCACTGAACGCCGGCGCGGGTGCCGCGGCATGGCCGGTGCTCGCGCCAAGCGGCGCATCGGCGTCCACCCGCTTGACGCGGGTACGCGGGGTCTGCGGCTTTTGCGCCTGGGCCACACGCGCCTGCTCGATCATCTCGTGGCGTTCGTCGTCGTAGGCGGTGCTGAATTTTTCCCACCACTCGGCCAGTTCCATCTCGATCTCGCCGGTTTGCGCACGCAGGCGCAAAAAGTCGAAGCCGGCGCGGAAACGCGGCTGGTCCAGCAGCGAATACGGCGAGCTGCCGGTACGTTTTTCAAAACGCGGTTGCATGGTCCAGATCTCGCGCATGTCGGTGCCCAGCTTGCCGCGGCCCGAGACATCACCGATCTTCGCGTTGAAGGCATCGTCAATCGCGTCCTGCAGCGCGGGCATGACGTGCTCACCGCGCTGGCGGCGTTGCTCCCAGCCCTGGCGCACATCGGCCCAAAGCACGCAAGACAGCAAAAAGCTGGGCGCCACCGGCTTGCCTTCGCCGACCCGGCGGTCGGTATCCATCAGCGCGAGTTGCAGGAAAGGTTCCTCGGCGGTGTCCACCACCACGTCGAGCAACGGGTAAATGCCGGTGTTGAGCCCCAGGAATTTGAGCTGCGCGATGCTGGCCAGCGCGTGGCCGGTCTGCAGCAGCTTGAGCATTTCGTCGAACAGGCGCGATTGCGGCACGTCGGCCAGCAGGCCTTTCATGGTCTTGAGCGGCGCCACGGTCTTGTCTTCGAACTTGAAGCCCAGCGCGGCCAGCTTGGCCGAAAACCGAACGGCGCGGATGATGCGCACCGGGTCTTCGCGGTAACGCGTGGCCGGGTCGCCAATCATGCGGATGATTTTTTTCTTCGCATCGCGGATGCCGTGGTGATAGTCCACCACGATCTGGGTTTGCGGGTCGTAATACATGGCGTTGATGGTGAAGTCGCGCCGCGCGGCGTCTTCTTCCATCGGGCCCCAGACATTGTCGCGCAGCACCCGGCCGGACGCATCCACGGCGTGTTTCATGCCGGCCAGTTCGCTTTTGCTGGTGCGCTCATTGCCGCCGACCTGTTCGGCCAGGCTGCTGTCCAGATGCGCACGGAAGGTCGAGACCTCGATGACCTCGTGTTCGCGGCCACGGCCGTAGATCACATGGACGATGCGAAAGCGCCGCCCGATGATGAAGGCACGGCGAAACAGGCTCTTGACCTGTTCGGGTGTGGCGTCGGTGGCCACATCAAAGTCCTTGGGACGCAGGCCCACCAGCAGGTCGCGCACCGCGCCGCCGACGATGTAGGCCTCGTAACCGGCCTGCTTGAGGGTGCGCACCACATCCATGGCGCGGTCATCGACCAGCTTGGGATCAATCGCATGGTCTTTGGGGCCGACTTCCTGGCGCTGGCCGAAAACTGGTTTTTTGGAACGCGTGGCGCCGGTGGCGGGGTTGTCGGACTTGCCAAACAGCTTGTCGATAAATTTTTTGATCATTGAATCAGGAGATTTTGCCGGACAGGCCGTGCTGGCTGGGCCAGGGCAGCGCACCGGTCATTGGAACAGCTCAAGTATGCGCCATCCGCGCTCAAGGGCGATGGCGCGCAGGCGCTCGTCGGGGTTGGTGGCCACCGGGTGGGTGACTTTTTCCAGCAGGGCCAGATCGTTGAGGGAATCGGTGTAAAACGTGGTCTCCACCCCATCCCAGTCCCAGCCCCGGTCGGCCAGCCACTGCTGCACGCGCACCACCTTGCCCTCGCGAAACGATGGTGTGCCCCGGATCGCGCCGGTCAGCATGCCCTGCGCGTCACGCTCCAGCTCGACGGCGATCAGTTCGGTCACCCCGAAGGCCGCAGCAATCGGCCGCGTCACGAATTCGTTGGTGGCGGTCACAATCGCCACCGCCTCGCCGGCCTGCTGGTGGCTGCGAACCAGCGACAGGGCCGATTCCTGTATGCCTTTTTGCACGATTTCCCGCATAAAACGGGCGTGAGCAGCTATCGAATTCGTAGCACCCTGCTGCCGGATCGCCTGCGTGGCAAAACGCACATAGTCGTGGATGTCGAGCGTGCCGGCCTGGTACTGGGCAAAAAACTCGGCGTTGCGCCGCTTGAATTCCTGTCCGTCGCACCAGCCGAGCGCAATGGTGAACTCCCCCCATTCATAGTCCGAGTCAAAAGGAATCAGCGTGTGGTCGAGGTCGAAAAAGGCAATTTTTTCCCCCACACTCTTCGCTTCGCGTAAATCGCTGCCCCCCGGGGGGGCGGTGCTTGCTCGGGGCGGCCCTTCGCCGCGCACGGCGGGGCTGGCAGATGAGGTCACGAGTTCTCCAGCATGGACTTGATCAGGGGAATGGTGATGGCGCGCTGGGTTTGCAGGGCATACGCATCGAGCTGGTCGAGCAACTGCATCAGGTTGCCGAGATCACGCGAAAAGCGGCTCAGGATGAAATCCATGGCCTCGTCGCTCAGGAACACGCCTCGCGCGTCGGCTTCCTGGCGCAGCACCGCGCGGCGGTCGGTTTCAGTCAGCGCCTGCAGCGCAAAAACGTGGCCCCAGCCCAGTCGCGTGCGCAAATCCTCGCGCAGCGACAAGTCGGCCGGCGGCGAAACCCCGGCGGCCAGCACCCAGCGCGGATGACCGTCCGCCGCATTGAGGGCGTTGACGAACCAGTTGAAGGCCGCCTGCTGCTGGACAGCGGTGTAAAGATGACAGTCATCGAGGATGACGGCCGCCCAGCTTTCGTTGAACTCGGGCGGCTCCAGCAGCGTGGCATCCAGCCAGCCGACAGCCGCGCCCTGCACACGCAGGGCTTCCTCGACAGCCTTGAGCAGGTGGGTCTTGCCGCTGCCCGGCTCACCCCACAGGTAGGTCGGCACCGGCGAACGCAGGCTGTTGCCGGCCCACAGCTCCAGGTGCTTGAGCACGGTTTCATTCGGACCGGCGAAAAAATTGGCCAGCGAGGGCGGCGAGGCCAGCCCGATGTCCAGCGCGATCTGCTTCATGACAGCCTGCCCGCATCCGCCAAAAGCGGACAGCAGGCAGCCGCACATTGGGGGGGGAAAGTAAGTTGCATACAGCCGGTTGGGTTGGGTTGGGGGTGAACCCTTAGAATCTGGGCTCGATTCTATCGGGCTTGGTGCCCGTGCGAAGCCGCCTACCCCACCCAGCAGCATGACCTCCTCTTCATCCTCATCCTCCCCCCTGAGCTACAAAGACGCCGGCGTTGACATTGACGCCGGTGACGCCCTGGTTGAACGCATCAAGCCGCTGGCCAAAAAAACCATGCGTGAAGGCGTGCTGGCCGGCATTGGCGGCTTCGGCGCCCTGTTTGAAGTACCCAAGCGTTACAAGGAGCCGGTGCTGGTCAGCGGCACCGACGGCGTGGGCACCA
>CAMLDT010000169.1 GCA_946479075.1 uncultured Polaromonas sp.
CGGTCCAGCAAGTTGTTGCGAGCTGCATCATAAGCGCGATTCAGGGCCCGCTCGAAAGCAAAGGCGTCGGCCGATCCATGGCTCTTGAAGACCAGGCCACGCAGGCCCAAAAGGGCGGCGCCGTTGTAGCGACGATGATCTACGCGATTTTTAAATGCAGATAACACTGGATAAGCAACGATAGCAGCCATTTTGGTGAAAATATTCTTGGAAAACTCCGCCTTGATGAAGCCACCGATCATGCTAGCCAAGCCCTCGCTGGCTTTCAGAGCCACATTGCCGACAAATCCATCACACACCACGATATCTACAGCGCCCTTGAAAATATCGTTGCCCTCGACGTTGCCGCAAAAATTCAAATCGCCACTTTTCGCGGCAGATCGCAGCAATTCACCGGCTTTTTTGATGACTTCGCTACCTTTAATCGCTTCTTCACCAATATTCAGCAAGCCAACCGTGGGGTGGGGCTTGTCCGCGATGGCAGAAACCAGGGCAGAACCCATCACGGCAAACTGGAACAGGTGATCCTCGGTGCAGTCGATATTGGCGCCCAGGTCCAGCACCGTGGTGGCGCCGCCGGCTGCGTTGGGCAACTGGGTGGCAATGGCCGGACGGTCAATACCTTCCAGCGTCTTGAGGACATAACGCGCAATCGCCATCAACGCACCGGTGTTGCCGGCCGACACCGCGGCTTGGGCCACGCCCTCCTTGACCTGCACGATGGCCACGCGCATGGACGAGTCTTTTTTGCGGCGCAGGGCGACTTCGACCGGATCGTCCATGGTGACGACTTCCGTGGCCGTGACAAGCTGGCAATGGGGATGTGACTGGATGCGGGAAAACTGCGCTTGCGTCGCCAGCACCTCGGGCTGGCCGACCAGCACGATGCCGGCTTCCGGGTGCTTGTCCAGGAAAGCCAGACAGGCCGGCAAGGTGACGGACGGACCGAAATCGCCGCCCATGGCATCGACAGCTATCCTGATCATGGCAGGACCGGTGCAGTCAGAAAATGGGAATTCAACAAAACAAAGGCCCGCAGGGTGAGTGCGGGCCAGTTCTTGAGGCGTGAATTTACGCTTCGGATTTGGTTTTCAGCACCTTGCGGCCACGGTAAAAACCGGTGGGGCTGATGTGGTGGCGCAGGTGGATTTCACCGGTGGTGGATTCCACGGCGATACCTGGCACGGTGAGTGCGTTGTGCGCACGGTGCATGCCGCGCTTGGAAGGTGATTTTTTGTTCTGCTGGACGGCCATGATCCGCTCCTGAGGGGGTATAGGGTTGGTAAATTGCGACCTGAACCCGTGAGCTGGCCCGGCGCGAAGCCTTTGATTATAGCGCGATCCGGCCAGCCGTTCCAGTCCTGCCGGGCATCCTCTCCGCGGGGCACGGAGCGGCCCCAGGATAGCCGCGTGATGGGCTTTGTTCTCAGCCAGGCTTTTTGAGCTGCGCCAGGGCCGCAAACGGATGCGGTTTGGCCTCCGCCTCGCCATCCGGTGGCGCCAGCTCAGCCTCACCGGCACTGAACACCGGCGCTTCCGGGCAGGTTTCGTGCATGGGAACCAGCGGCAAGGCCATCAGCAACTCATCCTCGACCACCGCCAGCAGGTCGAACTGCGGCTCCATGACCAGCAGATCCTCCTCGGACTCGTCGTCCTCGGCCATGGCGATGTCTTCATCGGCCACAAAGCGGTACCACTGGTCGATCTCCAGAGGGGTCAGGACCGCCCCCATGCAACGCTGGCAGGTCAGTGGCAACCGGCTGGTGGCCTGCAGATGCAGCCAGACCTCATCCTCCGCACCGGCGCGTGCGCGCAGCTCGCCGCGGGCGCGCCACTCGATGGTCAAATCGGGCTGCAGCCCTTGTACCTCCTGGGCCAGGCGCTCCATATTTTGTAGCGGCGTCCGCTCGACCAGCGGCTCACCGGCCTGGGCAAAAGCCCGCATGTTGAGACGGCGGGCATTCAGGTTTTTCGACATGACAGGCAGTGTAAGAGAATCAGCGCATGAGCCCTTCCCCTGCCGACCTTTCCCGCACCGCCTTCCCCGAATCGACCGGCCGCGCGCTGATTCTGGGTTCGACCTCGCGCTACCGCCGTGAATTGCTGTCCCGCCTGGCCGTTCCTTTTGACGTGGTTTCGCCCGATGTGGACGAAACGCCACAGCCCGGGGAAGCGCCGGCCGATCTGGCGCTGCGCCTGGCGCTGGCCAAAGCCCGCGCAGTGGCCACCAACTTCCCCCGCGCCGTGGTGATTGGTTCCGACCAGGTCGCCGACCTCCACGGCCTGCCGCTGGGCAAACCCGGCACGCATGAACGCGCGGTCGCCCAGTTGCGCCAAATGCGCGGCCAAACCGTTGTATTTCAGACCGCTGTCGCGGTGGTCTGCGTGGACAGCGGCTTCGAGCAGGCCGAACTGGCGGCAGTGAGGGTTCAATTTCGTGCGCTGAGCGACGCCGAGATCGAGAACTACCTGCGCACCGAGCAGCCCTATGACTGCGCCGGCAGCGCCAAAAGCGAAGGGCTGGGCATTGCCCTGCTGGAGGCCATCCACAGCGACGACCCGACCGCACTGGTTGGCCTGCCGCTGATACGCACTTGCCGCATGATCCGAGCAGCGGGCATCACGCTGCTGGCCATGCCCGGAGCCCGGACATGAATGCGGCCACCCAAGGCCGGCTCTACCTGGTTCCGGCACCGCTGGACTTCGGCTGCGAGGTGCTGGCGCCGCTGCAGGAGGTGATCCCGCTGGGCACGCTGCAGATCGCGGCCAGCCTGCCCTGCTGGATTTGCGAAAACGCCAAAAGTACCCGCGCCTACCTCAAACGCGTCGGCGAGGTGCAGCCGCTGCTGCAGCCGGTGCAGGCACTGCAGATCACCGAGCTGCCGCGCGAGGTGCATAAAAAAGGCGATCACGGCGGCGGCTTTGACGCCAGACCGCTGCTCAAGGCGGCGCTGGAAGGCCGCGACATCGGCCTCGTCAGCGAAGCCGGCATGCCGGCGATTGCCGACCCGGGCTCTTCGGTGGTGCGGGCAGCGCATGAGCTGGGCCTGCAGGTCCTGCCGCTGGCCGGACCGATGTCGCTGATGCTGGCCCTCGCCGCCAGCGGCCTGAACGGGCAAAACTTTGCGTTTGTCGGTTATTTGCCGCAAGACGCGGGCGAACGCAGCCAGCGCATCCGTGAACTTGAATCACTGGCCCTGAGAACCGGACAGACGCAGATTTTTATCGAGACGCCCTACCGCAACACGGCCTTGCTGCAGGCCTTGCTGCAAACACTGCAGGCCGCCACCCGGCTGGCGCTGAGCTGCGGCCTGAGCCTGCCGACCGGCTGGTCGCACAGCGCGCCTGTCAGTGCCTGGAAACGCGACAAACCCGCCGCGCCGCTGGCCTTGCCCACTGTGTTTTGCATCGGCCGCTGAACCCGGCTCCGGCCGCAAAAAAGCCCGCATGCAGCGGGCTTTCTGAAGCGCTGGACGGGCTCAGCGAATGGCGGGGATCGCCTTCAGGCTGCGTATTGCGCCATCCCCAATCGCCGCGCCGAAACGTTTGGCCAGTTTCTCCGCAACGTTTTCACGGCGTGTGTAGTCAATGATTTCCTCGGTCTTGACGACCTCGCGCGCGACGTATTCAAGCGAGCCGAGCTTGTCGGCCAAACCCAGCTCGATCGCCTGCTGGCCGGTCCAGAACAGGCCGCTGAACATCTCGGGGGTTTCCTTCAGGCGCTTGCCACGGCCGGTCTTGACGGCGTTGATGAACTGCTGGTGGATCTGGTTCAGCATGGTCTGCGCGTAAGCGCGTTGCTGTTCGGTCTGCGGACTGAACGGATCGAGAAAGCCCTTGTTTTCGCCGGCCGTCAGCAGGCGGCGCTCGACGCCGACCTTGTCCATCAAGCCGGTGAAGCCAAACCCGTCCATCAGGACGCCTATGCTGCCGACAATGCTGGCCTTGTCGACAAAAATCCGGTCCGCCGAGGCCGCCACGTAATAGGCGGCGGAGGCGCAGGTCTCCTCGACCACGGCATACACCGGTTTTTTATGTTTGGCCTTGAGGCGCATGATCTCGTCGTTCATCATGCCGGCCTGCACCGGGCTGCCGCCGGGCGAATTGATCAGCAGCACCACCGCCTGGGCGCCCTCGTCTTCGAAAGCCGCTCGCAGCGCGGCATTGACAAATTCGGCACTGGCATCGGCGCCGGCGGCGATCTCGCCCTTGATCTCGACCACCGCCGTGTGTGGCGTGCTGACACTGGTCGTGGCGCTGCGGTGCATGGCAAACCAGATCAGGAACACAAAAAACGCCAGCCAGGACAGGCGGACAAAGGTTTTCCAGCGGCGCGTGGCTTTTTGCTCGTTGAGAGCGGCAAAGGCCAGCTTTTCCAGCGTGGCCCGCTCCCAGCCAGGGTTCAAGCCGGCTTCTGCGCGGCGCCGATCCGCTATGGTTTCAGGAGCTGCTGACGCATATCCGGCGGGGGCTGGAGCCCGATTTGGATCGTAATTCGGGTCGTCGAACGGCTCGTTGCGGTTGGAATCATTCATGGCAGTAGTTTAGAACCCGATCAGAAGTCGATGGGCTTCAATTTGTAGGAGGTATGCCAGAAAACAAGTCCATCACGCTCCGAAAGATCTATTTTGACCAGCCCGCCATGGCAGGGGCCGCCGCTGCAGGCGCCGGTGTCCGGCCGGTAAGCCGCGCCGTGGCTGGCGCACAGCAGCCACTGGCCGCTGTCATCGAAAATGCGGTTCGGTTGCCAGTCCAGCTCCATCGCCACATGGGTGCAGCGGTTGAGGTAGGCGTGCGGCTGGCCTTCAAAGCGGATGGCAAAGGCCCGGCAGGTCTGGCCGGCGTAATTCACGTCAAACGGCACAGCGTCGCCGCCTTCGGCCAGTTCCGGGCCGCGGCACAAGGGTACAGGCACTTCATCCATCGGAAAGCACCTGACTCCGAAACGGGGGCGCAAACTCTTTATCAGCCGGGGCCGCGGAACCGGCTTTGCCGGGCCGCAGGCGCAGCGCCCCCCCGGGGGGCAGCGAAGTACACGCAGTGACAAGCGTGGGGGCCATATCTTCAGCCATGCACCGCCAGCCAGTCGTTCAACTCGCCCACCGAATGGGCGACAAAGCGCGGCTTCAGCACCTCGAAGGCCGCAAACTCATGGGCGCCGTAACTGACCCCGATGCTGGCGCAGCCCGCGTTGACCGCCATCTGCAAGTCGTGCGTGGTGTCACCGATCATCAGGGTGCGCGCCGGCGTCACGCCGAACTGGTCCATCAGTTCGTGCAGCATGCGCGGATGCGGTTTGCCCGCCGTCTCATCCGCGGTGCGCGAAGCGTCAAAACGGCCCTTGAGCTCGACCGCCTGCAGCGCCTCGTCCAGGCCATGCCGGCTTTTGCCGGTGGCCACCGCCAGTTTGTGGCCGCGGCCTTTCAGCGCCGCCAGCAGCGGCAACACGCCGTCGAACAGGCTGATGTCGTTCTGGTGGGCGATGTAGTGGTGACGGTAACGCGCGCCAAGCTCGGGGTATTTGCTCTCGGGCACATCCGGCGCGGCATGGGCCAGCGCCTGCATCAGCCCCAGCCCGATCACATAACCGGCGGCCTCGTCGGTGGGCACGGTGCCGCCCACGTCGCGCACCGCCGCCTGGATGCAGCGCACGATGATCCGGGTGGAATCGAACAGCGTGCCGTCCCAGTCGAAGGCGATCAGGTCAAAGTTCAGCGGCGTGGAAGGAGACGGCATGGGTGGTGAAACTCTGGAGATCGGGCGGCAGCGGGGCGTGCAATTCAATGCGTTTGCCGGTGGAGGGATGGCTGAACTTTAACCGCCAGGCATGCAAGAACATGCGCTTGAGCCCGCTGCCCGGCGCTTCTTTTTGCAGCGTCTTGTTGAGTTCGAAATCGCCGTACTTGTCGTCACCGGTTATCGGATGGCCTTCGCTGGCCAGGTGCACGCGGATCTGGTGGGTGCGACCGGTCTTGATGGTGACTTCGAGCAGACTGAAAGCACCTCCCGGCGCGGCGGCCTTCACCTTCACCAGGGTCACGGCGCGCATGCCATCAGGGTGATCCTTGCCGACCACCTGGACCCGGCGTTCACCACCTTCCAGCAGGTATTTCTGCAGCGGTTTGTCCAGCACTTTCTTGTTGGCCGGCCAGGCGCCCTGCACCATGGCCAGGTAAATCTTGTCGGTTTCGCGCTCGCGGAACTGTTCCTGCAGGTTTTTCAGCGCCATCCGTTTTTTGGCGACCAGCAGGATGCCGCTGGTTTCCCGGTCCAGCCGGTGCACCAGTTCCAGGAAGTGCGCATCCGGCCGCGCCATGCGCAACTGTTCGATCACGCCAAAGGCCACGCCGCTGCCACCGTGCACCGCCACGCCGGCCGGCTTGTTGATCGCCAGCACATGGTCATCTTCAAACAGGATGGGAAATTCGCGCGAGGGCGCATAACCCCCGGTGCTTGACGCCGCGCCGTGGCGCGCGATCTCCACCGCCATGACCTCGGCCTTCTGGTCGGCACGTTCGGAAGTGCGCACCGGCGGCAGGCGCACCACGTCGCCGGCTTCAATCCGGGTGTCGGCCTGCACCCGGCCCTTGTTGATGCGCACCTCGCCGCTGCGGATGATGCGGTAGACGTGCGTCTTGGGCACGCCCTTGAGCTGGCGGATCAGGAAATTGTCCAGGCGCTGGCCGGCGGAATCTTCGTCAACAGTTACAAATACAGCCTGCACAGTGGCTTTTTCAGGCGCGGACGCAGCGTCCGGCAGCGCCGGGGCAGGCGCGGCGTGGCCGGTTTTGGCAGGGTTTGCGGGTTTACCCGGGCGAGCTGTTGGGGCTGAACCTGCGCCTATAATGTGTTTCACTAGCGACAAGCTGTAAGTGGTTGATTTGTCTGGAAGTTTAGTCCACACACCCATCACCCCACTCCAACAGCCTTGCTGGAAGGTCGACGCCACTGGCGGCAAAGGCCTGCAAGCGCACGGTGCCAGGCACCCCGCGGCAGGCACATGTTGTGCAGACGAGTCGACGTTTTGCGAACACCAACACGGAATACGATGTGACCAGCCCCGCGGGCTGGTCACGGATAACAGCGAATCTGGTCATTGAATGGGTAGCCTCTTGACAACACTGGTCGTCCTGATGAATTTGTGCCTGCGGCGCTTTTTAGCCCCGCTGTTCGGCATGAATCAGCCGCCAGCCCTTGTCCTGCGGGCGCAAGCAGCTACTGATTTTGTAGCATTCATCCGTCGGACCCCGCTTCGCCCCATCCACGCGCCTACGCCCAGACAGCGCAGCTGACCGGCTCACCCCGGTCTTCTGTCGCGCCGTCAAAGGCTCTCCGGCAATTCCCCGCGTTCGCACTGCGTCTGCTCCCGGCGTCGTTTGCCCATTTTTCGGGCAGTGATGTTTGAGAACAGAAGAACGAAGGAATCAACATGAAACGCATGCTGGTCAATGCCACGCAGTCGGAAGAACGCCGCCTGGCCATCGTCGACGGACAAAAGCTCCTCGACTACGAAATTGAAATTGAAGGGCGCGAACAGCGCAAGGGCAACATCTACAAGGCCGTCGT
>CAMLDT010000170.1 GCA_946479075.1 uncultured Polaromonas sp.
GACTTCGTGGCCAATGAGGAAGGCGACTGGGCTTTCCATTGCCACAAAAGCCACCACACCATGAATGCCATGGGCCATGATGTGCCGACCATGATCGGCGTGGATCACCGCAAGATCGTCAAAGACATCACCAGCGTCATCCCCGACTACATGGTGATGGGCGAACGCGGCATGGCCGACATGACGGAGATGGAGATGCCGCTGCCCGACAACACGGCGCCCATGATGACAGGCGCCGGCCCCTTCGGTTCGGTGGGCATGGGCGGCATGTTCAGCATGCTCAAGGTCCGCAAGGACCAGAAGCCCGGGGACTACCGGGATCCCGGCTGGTACCGGCATCCGGCGGGGACACAAGCCTATGAATGGACAGGCGCGTTGCCGGATGCCACGCGTTTCGGCGCAGCAGGCGGACAAACCATGAAGGCGCAGAACATGCCTGCGAAGGAAGTCGAAGTTCAGATCCGCAAGCCGGCGATGGGCGCCATGAGCGGGATGAAACACTGATCACCAGCAGCAGGGATGGCCATGCACCTCCCACACGCCCCATTGACGGCTGCAGGCGCTTTGCTTTGTTGACGCACGCCGGCGCCTTTTTCTGAATGTCTTCGCATGCTGAACTTTCACAGGAGAAAACCATGAAGAAACGTTTGTTGATCCAGCTCATCGCCACCCTTGCGGGCGGCGCACTGCTCCCCGTGACCACGCCTTGGGTGGCGGCGCGGACCCGGCCACGCATCGAGGTCTGGAAAGACCCGGATTGCGGCTGTTGCAAGGATTGGGTGACGCATCTGGAAACCAGCGGGTTCGAGGTCACAGTCCACAACGGCGGCAACGCCGCGGCCCGAAAACGCCTGGGAATGCCCGACAGGCTGGGCTCCTGCCACAGCGCACAGGTCGGCGGCTACGCCATCGAAGGACACGTACCGGCGCGCGATATCCATCGCCTCTTGAAGGAGCGGCCCAAGGCTGTGGGCCTGGCCGTGCCCGGTATGCCGGTGGGCTCGCCGGGCATGGACGGCCCCGAGTATGGCGGCCGCAAGGACAGCTACGACGTGTTGCTGGTTCTGGAAGGAGGCGGCTCCCGCACTTTTCAGCGCTACCACCACGCCTGATCCAACATCGCCGCACAAGGACCTCTCATGAAATACATCACCTCACTCATCCTCACCGTGCTCGGTACGGCGGCTTTTGCACAGGCCGCCTTGCAGCCCACCGACGCTGAAGTGCGCAAGATCGACCGGGACAGCGGCAGGATCACGCTCAAACACGGCGAGATCAAAAACCTCGACATGCCGCCCATGACCATGGTGTTCCAGGCGCAGGACAAGGCCGCGCTGGACAAGTTCAAGGTCGGTGACAAGGTTCGCTTTACCGCCGACAAGGTCAACGGCACCTACACCGTCCTGACCCTGATAGCCGCGCCGTGAAGCCTTGCCACTTGCTATATTTTCAATAGCTGCCTGCGCCCGTTCGTAAAGGGCTGGAGCCACTTTTTACCTGAGCAGGAAGAGGCTTGCGGCTGGCTCGCCGCGCGCGGCATGCTATCGTGGCGCATGCCCAAAACCATACGCCACACCCTGCTGTCCCTGCGCGACCTGTGGGCCTCGGCCGGGCCTTTCATCGTGCTGACGGTCACGCTGCTGGTGCTGGCTTACTGGTGGCTGGACCCGAATCCGCCCAAACGTGTCACCCTGGCCACCGGGCCGGCGCAAAGCGCGTATGAAGCCTTCGGCAAGCGCTACGCAAAAATCCTGGCCGGAGACGGCATCGAGGTGGTGCTGCTGCCCACGCAGGGCTCGGCCCACAACCTGCAACTGCTGCGCGAGGGCAAGGCCGACCTCGGCTTTGTGCAGGGCGGCACCAGCAGTTACGACGAGGCCGACGAGCAAGCGCTGACCTCCCTGGGGAGTCTGTTCGTCGAGCCCCTGTGGCTGTTTTACCGCGAGGGCGTGCCCGGGCGGGTCCAGGGGGAGGGAAAAATGAAAGCGCCCAGCGCGCGGGCCCTCAACTCCCTGACCCAATTGCAGGGACTGCGCGTGAACGTCGGCACGCCCGGCAGCGGCGTGCCCAGCCTGATGGGCAAGCTGCTGGACAGCAACCGGATCGAACCGGCGAGCCTGCGCCTGTCGAATCTGGACCAGACCCCCGCCACCGTGGCGTTTCTGGGTGGCGAGCTGGACGCCATTGTGTTTGCCTCGGCACCGGAATCGCTGATGGTGCAGATGCTGCTGCAGACACCCGGTGTCAAGCTCATGGACTTCACGCAGAGCGAGGCCTATTCCAAACGCTTCCCTTTCCTGAGCACGGCGCGGCTTCCCCAGGGGTTGGTCGACCTGGCCCGCGACATTCCGCCTGACGATGTCAACCTGGTCGCGCCGACCACCTCGCTGATTGCCCGGAGCACCACCCACCCGGCGCTGGTGCAGCTGTTCGCACAGGCCGGCAATGTGATCCACGGACCGGCCGGCTGGTTCAAGGCGGCCCGGGAATTCCCCAACCGGGACAACAGCGAACTGCCCATTTCCAAAGAGGCCGAACGCGCCATCCGGAACGACGCGCCGCTGCTGCAGCGCTACCTGCCCTTCTGGGTCGCCAACCTGGTCGAACGCATGTGGCTGGTCATGGGCATCATCATTGCCGTCATGCTGCCGCTGTCGCGCGTCGTGCCGCCCCTGTACGAGTTCCGGGTCCGCTCGCGCATTTTCAAGTGGTACGGGCAGCTTCGCGACATCGAAAGCCGCATGGAAGGCATGGAAGGCAGGCAGGGCAGCAAGACGCTGCTCGGCGAACTGGACGAACTGGAGGCACGCGCCGAAAAAATCAGCGTGCCGCTTTCCTACACCGACGAGTTGTACGCGCTGCGCAGCAACATCCACCTTGTCAGGAAAAAGTTGCTGCGCACCGAAGGCCATACGGGCTGACGCGGCCCTTCACCGGCACCTCACCGGCACACCAACCCAGCAGGAGCATCGCCATGCCCATCCACCTGAACCACACGATTGTCCACGCCCGCGATTCGCTGGCTTCAGCCACGTTTCTGGCTGACATGCTGGGGCTGGCCGCGCCCGTGCGTTTCGGCCCCTTCCACGGCGTGCACCTCGACAACGGCGTCACCCTGGACTTCCTCACGCATGACGGCGACATGCTGGTCGCGCACTATGCCTTCCTGGTCAGCGAGGACGAATTTGACGCCATCTTCCAACGCATTGAAGCGCGCCAACTGCCTTACTGGGCCGACCCGGGCCACCAGCAGGCCGGCCGGATCAACCACAACGACGGCGGGCGCGGCGTGTACTGGAATGATCCGGATGGCCACTACCTCGAAATCCTCACGCGCCCGTATGGCAGCGGCGGTTGACACCCTGTGACCGGTGGCTAGTTCGAGGGCGGATAGGCATCCAGCAGACCCTGCTGCGTGAAATGAAGCTGCGCCAGGCGGATCAGGCTGATCGGGCGCTGGCCCCTGCGGCGGTTGGCCGCACCAATTTCAAACAACACGCGCTGCTTGGCAAAAATGATCCCGAAGGCTTCAAGCAGGCCGATGTCAGGGTCCCAGGCCTGAATCGCTTCAGAACCCGCGCCGTTGATTTCCATGATCTTCAAACCCCGGCCCCCGGCCAGTTGCTGCAGGTCATCAAAGCGCACATCAAAACGGCCCGCATAAAACGCGGGCATGTCGCGGGCGATAGCGTCGATGGCCGCCGTCAGCGCAGGCGTGATGCACAACGCGCCGTCACGGTACAGCCCGCCGACCCGGGTCGAGCCGATGGTGGCCAGCCGCACCACCTCGCCGCGCGCCGGTACCCACAGCGTGTCCGGCAGGGGTGAATGGTCGCTGCGCCCCAGACCACGCCGCACGCGCGGATCGGCAAGCATGAGTTGCGCGACCGTGGCGCTTCCGTCGCCCGTCACTCGCGGAAAGTACCGCAGCGCCAGGCCAATGATGCTGCCATGCGGCGCACCGGGCATACGTGCGTAAAAAATGCCGGCCTCCCCCTCCTGCGAAAGATATTCCTGAAGAACCGCCTGCTGGTCCTGGGGAAAATCGGCGAGGTAGGCCAACAAGGCCGCTTCGTCCCTGACCAGGCGCACACCGAAGCCACACATGCCGAGGTCGGGCTTGACCACCAGGGGATAGGAGAGGCCGGCCCGGGCCAGGGTGGTGCGCACAGCCGCCGGGGATTCGCGCGCATGCGGTGGCAACGCGCAATGCCGCGCGGTGGCAGCACGCGCCACGGCACCCATGCCGTGGAAATATTCAAGTTTGGTTTCGCCCACCAGACCTCCGGCAGTGATACCGGGGTTGGCCGCGGAAGGAAGGGTGGCGCTGCCGTAACGCAGCGAGAGCCACAGCCACTGCAGCACCAGCGGCACGCAGATCAGCCATTTGGGAAGCCGCTCCAGCGCGCCGCGCCGGACACCGGCAGCGGCTGGCTCACTCAAGGTGGGCGCCTTCTGCATAACGCCGCGGCAGGTCCTGCGTGCGCATCATCATCGGCAGATCGGCGGTATTGAAGGCCGGGTCCCAGGCCGGGGGGCCCAGCACCCGCGTTCCCAGACGCAGGTACGCGCGGATCAGCGCAGGCGCCTGCACGCCGTGTGCTGGCGCCGCCACGTCGGGCAAGGGGAGAAAGGGGCACACGCGATAACGTGCCGGTGCGAAATGCGCGGGGCGAAGTTGCTGCCAGACCGCGGCGGCCCCCTCCGGTCCGTGTTTGTTCATGGGGATGCTGGCACAACCGATCATGGTGTCCAGCGCATTGCGTGTCATGAAAGCGGCCAGCTCGCTCCACAAGGCCAGCATCACGCCGCCATGCCGGTGCGCCGCGTGGACGCAACTGCGGCCCAGCTCCACCATGCGCGCGCGCAGCGGGGCCAGCGGTGCCAGATCGAACTCCTGGTCGGTGTAGGTCCCGCCGGCGCGGCGCGCCTGCGCGGGGGTGAGCACGCGGTAGGTGCCGACCACCTGGTGCGTGCCGGCGTCGCGCACCAGCAGGTGTTCACAGTAGTCGTCGAAGCGGTCCACGTCGTGGCCGGCCAGCGGGGTGTGCAGGCAGGCGCCCAGCTCACCGGCGAAGACATCGAAACGCAGGCGCTGGGCTTCGCGCAATTCGTCGGCATGCCGCGCCCAGCCCACCACCAGACCGGCACGGCGCGCGCCCGCTGAGGCGCTGGCGGCCCGCGAGGGCGGCGATGGATCAGGAGGAAAGCAGTCCGGGCGGACAACAGCGTGGGTCATGGTCAGCCTTTCGGCAGGGTGCCTGGCACCCGCTGACCCACCCTAAAACACCCGGGGCACCCGCCCTGTCGGACGGCACCGCGAGTTGCCGCACGGCCGCCTCGGGACTACTGCGGCCGAGCCGGACCGTCGGCGTCGCCCAGGGCCCGGCGCGCCGCGAGGTCAAAGGCGTTTTCGACCACCTGGTCGGCAGCCAGCCCCTTGAGCGCGCCCAGTTGCTGCAGGCGCAGCAGCGCGCGGCGCGTCATGGAGTGGGTCCGTCCCCCGGCGCTGGAAAACATGAACAGGGTGTTGTGCGGACTGGCCCAGGTCAGTTGCGCGCGCACGGTGACACCGTCGCGCACCAGTTCGACCCAGGTCCCCAGCCTGAGCTGGGCCACCAGGTCGCTACTGCCGGCAGCGCCGAGCATGCCGGACGTGCTGGCCGCAGGCACCGATGGCGCCGCCGGTTCAGCCTCTCCACCGGTCGCCACATCCAGAAAACCGGAATGCCGGACCTCATCCGGCGCGAGCCAGGGCTCACTGGGTTCGAAGTCCGAGGCGCTGCGGGCGCCGCGCGGCGGATCTTCGCGGGCGGGATGCAAGGCAGCGTTGAGCGCAGGGCGTGAACCCTGTTTCAGCGCCTGCTGATGAATCGCCATCAGCTCATCAAAAAAAGGCTTGGACTGCGCCAGCGGATAGTCGATGAACACCAGGCCCTCGCGCAAGGTGGCGAGGATGCGGGGAATCACCCGCACCAGCCTTTCACGGTGCTGGGCCGACGGGTTGGTATCCAGGCTCCACAACAGATCACGCAGCACACCGCTGAAGACCGGCTTGTCGGACACCGGGCCGCCCGCCGCGCGCGCCAGCTTCTCCTGGGCCATGACCTGAGACCACGGCCCGGTCAGGAAATCGGCAATGACGCCATTGAGCGCGTCGAAGTCGGGTTGCGCGCGCAACTCGGCGCTCAGCCTGTCGGCCAGCAGATTGCGTTCTTCCGCCTGCAACAGGGCCCGCACGGCGCGGTCATGCCCGGGATCGGTCGATGTGCGCCTGCGCTCCAGCTGCTGCTCGAAAAAGGTCAGCGTCCGGACAAAATGCGCGGCATCACATGCCTGCACACCCTCCAGCAGAAAAGCCAGTGATTCACGCAGATCCTGCAGAAAACCGGCGTAACCGGGGGCCTGTTCGTCCTGGAATGCGAGGCTTCTGACGGTCACCACATCCAGCAGCCGGCGGGCCGGGTGGTTTTTGGTGCTGAAAAAACGCGGGTCCGACAAAGCGAGGTCGAGATACGCCGGCTCGGCGCTCGCAATCGCCTCACGCACCGCCGGCAACAGGCGGACGTCCTCCGACATGTGCTCCATCAGCAGCGCCACCACGTCGATGGCCAGCGCCTGTCCCCGGCTGCGCGCAGACGCCTTCAGTTGCGAGCGCAGTTGCACCATCGGGAGTTCAGCGGCCTCGGGTGCCTTGCGGCCTGCAGGACGCTGGATCAACGCTTCCCGGCCTTCCATTTCGGCCAGCAGGTCGAGTGCGGCAGGGACGGTGTAGGAAAACCCGCTGTCGTCGACGGACGAATCTTCAGAAGGGGTGTCACGGACAGGTGACGTGAACACGGCATGGCCGGGCAGCCAATGATGCGGCGGGGTAGGGGCAGAGTTGGACATGCCCGCCGGTTTTATAGGACGGCGTGCGTGCCGTCAAGCAAGATGTTGCGAATTCAACCTTTGCCATGCAGGGCGTTCCACCCCGCTAGACCTAATTGATTAAGCGTTTCGATGTTGCGCTCGAAAATCCCCTCGGCGTCCGGGTAAGCCTGCACCGCACGCTCCACGCTGTCTTCGCGCAGCAAATGCAGGATGGCAAACGGCGCACGGTTGGTGTAGTTGCCGAGGTCATCCGGCCCGGTGCCTTCAAACTGGAAGCGCGGATGAAAACTCGCCAGCTGGATCACCCCTTCGAGTTCATGCTCGTCCACCACGCCTTCGGCGATTTCCATGAAATCGTTGAAGTCCAGGAAGTCCTCGAACAGGGTCGGGTGGATCAGCAAGGTGGTATCGATGTCTTCCGCCGGTGTCGCCACGAGTAAATCCAGTTCGCGGTCCAACTCTTCCAGCAGGTCGTCCGCATGCCGCGCCTGGCTGACCACCAGCCGCACCTGGTTCTTGACGTACACCGCTTTGGCGAACGGGCACAGGTTCAGCCCGATCACGGCTTTTTCCAGCCACTGCCGGGTTGCAGAAAGAACTTCAGCGTCAGTCATGGTCAGTGAGGGCATCCTTCGACAAGCTCAGGACGAACGGATGGAGAA
>CAMLDT010000171.1 GCA_946479075.1 uncultured Polaromonas sp.
GTTTCGGCCAGGTTCCAGATGAGTTTGCTGACCGTGCTGCGCTGGCGGTCCTTGCCGTTGACCTGCAGATAGATCTCGGCGTTGGCCACATCACCCGCCTTGTCGGCTGGCGTGATGGGGCCAATCGGGGCTGAGTGGTCATAGGCTTTGCCGATGCACCAGGGGCGGCCCTGCTTTTTCATTTCGCCCTGCAGGTCGCGGCGTGTCATGTCCAGTCCGACGGCGTAACCAAAAATGTGCTTGAGCGCGTCGGCGGCCTTGATGTTCTTGCCGCCGGTGCCGATGGCTGCCACCAGCTCGATCTCGTGATGCAGGTTGCTGGTGAGGGACGGATAGGGGATGACACCGGTCTGGCCAGCCTCCACCACCACCACAGCGTCTGCCGGCTTGAGAAAGAAAAAGGGCGGCTCACGCCCGGTGAAGCCCATTTCCTTGGCGTGTTCTTCGTAGTTGCGGCCGACGCAGTAAACGCGGTGCACCGGGAAACGGTCCAGGGTACCGACCACGGGGACGGAAACCAGCGGCGGCGGGGTAAATACAAAACTCATGACAACCTCTCTTCTCTGTGTATGCCCAGCGCCTGATGCACCGGGCGGTCTGAAAAACTGAACAGCACGCAGCCCTGCGCGGAACGCAGGCTGGCCAGGTGCCAGGATGGAATCACAAAATGATCGCGCGGACCGAATTCAAACACCTGTTGAGTATCGCCCTGCGAGATGCTCACGCTGCCGTGGCCCTCGACCACACTGAAGACGGCGCCGTCGGTCTGGCGCCATGCCTTGCCTTCAAAGCCGGCCGGCAGGCGCTGCATGAAGGTGCCCATGGTCGGCATCGGTGAGCCGCCCGTGGCCGGGTTCACATAGCGCAGCTTGATGCCGTCCCAGTCGTCTACCGGCGCCTGCCGCTCCAGTGTGTGCAGGGCTTCGCGGGTCCGGTCATAGGGGTAGCTGAAGATCGGCGAGGTCTGGCCGAAAGGCGCGTCGTAACGCACCGGCAGCATGTTGGCGCCGTAACGCTGGTAGCTGGTGCCTTCGGCCCGGGTCACCGGCTGCGACCGCTGACCACTGTTTTCAGCGAAGCCTGCGTCGAAAAACCGCAGCATGGGGATGTCCAGGCCGTCGAGCCAGACCACCGGCTCCCCGCCGTCCAGCGTGGCTTCGTGGCCGTGGTCGTGCCAGGTCCAGCTCGGGGTGATGATGAAGTCGCCCGGCGCCATGGTGGTGCGCTCGCCATCGACGGCGGTGTAGGCGCCTTTGCCCTCGACCACAAAACGCAAGGCGCTCTGGGTGTGGCGGTGACTGGGCGCGACTTCGCCGGGAAGAATCAGCTGCAGGCCCGCATACAGCGACTGGGTGACTGCCGATTGCCCTTGCAGTCCGGGGTTTTCCAGGATGAGTACCCGGCGCACCGCTTCCTCCGCAGTGATCAGCCGGCCCGCCTCCATCAGCCAGGGGCGTACCTGTTCATAGGCCCAGAAGGCCGGCACGCAGGGTGTGGCCGGTTGCTGTGGCACCAGTGCATGCAGCACTTCCCACAAGGGGGTCAGGTGCTGCGCGCGGATGGCGTCGTAAAACGCCTTGCGCGCACTGCCGGGAGGCGGGGTCATATCCATGAATGGCACTCCGTAAGTTCAGCGGTCGAAGAAAACGCCGTCCTGCAACAGTTGCTGCTGCAGCAGGTTGATATCGAGTTTGGCAAAGTCCTGGCCACTTGCCAGCATGGCGGCGGCCGTGCCCGCGGCCTGGCCCATCACAAAACAGCCGCCACTGGCGCGTGCGGCCGACTGGCCTTCGTGGGTCATTGATGCACAGCGTCCGGCAACCAGCAGGTTGGGGACATGGCGGTTGGTCAGCATGCGCCAGGGCAGGTCGTTGAACGCGCGTCGTTCATCACGCGGAAACCCCCAGCTGATGGCGCCATCCACATGCATTTCCATGGGCCAGGCGTTGATCCCGATGACATCGTCAAAACGTGCGGACGACAGGATGTCCTCGCCGGTGAGCGCGTAGTCGCCGCAAACCCGCCGCGTTTCGCGGATGCCCACCTGGGGGGCGATATCGACGATGGCCGACTCCCCGAAGCCCGGCACTTCGTTTTTCAGGAAACGGAAGTATTCGGCGATTTGCCGCCGCCCTTCCAGTTCTCCTTCACTGAGCTGGCGCGCATCGGTGGCGTCCATGGCCACGCCGGCGGCGTTGCGGATCTGCGTGACGTTGGCGCGCCATTCGGCGGGATTCTTGTTGGGGCGCAGGATCGCGCCCTTGCGCGGGAATTTGTAGCGGCCGGGCGCGCGCGCTTCGCTGTCGTCCATGAGCTTGTTGATCGCACTGAACTCGCCCACTGCAGCCAGCGCGCGCGCGGCATCGACGTGGCCGACACGGAACATGGTGGTCGGGAACAGGGCGCTGCCGTGGCCGTCACCCAACTCAAAAGGCACGCCGGCAAATTGCGCCACATCGGCGTCGCCGGAGCAATCGATGAAACGGTGGGCACGAATTGCCTGGCGGCCCGACTTGGTCTCCACCACCAGCGCTGCGATGGACGAACCGTCCATCACCACGCTCGCGGCCCAGGCATGAAACAGCAGCTGCACGCCGGCTGACAGCAGCAACTGGTCGGCCGCACATTTGTAGGCGGAGACATCGTAGGAGCGCACGCGTATGCGGCCCAGCATGCCGTCCTGCGGCAGGTTCAGGCCACCCATCACATCGATACGTTCCAGCAGCTCGTCCACCACGCCATGCACGACCTGCTGCATCTCGCCGTTCTTGCGGCCATAGAGGCCCGCAAAGTTGGTGACGCCGCCCGCCGTGCCCATCCCGCCCAAAAAACCATAACGCTCCACCAGCAAGGTCCGCGCGCCGTGTCTGGCCGCACTGACGCTGGCAGCCAGCCCGGCCGGCCCGCCGCCGATCACAACAACATCGAACTCGCCATAAACAGGCAATGCGCGTGCGGGCTCGGTAACGGTGTTCAAGCTGGATGAAGTTGGCATGGAACGGGTTTCAATTCAGGCAGTGGCCGCGGGTCCGGCTTCGCCGGCCCGCAGGTGCAGCGCCCCTTCTCCAGTGCAAGGGGCAGGGAGCCGCCGCAGGCTCGCAGTGAGCGAGCGTGGGGGCATGAGTTTTTTTGCAGGGTGACCCGAGAAAAAATGCGCCCCCTCGGGGGACAGAGAGCTACACGCAGTGAGCGAGCGTGGGGGCATGAGTTTTTTCGCAGGGTGACCCGAGAAAAAATGCGCCCCCTCGGGGGCAGAGAGCTACACGCAGTGAGCGAACGTGGGGGCATTAATTACTCGATCTTGATCCCGCGCATCGTGATGATGCCGCCCATGATGGCGGTCTCGTTGCGGATGCGGCTGGTCAGGCCTTCTGGCGAGGTTCCAACAGCCTGCCAGCCCTGGCTGAACAGTTTTTGGCGGGTGTCGTTGTCACGGATGATGCGTGGCACTTCCTGGGCGAGGCGCGTCTGCGCAGCTTTGGACAGTTTGGCCGGGCCCACCAGCGCGGTCCAGACTTCCAGGTTGAAGTTGCGGATTTCTGCATCCGACAGCGGCGGGATCTCGGGCGCCAGGGCGCTGCGTCCGCTGGTCAGGCCGATGGCCTTCAGCTTGCCTGCCTTGACCTGGGGCAGCGCAATGCCGGGTGGCACCAGCGCCATCTGGATCTGGCCGCTCAGCAAGGCGGTGACGACTTGCGGGTTGCCCTGGTAGGGCACATGCACGGCAGCCAGGTTGCCAGCGGTGGACTTGAGCAGCTCCATGCCCAGATGCCCGACCGAGCCGTTGCCGACGGAGCCATAGTTCCACTTGTCGCCGCCGTTGCGCGCAGCCAGAAAGAAGTCATTGCCGGAAGGCTGGTTCATCGGTGCCACCAGTACCAGCGGCGCGGTGGTCAACAGGGAGATCGGTGTGAAGTCCTTGGCCGGGTCGTAAGGCAGCTTGGAATACAGCATCTTGGCCGACGTCAGGTTGCCGTTGATCACCACGGCCAGCGTATGGTCGTCCGTGGCTTTGGCGGCCAGGTCGGCGGCGATGTTGCCCGACGCACCGGGACGATTCTCCACAATCACTGGCTGTCCGAGTGCGCGTGAAAGCGGCTCGGCCAAAATGCGCGCCGCCATGTCCGGCGTCGAACCGCCAGGGAAGCCGACGAGCAGTTTCACCGGACGGGTCGGCCACGTTGCCACCGCTGGCGCGGCTTCCCGGGCGCCTGGCTTTTTTGGAGCATTCTGGGCTGCAGCCAGCATGGGTAGAGCGAGTGCTGCTATCAAAAGCGTAGTACGTTTGGACAATTTCATGCGATCCTCCAGATTTGAAAGGGCTCTATTTGAACAGCTTTGATGGCTCGATTCCGTCGTACATCCACTTCAAACCCGCAAAACCAGCGCTTTCGTTTCCGCTCTGAAACAACTGGTTACGCAACTCGCGCTGAACGCCCGCAGCGTGATAGATGTCGCCATAAAACCGTGCGGTCAACTGCACCCTGCCGGTGCGCAGATAACGCACCTGCTGGTATTTCTGGAAGGCCAGCGGCACATCGCCGTGCGTGAAGCGCAGGGCTTCCCGCAATACCACCGCGTCCTCAATGGCCTGGCCCGCGCCTTGCGCCAGGTACTGCAGCATCGGGTGGGCGGCGTCCCCCAGCAGGGTGACGCGCCGGTCGGTCCAGTTCTTCACCGGTTCGCGGTCGCACAGCACCCACATTTTCCAGGTCTCGATTTTCCCCAACAACTCCTGCACTTGCGGGCAGGCGCCGGCAAACCGCTCGGTGAGTTCGGCCGTGTCGCCGAAGGTGTTCCAGCCTTCGTCGTACTTGTTGCTGTGAAAAACGGCGACCAGATTGAACAGCTCGCCGCGGCGAAGCGGGTAATGCACCAGATGGGTTTTCTCGCCGCCCCAGAGCAGCACGTCATCGCTCCAGAGATGGTCCGGCACGTCCTCGCGCTTGAGCACGGCGCGGTAGGCGATGTGGCCCGATACCCGGGGCTTGCCGTCACCCACCACGGCCTCGCGGACCTTGCTCCAGATGCCATCAGCGCCAATCAGCGCAGCGCCTTCGAGCACCTCGCCGCCTGCAAGCTGAACCCGCACGCCATTGGCGGACTGGTCAAAGGATTCGAGCTTGGCGCTGGTGCGCAGCGACACACTGGCCTGCGCTGCGCAGGCATCCAGAAACACCTGGTGCAGGTCGGCGCGGTAAATCACCCCATAGGGAAAGCCGTAAGTGGCGCGCGCCATGTCGCCCAGGGGAACGCGCACCACCTTCTCGCCGGTGCGCACGTCATTCATGCCCAGGCCAGGTGGAAAAAACGATACCTTGCTCACCACGTCGGTCAGGCCGAGCCAGGCAAACATCCGGAAGATGTTGGGGCCCAGCTGGATGCCGGCGCCGATTTCGCCGAAGCTGGCGGATTGCTCCAGCACCGTCACCGGGTAGCCGTCACGGGCCAGCACCAGCGCGGCGGCGAGGCCGCCAATGCCGCCACCGGCGATCAGGATGGGTGAGGAAGAAGTCACGTTCTTGCGTCCGAAAGTACGAGGGCCATGGAAAGGATTTTAGACCCAATAATAAGCATGCTTATTATTGGGTGGGCTGGTAAATACCCTCAAGCCCGGGCGAGGGCGCCGCAAAGGCAATGTGAAGCGGGGCGCGCGGAAGCCCTAAACTTCCTGCATGGCAAAAAGTTTCAACTTCAGCGATGCCCCCGGGCACCAGATCAGGCGCGCCCACCAGTTGTCGGTGGCGCTTTTCATGGAGGAAACCGCCGGTTTCGATGTGACGCCGGTGCAGTTCGCCATCCTGAACGCCTTGATGGATGACCCGGGCGAGGATCAGATCACGCTGGCCGGCCGCGTTGCGTTTGACGCGGCCACGTCGGGCTCGGTGATTGGCCGGCTGGAGGCCAAGGGCTGGGTGCGCCGCGAAGCCGATCCGGCCGACCGGCGGCGCAAGCTGCTGTGGGCCACCCCCGAGGGCCAGAAAGTGGCGCTACAGATGAAGCGGGCCGTGAGCAAGGTCCAGACGCGCCTGCTGGGCCCGCTGGACGCCGCCGAGCGAATGCAGCTCGGCGCCCTGCTGGGCAAGCTGATTGCCGGCCATGAGGACATGGCCTGAGCCGGACCGGGCCGCTTCGGTCCCCGGTCAGTCTCCCGATTTGGCCAGCAGCGTGAAGTGTTCCACCACCGGTGGCGCGGCGAAAAAAGGCCCGACGATGGTCCGCCATTGCGCGAAAGCCGGCGATTCGCGGAAACCGACGGTGTGGTCTTCCAGCGTGTCCCAGAAAATCTGCAGGATGTAGCGCTCCGGGCTTTCGATGCCCTTGTTGACCTTGAATCCCTGGAAGCCTTTGGCGCCGGCGATGACGGTTTTCAGTCCGCGCTGGATGGCCTCGTCAAAAGCGGCCTGCTGGCCGGGAGCGATGCGGATGTCGGCGAGTTCGAGAATCATGGTGTCCCTCAATATTGTGTAGGCGGTAACTCTACCGTCAAACCGTCAAGTTCGGCGCGCAGGATGATCTGGCAGCTGAGCCGGCTGGCCGGCGTGGCCGGTGTGGCGGTGAAAGCCAGCATGGCCTGCTCTTCTCCGTCTGCAGGCGGCAGCAGCGCTGCAAACGGCGGCTCCACCATCACATGGCAGGTGGCGCAGGTCAGCATCCCGCCGCAATCGGCCGCGATGCCGTCCACACCGGCCGCCACGGCTGCCTCCATCAAACTTTGACCAATTTTGCCTCTGGCCCTTATGGGGTCTGCGCCAGCAGCTATGAAATTGATAGTAATCATGAATTCCTTGAGGTTCAGATGCGGCTGAAATATTCGCGCCGCTGCCAGTCGTCCTTGTCCGCGGCCTGCTCATGGCGCGTGATCTCCGACTGCTTGATGCGGGTGAAGTAGTTGATGAAGCTGCTGCCGAAAGCTTCGACCAGTGTGCGGTCTGCCTCCAGCGCCTCCAGCGCCTCACCCAGACGTGTGGGGATTTTGACGCCGGCTTCGCCATAGGGCGCATCGGTGGCCGCTGGCGCCTTGAGCTGGCGTGCGATGCCGTCCAGCCCGGCGAGGATTTGAGAGGCCAGATACAGATAAGGGTTGGCGGCCGGCTCGCCGATGCGGTTCTCGATCCGCGTCGCCGCGTCGCCAGGCTGCCCGACCACGCGCAGCATGGCGCCGCGGTTGTCACGGCCCCACAGCACCGACTGCGGTGCCAGTGCGTTGGGCCGGAAGCGGCCGAAGCCGTTGAGGGTTGGCGTGCAGAACACCGCCATGCCGCGTGCGTGCTCCAGCAAGCCGGCCAGGTAATGCTCGCCCAGCGCCGACAGGGTGTGCTGCGCATCCGTGGCTTGCGTGCCGGGCGCTGGCGCATCCCGCTGAAAAAGATTGGCGCCGGTGTCAAGGTCCACCAGCGACTGGTGCAGGTGCCAGCCGCTGGACATGATGTTGGGAAAGGGTGGACGGCACATGAAGGTGGCGTGGTAACCGGCGCGGCGCAGCGCCTGCTTGACCGCGCTGCGAAACAGCACCATGTTGTCGGCCGCGG
>CAMLDT010000172.1 GCA_946479075.1 uncultured Polaromonas sp.
CATCGCTCATTCGACGACGGAACCGCAGCCCCGGTCAAATGAGCAACGGTTTTTTCGATGTGCCGGCGCATGCGACCTGACCCGGGGCGCCGGAAGGCGTCCAGGTGATCAGGTGGCGTGTGTATTCGGTCATGCGGGAAATCTTAGCTGCCTTCGCTGGCTTTGGGGGCACGAGTGGCAAAATTGCAACCATGGCCCCTCACAGCGTATCTCCCCGCGTACTGATCACGACTGAAGACTTCAACCTTGCCGACGAGGTGGCCACACTGCGCCAGGGCGACAAGCGCGTGGGTGCAGTCTGCAGTTTCATCGGCACCGTGCGCAACCGCAATGACGGGAGTGACGTGAGTTCCATGGAGCTCGAACACTACCCCGGCATGACCGAAAAAGCCATCGAAGCCATGATCGACGAGGCCCACAAACGCTTCGACATCTACGGCGCGCGTGTAGTCCACCGTGTTGGCCTGTTGCAGCCGCTGGACCAGGTGGTGATGGTGGCGGTGACGTCGGCGCACCGCGGCGAAAGTTTTCAGGCCTGCGAATTCCTGATGGATTACCTCAAGACCCAGGCACCGTTCTGGAAAAAAGAGCAGACGCCGGACGGTGCGCGCTGGGTCGATGCGCGGGTGGCCGACGACGCGGCGCTGGCCAAATGGGGCATCCAGGCCGTCAACGCCTAGGGCCGTGAATCAAGCCGGCCCGACCCCGCCGTCTTCCTGACCAGGCGGCACAAAAGGCGCCCGTGCCTCATTTTCGAGACCGGCGGTCAGCAACTGCAGCAAATCCACCAGTTGCGCCTGCTGGGCCACGTCCAGCGGCGCCATCAGCCGGTGGTAGGCGCGCTCGGCGGGGTCTTGTGCCTGCAGCAGCAGTGCCAGTCCGGCATCGGACAGTGAAATCGCCAGGTTGCGCCGGCTGGCCGGTGCGGGCGCCCGCGCGATCAGGCCGCGGGTCTCCAGCCCGCGCAACACGCGCAGCACCGTGACCTTGTCAAAGCCCAGCGCGCGCGCCAGGCTGGACTGGTCCAGGCCCGGGCTGGCGCGCAGCACGCTGAGTACGCCAAACTGCGCCGGCGTCAATCCGACGCTGCGGCACTCGTCTTCAAAAACGCCGGCCGAGATTTGATGCGCCCGGCGCAATAAAAAGCCGGGCCGGGCGTAAAGCCGGGAGAGGTTGTGGGAAGCGGGCACAGTGGTCACTATGTGGGGTGGGCGGCCAGTTCTTCGGCTGGCGGCATGACTAAGGGATTCCATGGATTGTGCCTTGACGCCCGCACTTCAATAATTGTTAGCATGCCAACGAACTAAGGAATTCGCCATGAAGCTCCCTTTCCATGCTGGCCGCCGGCTGGCCCTTCGCGCGGCCATGTCGCTGATGCTGCCGCTGGCCTTTGGCAGCCTGCAGGCGCAACCTGCCCCCGGCGCCAACGCCCTGCCGCAGGGCCCGGTCCGCCTGATCGTGCCCTTCACGCCCGGCACCGGCATTGACCTGATTGCCCGCACCATCGGGCCGAAACTTTCAGAGCGGCTGGGCCGGCCGGTGGTGGTGGACAACCGCGCCGGCGCCTCGGGCAACATCGGCACCGAGGCCGTGGTGCGCGCCGCGCCCAACGGCTCGACCCTGCTGGTCACGGTCAACACGCTGGTGATGAACGCCGGCCTGTACCCGCAACTGCCTTTTGATCCGGTGAAGGACCTGACGCCGGTCACGCTGACCAGCTGGGGCCAGCTGATCCTGGTCGCGCATCCGAAAACCGGCTTCAAGACCGCCACGGACCTGGTCGCCGCAGCGCGCAGGTCGCCGGGCCGCATCAACTACGGCTCGCCCGGTGTCGGCACACCCCATCACCTGTCGATGGAATTGTTCAAGGCGACCTCGGGCGTGTTTGTTACGCACATTCCCTATCGCGGCACCGGCCCGGCCATCACCGACCTGCTGGGCGGCCAGATCGAGACCATGTTTCTGCCCATCCACGTGGCGCTGCCACATGTGAAGTCCGGCCGGCTGGTGGCGCTGGGCATCGGCAGCGACAAGCGCCATCCGCTGCTCCCGGAACTGCCGACACTGGAAGAGGCCAAAGCCGGCAAGGTCAGCGTGGACATGTGGTACGGCATCTTTGCCCCCCCTGGCACCTCGCCCGAACTGGTGGCTTTGTACAACCGTGAGATCCGCGAGATCCTGCTCAGCGACGAGGTCAAGAAAGCCTTCTCGACCCAGGGCATGGACCCGAGCGGCAGCACACCGGGCGAGTTCAAGACCCTGGTCGAAAACGACGCCGGGCGCTGGGCGAAACTGATCAAGGCTCAGGGCATCACCGCCAACTGATTTGGTTTGCTACTGAATTCATAGCTGCTTACCCTTTCCTGGCAAGGGCTGACGGCCCATTTGATGCATAAAAACCGGACCACCCGGGCGCACCCATGAAAATCACCATCGTCGGCGGCGGCATAGGCGGCTTGAGCCTCGCACTGGCTTTGCACCAGCGCGGGCTGGCCTGCGAGGTTTATGAAACCGTGCCTGAAATCAGGGAACTTGGCGTGGGCATCACGCTGCTGCCGCACGCCATGCGCGAACTGGCCAGCCTGGGTCTGCAGGTGCCGATTGAAGCCGTCGGGATCGAAAACGAGGAAAGCGTGTTTTTCAACCGCTTCGGCCAGTTCATCTACCGGGAGCCGCGCGGCCGCCATGCCGGTTACGCCCTGCCCGAGATCGGCATTCCGCGCGGCAAGCTGCACCGGCTGCTTTACGAAGCCTGCCTGGACCGCCTGGGCGCTGCCGCCATCCACACCGACCACCGCTGCACCGGCGTGACGCAGGACGACAGCGGTGCCGACGTGCAGTTTGTGCAGACCTCGACCGGCGCCGCGCTGCCGCCGGTGCGGGCCGACGTGGTGATCGCCTGCGACGGCGTCAATTCCACCGTGCGCCGCCAGTTCTATCCCGACGAAAAAGTGGCGTTTGCCGGCATCAACACCTGGCGCGGCGTGACGCGGCACAAACCCATCCTGACCGGCAAGAGTTATATGCGCATCGGCTCCATCGAGACCGGCAAGATGGTGATTTACCCCATCGTGGACAAGCTCGACGCTGCGGGCTACCAGCTCATCAACTGGGTGGCCGAGATCCAGCGCGGCGACGCGGCCATGAACGACTGGAACCACGAGGGCGACGCGCGCGACTTTCAGGACATCTTCAGGGACTGGCGTTTCCCGTGGCTGGATGTGCCGGCGCTGATCGAGGGCGCCGAACAGATTCTTGAGTACCCGATGGTGGACAAGGATCCGGTGCCGCAGTGGACCTTTGGCCGCGTGACCTTGCTGGGCGACGCCGCTCACCCGATGTACCCGCGCGGCTCCAACGGTTCGGCGCAGGCCATCATCGACGGGCGCACGCTGGCCGAGCAACTGGCCGGTGCGGGTGGGGATGGCCGCGCCGCCTTGCTGGCCTATGAAAAGCTGCGGCTGGCGCCAACGGCCAACATTGTGCTGACCAACCGCTCGGTGCCGCCCGACTTCATCAACATCAAGGTCGATGAGCTCAGCGGCGGCAAGCCGTTTGCCAACATTGACGAATTGATCAGCCAGCAGGAACTGCGCGAAATTTCGGAGCACTACAAAAAAGTCGCCGGCTTCTCGCTGGAAGCGGCCAAGGCCGGTTGAGCCCGCGCCCGCCTGCGGGGGCGCCAGCGCCCCTCAGTTGAGGTACTTCGGCTTGGCCAGATCGGCCGACAGTTCGAGCGGCTCGGCGGTGGCGACCAGGCTGGCCTGCTCGGCAAGGGTGGGCAGTTGCAGCCATTGCGAGGCCGTCACGCTCTGGTGGAGCAGGCGCAGCAAGGCGTTGCTCAGTTGCGGCTCCATGACTACCTGGAAGTTGCGCACCATGGCCTGGCCCGGCAATTTTTCAAACAATTGCAATTGCAACTGGCCGTTGCCCAGCAGTGTGACCTTGATCTCTGTCAGCAACAGCGGCTCGGCGTCCAGCGCCGGGTCGGCCGGCGCACCCTCGGGCGTCCGGTAAGGCGTCTCAAAATCCCCGCCGCGCAGCTCGGCTTCCGTCTCGAAGGCGGCCAGCATCTGGCCGCGCTGCGCATCGGCGCCGGCAGCCGGGGGCGCGGCGGTGGTGATGGCCGCGGCGGCGACCTTGCTGATCTGCTCCGTGGTGGTCTGGCCCAGGACGGGCAGCAGCCCCAGCGCCAGCCGGCGCGTCATCCAGGCGCGCATTTCGCCGCCTTCCTTGCCGTTGATCCGTATCAACAGCCGGTCCTGTTCCATCACGTAGCTGACCGACACCTGATGTATGTTCATGCAAACGATTCTAGAACCACGGGGGGCAGGGCAGCCCGCCGCGGCGCCGGGACTGTGGCGGGACTATTGAAAACCGCCGCTTTCAACCCCAGATCTACGGCAATCCATTTTGAAGGGACGCCCCATGCGCCAGGACAAACTCACCACCAAATTCCAGGAAGCCCTCAGCGACGCACAATCGCTCGCGCTGGGCAACGACAACGCCTACATCGAGCCAGTCCACCTGCTGGCGGCGATGCTGGCGCAGGACGACGGGCCCAAGGCCTTGTTGCAGCGCGCCGGTGTCAACGTGAATGCGCTGCAGGCGGCGACCGACGCCGCCGTGAAGAAGCTGCCGACGGTCTCGGGCCAGGAACAGATCCAGGTCGGCCCCGAGCTGGCCAAACTGCTGCAGGCGACCGAAAAGGAATCCATCAAGCGCGGCGACCAGTTCATCGCCGGTGAGCTCTTCCTGCTGGCCGTGGCCGACAGCAAGGCCGACGTTGGCAAGCTGGCCAAAGAAGCCGGCCTGACCCGCAAGGCGCTGGAGTCGGCGATTGACGCCGTGCGCGGGGGCGAAAAGATGGACAGCCCCGAGGCCGAAGGCCAGCGCGAAGCCCTGAAAAAATACACGCTGGACCTGACCGAGCGCGCCCGCCTGGGCAAGCTCGACCCTGTGATCGGCCGCGACGACGAGATCCGCCGCGCCATCCAGGTGCTGCAGCGCCGCACCAAGAACAACCCCGTGCTGATCGGTGAGCCTGGTGTCGGCAAGACCGCGATTGTCGAAGGCCTGGCCCAGCGCATCGTCGCTGGCGAGGTGCCCGATTCGCTCAAGGGCAAACGGGTTCTGAGCCTGGACATGGCCGCGCTGCTGGCCGGCGCCAAGTTCCGTGGCGAGTTCGAGGAGCGCCTGAAAACCGTGCTGAAAGAACTCGCCAAGGACGAAGGCCAGACCATCGTCTTCATCGACGAGCTGCACACCATGGTCGGCGCCGGCAAGGCCGAAGGCGCGATGGACGCCGGCAACATGCTCAAGCCCGCGCTGGCACGCGGCGAGCTGCATTGCGTCGGTGCCACCACCCTCGACGAATACCGCAAGTACATCGAAAAAGACGCCGCGCTGGAGCGCCGCTTCCAGAAAATCCTGGTCGGCGAACCAACGGTGGAAGCGACCATTGCCATCCTGCGCGGCTTGCAGGAGAAATACGAAGTGCACCACGGCGTGCAGATCACCGACCCGGCCATCGTGGCTGCGGCCGAGCTGAGCCACCGCTACATCACCGACCGCTTTTTGCCGGACAAGGCCATCGACTTGATCGACGAGGCTGCGGCCAAGATCAAGATCGAGATGGACTCCAAGCCCGAGGTCATGGACAAACTCGACCGCCGGCTGATCCAGCTGCAGATCGAGCGCGAAGCCGTGCGCCGCGAAAAAGACGAGTCTTCGCAAAAACGCTTTGCGCTGATCGAAGACGAAATCGGCAAGCTGCAAAAGGAAATCTCCGACCTCGACGAAATCTGGCAGGCCGAAAAAGCCCAGGCGCTCGGCTCCAAGGACGTCATGGAAGAGATCGACCGCATCCGTTTCCAGATCGAGGAATCCACCCGCAAGGG
Source organism: uncultured Polaromonas sp. (assembly GCA_946479075.1). Next base: position 5,901 of record CAMLDT010000172.1, read on the forward strand.
CGACTTCAACAAGGTCGCCGAGCTGCAGTACGGGAAGCTGCCCGAGCTTGAAAAACGCCTGAAGGAAGCGCAGGAGGCCGAGGCCAGCAAAGGCAAGTCCAACGCGCCCACCTTGCTGCGCACCCAGGTCGGCGCCGAAGAGATTGCCGAGGTGGTGGCGCGCGCCACCGGCATCCCGGTCAGCAAACTGATGCAGGGCGAACGCGACAAGCTCTTGCTGATGGAAGGCAAGCTGCACGAGCGTGTGGTCGGCCAGGACGAAGCCATTGGCGCGGTCGCCAATGCGATTCGCCGTTCACGCTCGGGCCTGTCGGACCCGAACCGGCCCACCGGTTCCTTCCTGTTCCTCGGCCCCACCGGCGTCGGCAAGACCGAGCTGTGCAAGGCCCTGGCCGGTTTTTTGTTCGACAGCGAGGACCACCTGATCCGCATCGACATGAGTGAGTTCATGGAGAAACACTCGGTCGCCCGCCTGATCGGCGCACCGCCCGGTTACGTGGGTTACGAGGAGGGCGGCTACCTGACCGAGGCCGTGCGCCGCAAACCCTACAGCGTGTTGCTGCTCGACGAGGTTGAAAAAGCCCACCCGGACGTCTTCAACGTTCTGCTGCAGGTGCTGGACGACGGCCGCCTGACCGACGGCCAGGGCCGCACCGTGGACTTCAAGAACACGGTGATCGTGATGACCAGCAACATCGGTTCGCCCATCATCCAGTCCATGGTTGGCAAGCCCTATGAAGACGTCAAGGAAGCGGTGGAGGGCGAGCTGAAGAACTACTTCCGTCCGGAGTTCCTGAACCGCATCGACGAGACCGTGGTGTTCCATTCGCTGGACGCGAAAAACATCGAGTCCATCGCCCGCATCCAGTTGCGCACCTTGATCGAGCGCCTGCAGAAGATGGACCTGACCATGGAGGTGTCGGAAGCGGCGATTGCCGAACTGGCCAAGGTCGGCTTCGATCCGGTGTTCGGCGCGCGGCCGCTCAAGCGGGCGATCCAGCAGCGGATTGAAAACCCGCTGTCGAAGTTGTTGCTCGAAGGCAAGTTTCCGCCGAAAAGCACGATCCCGGTGGATGTGGACCCGATCCAGAATCCGGGTGTGTTCAGCTTCGAAGCGTCGGCTGGCTGAGGCCGTTTCGATCGCCGGTTGCAGCTTGCTATCGAATGGATAGCTGCTCACGCCCGTCAACCGGGGGCTGGAGGCCATTTTGATGTGAAAAAACAGAAACCCGCTCCTGCGCACGCAGGCAGCGGGTCTTTCTTGCGGCGCCGGTGGCGTGGTCAGCGCGGCTGCGCGGTGGCCATGATCCGTTAAAGTCATTCACGAGAGCGCACAAAAACCCGCAGCCCACCATGCCATCGACTTATGGCGTTGGCTCGAGTCGCCGCTCTTCGCCCCGCTGGCCGCCGCCCTCGCGGCCCGCGGGTACGTCGTGGAGGTCGAGACCTCCGGCACCCGCGTGCCCGCCGCCGAGGCCGACGTGGGCATCCAGTGGAACGTCTCGCTCAAGCTGTCGGGCTCGGGCGTCGCCGAGGACACCCGCGTCAACCCGGCCGCGATCCGGGCCTTCCTCGCGCGCGGGGCCTGGTGGAAGTTCGTGGTGAGCGAGCCCGGCGAGATCG
>CAMLDT010000173.1 GCA_946479075.1 uncultured Polaromonas sp.
CGCGCAAGGCATCAACCTTGTCGTACTCAATTTCAGGAAAAATGATCTGCTCTTTGACGCCGATGTTGTAGTTCCCGCGGCCATCAAAAGCACGGCCCGAAATACCCCGAAAGTCCCGAACCCGCGGCAAAGCCACAGTCACGAAACGATCAAGAAACTCATACATCTGGACGCCACGCAGCGTCACCATGCAGCCAATGGGCAGATCTTCACGGATCTTGAATCCGGCAATCGCCTTCTTGGCCTTGGTAACCACAGGCTTTTGCCCGGCAATTTTGGCCATGTCGCCCACAGCGCTGTCCATGACCTTCTTGTCGGCAACCGCCTCACTGACACCCATGTTCAGGGTGATCTTCGTGATGCGGGGAACCTGCATCGGCGAGGTGTAACCAAACTTCTCGATGAGAGCTGGCGCGATTTTTTCGCGGTATTGATCTTGCAAGCGTGCCATGTTTACGCAGCCTTAATTTCGTCGCCACTGGACTTGAAGACGCGCACTTTTTTGCCGTCAGCCAGAAGCTTGATACCCACACGATCCGCCTTGCCGGTTGCAGCATTGAAAATTGCCACATTGGACTGGTGGATCGGCATTGCTTTTTCAACAATACCGCCGGTGGTGCCCTTGAGCGGGTTGGGCTTGGTGTGTTTCTTCACCAGATTGACACCCTCCACCAGCACATAACTGTCATCCTTGCGAAGCGTGATCGTGCCGCGCTTGCCCTTGTCACGGCCAGCGATCACGATGATCTCGTCGCCTTTGCGAATCTTGTTCATGTCGCGCCCTCTTACAGAACTTCGGGAGCCAGGGACACGATCTTCATAAACCTCTCCGTGCGCAATTCGCGCGTGACAGGCCCAAAGATGCGGGTGCCGATAGGCTCCAGCTTGGCATTGAGCAACACAGCTGCGTTGCCATCGAATTTGACAAGGGAACCATCGCCACGGCGAATACCCTTGGCGGTACGAACCACCACCGCGCTGTAAACCTCGCCTTTTTTGACGCGGCCACGCGGAGCGGCTTCTTTGATGCTCACCTTGATGACATCACCAACGCTGGCGTACCGGCGCTTGGATCCGCCCAGCACCTTGATGCACATCACGGATTTGGCACCCGTGTTGTCAGCAACATCGAGTTTGGATTGCGTTTGAATCATTTAAATTAGTCCCAACTTGCACCGGCGCCTTTTCCCTCGCAGGAAGACTTGCCAGTCAGTCTTGGGCCCGTCGTCCACACTGCAAACCACTTGCAGCGCTTCCGTTAGGCAGAATTCTCAGCTTTTTACAGCGAAGCCCACGATTATCAGTAAATTTGCAAAAGCTGTCAACACCCCGCCCGCTTTTTGTCGCGTATCTGGTTCTTCTGTGCCGTTTTCAACCATTTGAGCAGGAAGCCCCCGCCAAACCTACACTGCTTGCTATTGTTTGGATAGCAAAAATAGGGACAAGAGAGGGCTTGGGCAAGAATCTGCGAGGAAAACAAAGAAGACTTCAGTCCGGAAGAGCCAGGTATTGCTGGCTCAAGGCCAAAAACTCCTCCAAACGCGGGGCTGCCTGCCCCTCCTGCAGCAGCAGATCCGCCACGTCCGCCGCCAGCGATCTGGCCATGGCGGCATCCAGAAACAACAGCCTGGAGCGCCGGGCCAGCACGTCCTCGACAGTTCGGGCGTACTCAAAACGCACGGCAAACCGGACCATCGCCTCCGTCAGGCCGCCCCCCAGCAGCCTGTCACTGCCCGGCAGCGCCAAAACCGCCGCGGCCTCGCTGCCGTACAGATGCAGGCCCGGCGCGTCGCTGATGCGGTGACCAGTCGTTGTAGCGCCCACCAGCCGGAGCTCCCCGGTCACGCCGCCCGGTCGTTTATCCACCAGGCCGTGCGCGAAACAGGTGTCCAGCACATCCTCGGCCATTGCCCGGTAGGTCGTCCATTTGCCGCCGGTGACGGTGACCAGCCCGCTTTGGCTGACCAGCACGGTGTGCTCCCGTGACAAGGCCTGGGTTCGATCACCGTCGTCCTCCGGCGGCTTGACCAGCGGACGAAGCCCCACCCAGATGCTCTTGATGTCGGCCGGGCCCGGTGCGCGGCTGAGGTAGCGCCCGGCCTCGCCGAGAATGAAATTCACTTCTTCGCGGAAGGCCCGCGGCTCACGCGCCAGATCCTGGCGCGGTGTGTCCGTAGTGCCCAGAATGGTCTTTCCAAGCCAGGGCACGGCAAACAACACCCGGCCGTCCGCCGTTTTAGGCACCAGCAAGGCGTGGTCGGTGGGCAGGAAAGAACGATCCACCACAATGTGCACCCCCTGGCTGGGTGCCACCATGGGTTTTGCGTCGCGTCCTGTGGCCTGCCCATCCAGCACGCGCAACTGATCCACCCACACCCCGGCGGCGTTCACAATGCATTTGGCGCGAATCGCAAGTGTTTGCCCACTTTCCTGATCTGATACATGCAAACCCACGAGCTTGCCCCGCTCATGAATCAGTCCGGTGGCCGCGCAATAGTTCACCAGCAAGGCGCCGGCCCGCGCCGCGCTGCGCGCCAGTGCCAGTGCCAGGCGTGCGTCGTCGAACTGGCCGTCCCAGTATTTGACGCCGCCCTTCAGACCCTCTGGCTTCGCGGTTGGCAGATTGCGCAGCGTTTCCGCGCGATTGAGAAACTCGGTGGATCCCAGACCGGTTTTACCCGCCAGCGCGTCATACATCTTCAGGCCGACACCGTAAAAAGGCGCCTCCCAGAACTTGTAGGAGGGCATCACAAAAGGCAGGGGCTGCGCGAGGTGGGGTGCATTGGCAAGCAAGCGCGACCGCTCGTGCAACGCTTCGCGAACCAGGGAAATGTTGCCCTGGGCCAAATAACGGACGCCACCGTGCACCAACTTGGTCGCCCGTGAGGACGTGCCCTTGGCAAAGTCATGCGACTCCACCAGCACCACAGAAAATCCGCGCGCTGCCGCGTCAAGTGCCACCCCCAGGCCAGTGGCGCCGCCCCCGATGATGGCGATGTCGTAAATACGTGGCGCTTTCAGGCGCTGCAGGAGATCTGCGCGTGGCGTCGCAAGCGGCAAAGATTCAAGCGTCATGGGGTCATTGTCCTTGTCCCGGTAAAACAGCCTCGGCAGGGTTCATATTGCAGCAGGGCATCCCAAGCCCGCTGCGGCGCTCCCGCCGGTGACGATCCTCAATATAGATAGGGTAGATAGGGGAAAACAGGGAAGAGATAGGAAGTACCGAAGTTGTCAGTCGGACACCGTGCTGCGCAAGCTGCAGCCAATCGCAAAAAGTTCGAATTGATTCTATTTTATTCCTTTTAGCGCGTTTTTGAATGACTTTTTTCCGATTTGATTCTTTTGTTCGCCATCAAGTCATTTCAGACTCAAGCAAAATGCGCCTGTGAACTCCAATCCCCGGCAACTCAAACTTCTGGACGTGGTCCGTGCCCGTGGCTCCGTCACCGTCGAACAACTCGCGGACATCCTGGCCGTCACGCTGCAAACCGTGCGCCGCGATGTGCAGCGGCTGTCCGAGGCAGGCCTGCTTGCGCGTTTTCATGGCGGCGTGCGCACGCCCAGCTCCACCATCGAAAACCTGGCCTACCGGCAACGCGAAAGCCTCAACGCGGACGCCAAGGCCAGAATTGCCCGGGCCGTGGCCGCCGAGGTGCCCGACAACTGTTCGTTGATCCTGAACATTGGCACAAGCACCGAGGCCATCGCCAGGGCGCTGCTGCACCACAAGGGCTTGCGCGTCATCACCAACAACCTCAACGTCGCGGCCATCCTGAGCGGCAACGCCCACTGTGAAGTGATCGTGACGGGCGGTGTGGTCCGCCCGCTGGACCGCGGCATCGTCGGCGAGGCAACCGTCGATTTCATCCGCCAGTTCCGTGTGGACATCGCCCTGATCGGGATTTCCGGGATCGAAGCGGACGGCTCCCTGCGCGACTTCGACTACCGCGAAGTCAAGGTGGCGCAGACCATCATCTCGCACGCGCGCGAGGTGTGGCTGGCCGCTGATACCAGCAAGTTCAACCGCCCGGCCATGGTCGAACTCGCGACCCTGTCGCAAATCGACCGGCTGTTCACCGATCAGCCGCCCCCTGACCCCTTCCCGGCGCTCCTGGCCGATGCAGGCGTGCGCTGCGAAGTCGCTCCCACGGAACAAACCCCATGACCTACCTGCTCGCCCTGGACCAGGGAACCTCCAGCTCCCGCAGCATCGTGTTTGACGAACAAGGCCACATCGTCGCCATGGCGCAGCAGGAGTTGCCCCAGATTTATCCCAAACCAGGTTGGGTCGAGCATGACCCCATGGTCATCTGGCGCACGCAGCTGGCGACCGCGCGTGAGGTGCTGGACAAGGCCAGACTCAAGGCTGGCGACATCCGCGCGCTGGGCATCACCAACCAGCGCGAAACCACGGTGCTCTGGAACCGCACCACCGGCCGGCCGGTGCACCACGCCATCGTCTGGCAGGACCGCCGTGCCGAGACCACCTGCGCCCAATTGCGCGAGGACGGCAAAGCCGGGCTGATCCAGGAAAAAACCGGCCTGCTGATCGATGCTTACTTTTCCGGCACCAAGCTCAAGTGGCTGCTCGACAACGTGCCGCAGGCCCGGCAACAGGCCGAACGCGGCGAGCTCGCCTTCGGCACGGTGGACAGCTGGCTGATGTGGCAACTCACCGGCGGCAAGCTGCACGCCACGGATGTCACCAACGCCTCACGCACCATGCTGTTCAATGTGCGCAGCAACATCTGGGACGAAGAACTGCTCGCGCTGCTGGACATTCCGGCCTCCTTGATGCCCGCCGTGCGTCCCTCCAGCGCGCTGTATGGCGAAGTGATGCCGGACCTGCTGGGCGCGGCCATTCCCATCGCAGGCGTCGCCGGCGACCAGCAAAGCGCGCTGTTCGGCCAGGCCTGCTTTCAGGAGGGCATGGCCAAGAACACCTACGGCACCGGCTGCTTCATGCTGATGCACACCGGCACCAAATTCCAGACCTCGCACAACGGCCTGCTGACCACCAGTGCGGCGCAAGTGATGCCGCAGCCCGAATACGCGTTCGAGGGCAGCGTGTTTGTCGGCGGCGCCGTAGTGCAGTGGCTGCGCGATGGCCTGCACGCGATCCAGGGCAGCGGCGAGGTGCAGGCGCTGGCCGAAAGCGTGCCGGACTCCGGCGGCGTCATGGTGGTGCCGGCCTTCACCGGGCTGGGCGCACCCTACTGGAAACCCGGGGCGCGCGGCAGCATCACCGGCCTCACGCGCGGCACCACGCTGGCGCACATTGCACGGGCCTCGCTGGAAAGCATTGCTTACCAGAGCGCTGCGCTGCTGCAGGCCATGAGCCGCGACGCCGTGGCAGCGGGCGCGGCTCCTGTGGCCGAACTGCGTGTGGACGGCGGCGCCTGCATCAACGATTTGCTGATGCAGTTTCAGGCTGACCTGCTGGGCATTCCTGTGGTGCGGCCTGCCGTGACCGAAACCACCGCACTGGGGGCGGCCTACCTGGCCGGCCTGTCCACCGGGGTTTACCAAAACACCGATCAGTTGTCGGCCTTGTGGCGCAGCGAACGCCGCTTTCTGCCCACCCTGGACGCCGGCCGGGCCGCCGAGCTGATGGCGCGCTGGGAGCACGCCGTGCGGCAAACCGTGGCCGATTGATCCACAGCGCAGGCGCTAGACTGCAGGCAGCACCACATCATCTGTCATGACACTTTCCACACCCGACAACATCGCCTTCATCGGCGGCGGCAACATGGCCAGCGCCATCATCGGTGGCCTGCTCAAACAGGGCACACCGGCGGCCAACATCCAGGTCATCGAGCCCTGGGACGAACAACGCGCGAAGCTCCAGGCGCAATTCGGCATCACGGCGGCAGCTGCGCCGGACGCCGCGCTGGCCCGCGCCGGCATGGTGGTCTGGGCCGTCAAGCCGCAAAGCTTTCGCGAAGCGGCCGGCCAGGCCGGGCCGCACACGCGCCAGGCCCTGCACCTGAGCGTGGCGGCCGGCATCCGCTCCGGCAGCATCGCTGGCTGGCTGGGCACGGAGTGTGTGGTGCGCGCCATGCCCAACACGCCGGCGCTGGTGGGCCTGGGGGTGACGGGCTTGTTTGCCCGGCCTGCCGTCACCAGCGCGCAGCGGCAGTCTGTGCAGGCCCTGATCGAAACCACCGGCCAGTTCCTCTGGCTGGACGAAGAGCAGCAGCTGGACGCCGTCACCGCGCTGTCCGGCTCCGGCCCGGCCTATGTGTTTTATTTCATTGAAGCGATGATGCAGGCCGGCGTGCAGATGGGCTTGAGCCCGGCGCAGGCACGCACCCTGGCCATCGGCACCTTCAGCGGCGCATCAGCGCTGGCCGCTGCCTCCGACGATCCGCCCGAACTGCTGCGCGCCCGCGTCACGTCCAAGGGCGGCACCACCTACGCGGCCATCACGTCCATGGACAATGCGGGGCTTCAGCAGCACTTCATGCGTGCCCTGGACGCAGCGCGGCAACGTGCCGTGGAACTGGGCGACGAATTCGGCGGCGCCTGATTTTTCAAGCATCAAATCGGCCTCCAGCCCTTAACGGGCGGGCGCAAGCAGCTATTAATTGGATAGCAAACTGCTTCAGCGGCCGGCCATCAGGTAGGCCAACACAATGCCGGCAAACACCGTGAAGCCCAGCCAGTGGTTCAGGCGAAAGGCCCTGAAACAGGCCTCGCGGCCGCGCCCGCGGATCAGCCAGACATGCCACAGTGCCTGGCCCAGCGCGATGCCAATCGCTATGAAATAGATAGCTGGTTGCGCAATATCGGCAAGGGCTACAGCCCAAATCGACAGATAAATCAGGTAACTGGCCAGCACCGCCGCCACATCAAAACGCCCCAGCGTGATGGCCGAGGTTTTCATGCCGATCTTCAGGTCATCGTCCCGGTCCACCATCGCATATTCGGTGTCGTAGGCAATCACCCAAAACAGGTTGCCCAGCAGCAGCCACCAGGCCAGCGCCGGCACGCGCGACTGCACGGCGGCAAACGCCATCGGGATGCCGAAGCTGAAAGCCACACCCAGCACCGCCTGCGGCATGGCCACAAAGCGTTTGGCAAATGGATAAACCACGGCGACAGCCAGCGCCGCAAAAGACCACAGGATGGTGCGCGTGTTGGTCGTCAGCACCAGCCCGAAAGCCATCAGCGCCAGGACCGCGCCCAGCAGCAGCGCCTCCTTGATACTTACCGCGCCGCGTGTCACCGGCCGCTCGGCCGTGCGTTTGACATGGCGGTCGAAGTCGCGGTCGGCGACATCGTTGAGGCAGCACCCGGCACTGCGCATCAGGATGGTCCCCAACGTGAACACGGCGATGAGGTGCCAGCCAGGAAAACCATGCGCCGCCACCCACAAGGCCGACAGCGTCGGCCACAGCAGCAGCAGCCAGCCCGC
>CAMLDT010000174.1 GCA_946479075.1 uncultured Polaromonas sp.
CTGGTCAACCTGATTTGCCGCTTTTACGATGTGACCGACGGCAGCATCAGCGTGGACGGCACCGATATCCGGCGTTTTGGCGTGGCCGACTACCGGCGCAACATCGGCCTGGTGCTGCAGGAGCCTTTCCTGTTTTTCGGCACGATTGCCGACAACATCGCCTACGGCAAACCCGGCGCCAGCCGCGCCGAGATCGTCGCCGCAGCGCGTGCGGCCCATGCCCACGAGTTCATCCTGCGCCTGCCGCAGGGTTATGACTCGCTGGTCGGTGAGCGTGGCCAGGGGCTGTCGGGCGGCGAGCGCCAGCGCATCTCGATTGCGCGCGCCTTGCTGATTGACCCGCGCATCCTGATCCTCGACGAGGCGACCTCCTCGGTGGACACCGAAACCGAGCAGGAAATCCAGAAAGCCCTGGACAACCTGGTGCAGGGCCGCACGACGATTGCGATTGCACACCGCCTGTCCACTCTGCGCAAGGCCGACCGGCTGGTGGTGATGGATCGCGGCCAGGTGGTCGAGGTCGGTCCGCACGAAGACCTGATGGCCAAACAGGGGGCTTATTGGCGGCTGTATGAGGCGCAGGCGCGCCAGGTGGACAGCGAAGGCAACCTGGACGCCGAGGAGGGCCGGATTGCGCTGGCCACCTCGCAGGTGGCGCACACCGCGCAGCGGAGCGGCAATGTCTGAGGCAACACCCATGATTTCTTTCCAGCTCGAACGCCACGCGTCGGGCCGCCTGCTGCTGACCGACGGCCAGGGCCGGCAACATCTGGGCGTGGTGCCGGTGCGCGCCTTCCCGATTGCCGCGCCCGACGAGGGTATTTCGCTGGTCGGCAGCGAAGGCCACGAACTGGTCTGGCTGGAGCGCCTCGATGGCCTGCCCCCCACCCTGCGCAGGCTGCTGGAAGAAGAGCTGGCCCTGCGCGATTTTGTCCCCGCCATCACGCGGATCAAAAGCGTGTCGGGCTTCGGCACGCCCAGCACCTGGGCCGTGGAAACCGACCGCGGCGCCACCTCTTTTGTGCTCAAGGCCGAAGAAGACATTCGGCGGCTCAGCCCGCAGTCGCTGCTGATTGCGGCCGGTCATGGCGTGCATTTCAGCGTCAAGGACATGGGGGCGCTGGACCGGGCGTCGCGGCGGCTGCTTGAACGGTTTCTCTAGGACGGCCGCGATCTTCGGCTTGTTGCAACACCTCGATGCTACAAATTCAATAGCTTCTCACGCCCACTGGACGGGGGCTACAGGCCGATTTGATGCATAAGCAAGGAAGCGGCGACTTCAGCCCCCCTGCGTTCCGCGGTGCGCCCAGCCCGTGGTGTGCTTCTCGATGTAGCTGAACAGCTCATACATGATCATCGCCATCGCACCGATCACCACCAGGCCGGCAAAGGCCAGCGCCATGCGTTGCTGCGAGCCGGCGCTGAGCATCAGGTAGCCGATGCCGGAGTCGCCGGCGGTCATCTCGGCCAGCACGGTGCCGACAAAGGCCAGCGTGATCGCGACCTTCAGCGAGCCGTAGAAGTAGGGCATGGAGCGCGGCAAGCCGACCTTGACCAGCACGTCCCAGCGTTTGGCGCCCAGCACGCGCAGCACGTCTTCCAGTTCCGGCTCCAGTGTCGCCAGGCCGGTGGCCATGTTGACCGTGATCGGGAAGAAGGAGATCAAAAACGCCGTCAGGATGCCCGGCCCAACACCGATGCCGAACCAGACGATGAGGATGGGCACAATGGCCGCCTTGGGCACGGCGTTGAAAGCCACCAGCAGCGGATAGATGGCGGCATAGGCCAGGCGCGAGGAGCCGACCAGAAAGCCAAGCATCACGCCGACCACGATGGACAGGCCGAACCCGACCATGGTGACCCAGAAGGTTTTCCAGGCGGCCTGCGCAATCGGTCCGGCGAACTCCGCCATGGACTGGGCAATGGCCAGCGGCGCGGGGAAGATGTATTCGGGAATGTCGAAGACCATCACCACCGCCTGCCACAGCGCAATGATGGCCGCCAGCAGCACAAACGGGGACCAGCGCTCAATCTGTTTTTTTGTCATGGTTCAATGCCCTCCGGCGGCGGGCGCCGGGTTGATCACGGGGGTGCGGATAGCGCCGATGTGGCTGCGCAGCTCGTGCACGATGTCGCCGAACTCCTGGGTGTAGGTCACTTCCAGGTCGCGCGGGCGCGGCAGGTCGATTTCCTTTCGGACCACAAAACGGCCCGGGCTCTTGCTCATCACGTATACGGTGTCGGCCAGAAACACCGATTCGCGCAAATCGTGCGTGACCAGGATGACGTTGAAACGCTGCTCGGTCCAGAGGTCGCGCAGGATGCACCAGAGCTCCTCGCGCGTGAAGGCATCGAGCGCGCCGAAGGGCTCGTCGAGCAGCAGCATTTTGGGTTCGTGGATCAGCGCGCGGCAGATGCTCACGCGCTGCTGCATGCCGCCCGACAGTTGCCACGGAAATTTGTCTTCGTAGCCGCCGAGGCCGACTTTTTGCAGCAGCTTGCGTGCGCGCTCCTCAAACTCCTTGCGCCGGGTTTTGAACTGGCTGCGGAAAGGCTCGACGATTTCCAGCGGCAGCAACACGTTGTCTACCGTGGTCCGCCAGGGCAAGAGCGAGGGCGCCTGGAAAGCCATGCCGGAGATCTTCAGCGGCCCGGTCACCGGCTGGCTGTCGATCATGATGCGGCCTTTGGAGGGCATCTTCAGGCCCGTGGTCAGCTTCATGAAGGTGGACTTGCCGCAACCCGAGGGGCCGACGATGGCGATGAATTCGCCCTCGCGGACTTTCAGGTCAATGGCTTCCACCGCGAAATGGTTTTGCGCCAGCAACTCGTCGTTGTAGGCCAGCCAGACGTCCTGGAAGTCAACAAAATGGGCGTCCTGTGGCTTGTGCATGGTGCGTGGTGTGGGTTCGTGATTCACGGATGTCAGTCAAGGCAACGGCCAGTATTCCTGTGGGAAAGACTGGCCGTTGTGTGCGTGCCGAACCGGCGGATGACCGCCGGAGGGGGCTTTATTTTTTCGGCAGGATGTTCAGTTCTGCAGCAGTCGGCAGGAAGGAGCCATTCCAGACTGCGGCCGGATTCACGCGCGTCTTGGTGTTGAACGCATCCGAAACCTGCGATGCCATCAAGGACAGGCGCGGCCCCTGAACCTGGCCGAAACCTTCGGCGCGGGCATCCGGACTGTTGACCACGGTGTCGATGGCCAGTTGCAGGCGGCGGGTTTCGAGCGCGGTGTTGATGATGCCGTCGCGGGCCTTGACGTCCTCAATCGCCGCTGCGGGTTTGGCGATCACTTCCTTGACGCCCTTGGTGAAGGCCAGCAGGAAGGCCTTGATGGCGGCAGGATTTTCCTTGATCATTTTTGGCGAGGCAATGATGACGTTGCCGTAGAGCTTGACCCCGTTGTCGGCATAAGGCAGGACCACCACGTCGTCGGCTTTCACGCCCCGGGCTTCGAGGTTGAGCAGGGAGGTGAAGGTGAAGCCGGTGATCGCGTCCACGTCGCCGCGGGCCAGCATGGTCTCGCGCAGCGGCGGGTCCATGGCGGTCCACTGCACGCCGGTGATGTTGTTGGCCTTGGCGAAAATCGGGAACGCCCGGCGGCCCGCGTCAAACACCGGCGCACCGAGTTTTTTGTTGTTGAGGTCGGCCACCGTCTTGATGCCGGACTTTTTCAGCGCCATCACCGAGGCCGGGGTGTTGTTGTAGACCATCATCACGGCGACCGGCTTGTTGGCGGCGTCGGGGTTGTTGGCATGGAACTCCATCAAGGCGGCCAGGTCGGCAAATCCCATGTCGTAGCTGCCCGAGGCGACACGCGTCACGGTGCCGCCTGAGCCGTTGCCCGCATCAATCGTGACGTCGAGCTTGGCGTCCTTGAAATAACCCTTGGCTGCCGGGGTGACAAACAGCGCAGCCGGACCTTCAAAACGCCAGTCGAGCTGGAACTTGATGGGGGTGTTTTGCGCAAAGGCGCTGCTGCAGGTGGCGGCGCTGACCGCCAGTGCGGCCAGGGTTTGGATGAAAACGCGTTTTGTCATGGGAGCTCCAGATAGGGGTAAAAGGCTGCTTGAGGCTAAGCAAAAACAATGCCCACCCCTCTTTGTATACATTTTTGCAAACGCTATTCTCGGGCAAGTTCGCCCGCTTGCGAAGATTCAAAGCTCCGTGAATACCCCCAAAAAACCTCGTTGCCCATGGCGGAAATAAACAGCAAGGCATGCTAATTCACCAATTGGTTACACTGGCGCCCAGCCTGCAACCGGGCGCAACAACAAGGAGACATGGTGAGCCTGCCTGAGCGTTTTGATGATATGGAGCATCTGGAAGAGGTGATGTCGCAACCCTCACCCGAACTCATTGCGTCGCTGTCAGCCGTGGATGGCGACATCATGGTGCTGGGGGTGGGCGGCAAGATGGGCCCCACGCTGGCGCGCATGGCCAAACGTGCGGCGCCTGGCAAACGCGTCATTGGCGTGGCGCGGTTTTCCGAGCCCGGCCTGCGGGAGCGACTCCAGGGTCAGGGCGTGGAATGTATCGAGGCTGATTTGCTGTCGCGCGATGCGCTGGCTGCCTTGCCGGAGGTGCGCAACATCGTCTTCATGGCAGGACGCAAGTTTGGCTCTGAAGGCAGCGAATGGCTGACCTGGGCGATGAACGCCCATGTGCCGGCGCTGGTGGCAGAGCGCTTTCGCCAATCGCGCAGCGTGGTGTTTTCCACCGCCTGTGTTTACCCGTTCACGGGGGTGTCCAGTGGCGGTGCGCGTGAAGACGTCCCGCCCACACCACCAGGCGAATACGCCAATTCCTGCGTCGCGCGGGAACGCATGTTCCAGCACTTCTCGCACCAGTACCAGACCCCGGGCCGGCTGATCCGCCTGTCTTACGCCATCGACATGCGGTACGGCGTGCTGCATGACCTCGCGCAAAAAATCATCGCCCGTGAACCGATTGATCTGGCCATGGGGCATGCCAACATCATCTGGCAGGGCGAGGCCAACGACTGGTCGCTGCGCGCGCTGGCCCACTGCGACACCCCGACCACGCCACTGAACCTGAGCGGGCCGCTGATCAGCATCCGCGAAGCGGCCCTGGGTCTGGGCCGCCGCCTCGGCATCGAGCCGGCGCTGACGGGCCAGGAGGCCGAGACGGCCTGGCTGGTCAATTGCGAACAGGCGTTCAGGCTGTTTGGACCGCCCCAGGTCGGCCTGGAGCGCATGCTGGACTGGACCGCTGACTGGGTGGCCCGCCGCATGGATAGCCTGGGGAAACCCACCCATTTCGAAGCCCGCGACGGCAAGTACTGAGCGCTGGTTTTTGCAATCCATCTGAAGAAGGACGACCCTGTGCACTGGACAGATATTCCCGCTGAATCCCTGGAAGTTTTGCGTCGCGGCTCTGTGATGCCGGCCCATTTGCTGGCGCTGGACGCCGGGCGCAAGCTGGACCTTCGCCGCCAGCGTGCGCTGGCTCGCTACTACCTCGACGCCGGCTCCGGCGGCTTGGCCGTGGGCGTGCATTCCACACAATTTGCGATCCGTGACGTGGGCCTGTATGAGCCGGTACTGGAACTGGCCATGCAAACCGCCCATGACTGGACGCCGCTGGGCGGCAAGCGGCCGCTGTTCATGACGGCAGGGTTGGCGGGCAAGACGGCGCAGGCCGTGCGCGAAGCGGGCATTGCGCGTGGTCTTGGTTACCAGGCCGGCCTGCTGAGCCTGGCGGCCATGAAGGGCAGCAGCGAGGACGAGCTGATTGCCCACTGCGAGGCGGTTGCCGCAGTCATGCCGCTGGTGGGTTTTTACCTGCAGCCTGCCGTGGGAGGCTTGCACCTGCCGGCCAGCTTCTGGCAGCGTTTTGCAGCCATAGACAACGTGGTGGCCATCAAGATGGCGCCTTTCAACCGCTACCGCACGCTGGACGTGTTGCGCGGCGTTATCAACGCCAGGGCGGAAGACCGCGTCACGCTTTACACCGGCAACGACGACCACATCGTGCTGGACCTGCTGGCGCCGTTCACCTTCAAGAGGGACGGGCAGCCTGTGATCTTGCGCATCAAGGGCGGCTTGCTGGGTCACTGGAGCGTGTGGACCCAGCGTGCAGTCGAGTTGCTGGCCCGCGTGCATGCGGCGGTGGCTGCGGGCGCGGTGACGCCTGAATTGCTGGCGCTGGACGCGCAAGTGACGGATTGCAACAGTGCGCTGTTCGACGTGGCGAATGATTTCCACGGATGTATTGCCGGTTGCCACGAGATGTTGCGCCGTCAGGGCCTGCTCGACGGCATCTGGTGCCTGGACCCGAAAGAGGGCCTGAGCCCGGGTCAGGCCGAGGAACTCACCCGCGTGCATGCGGATTACCCTGCGCTCAACGACGACGCGTTTGTCCGGGCCCACCTTGAGCGCTGGCTGGCGGCCTGATGTTTAGGGCTTACCTCGTTGACAGCCCGGGGTTAACTTAATAAAGTACCTGCTAATTAACCATTTGGGTAATTAAATCCACAACCTGCAACCGGAGACAGCATGAACAAGCGCTCATTCGTCAAAAGCTTTTCCCTCGCCGCCGTGGCCCTGGCCATCGCAGCGCCCGCCATGGCCCAGAACTGGAAGCCGTCGCGCCCGATCAATCTGATCGTGCCCTGGGCCGCCGGGGGCTCCACCGACCAGGTCACCCGTGTGGCCGCGGCAGAACTTGAAAAAGCGCTGGGCCAGACCATCGTCGTGGTGAACCAGCCGGGCGCTTCGGGCGCCATCGGCACCAAGAGTGCGCTGGATGCCGCCAAGGACGGCTACACCTGGACCGCAGGCGCCGCGCAGGATCTGGGCACCTACCAGACGCTGGGCTCCGTCAATACCAGCATCAAGGACTGGCACCTGTTCCTGAACGTGGCCAATATCCAGTTGATCGGCGTCAATCCGCAGCGTCCCTGGAAGAACGCCAAGGAATTGCTGGACGACATGAAGGCCAAACCCGGCCAGATCAGCGTTGCTACGGCGGGTGTGACTTCGGCGGCCCATGCGGCGATGGACCAGATCGTCAAGGCCACCGGCGTCAAGTACAAGGAAGTCTCCTACGACGGTGGCAACCCCGCGGTTGTCGCCACTGTGGCCGGCGAGGCCGACCTCACCACGCAGCTCGCGGTGGAGCAGGCCGACATGATTCGCGGCAAGCGCCTGCGCCCCCTGGCAACGGTGAGCGACAAGCCGCTGGAACTCGAAGGTTACGGAACCATCCCGCCGCTATCGGCAACAGTCCCCGGTTTCAATGCACCGGCCAACTACTTTGGCATCTTCATTCCCAAGGGTGTGCCTGACGACGTGGTCAAGACCGTGGAAAAA
>CAMLDT010000175.1 GCA_946479075.1 uncultured Polaromonas sp.
TTGGCGGTGTTCATGTCGTGCGTGCGGCGCCGGTCGTCGCCGGTGTTCTTGCGCAGTTCCAGGAACTCCTCGATGTCCAGGTGCCAGGTTTCCAGGTAGGCGCAGACCGCGCCCTTGCGCTTGCCGCCCTGGTTGACCGCCACGGCGGTGTCGTTGACGACCTTCAGGAAGGGAACGACGCCTTGCGACTCGCCGTTGGTGCCCTTGATGTGGGCGCCCAGTGCGCGTACCGGGGTCCAGTCGTTGCCCAGGCCACCGGCGAACTTCGACAGCAGCGCGTTTTCCTTGATGGCATCGTAAATGCCGCCCAGGTCGTCGGCCACCGTGGTCAGGTAGCAGGACGACAGTTGTGAGCGCAGCGTGCCGGCATTGAACAGCGTTGGCGTGCTCGACATGAAGTCGAAGGAAGACATGATTTCGTAGAACTCGATGGCGCGGGCTTCGCGGTCGATTTCGTCAAGTGACAGGCCCATGGCCACGCGCATGAAGAAGGCCTGCGGCAATTCAATGCGCTGCTTGCGCACGTGCAGGAAATAGCGGTCGAACAGGGTCTGCAGGCCGAGGTAGTCGAATTTCAGGTCACGCTCGGGCTTGAGTGCCGCGCCCAGGCGCTCCAGGTCAAACTGTTGCAGCCTTTCATCGAGCAGCTCGTTCTGGATGCCTTTGGCGATGAATTGCGGAAAGTACTCGGCATAACGCGTGCCCATGTCTTCCTGGGTGACTTCCTCGCCCAGCACTTCGCGGCGGATGGTGTGCAGCAGCAGGCGGGCCGTAGCGTAGGTGTAGTCAGGGTCTTTTTCGATCAGCGTACGGGCTGCCAGGATGGAGGCCTTGTAGACCTCATCGATGGGCACGCCGTCGTACAGGTTGCGCATGGTTTCGGACACGATGGGATCAGGCTTGATCTCGGCGCCCAGGCCGGCGCAGGACGCTTCAATCAGGGCTTGCAGCCTGCCAACATCCAGGGTGACTTTCCTGCCGCCGTCAAGCACATGCAGTTGCGGCGCTTGGGAAACGGGGGCCTGCGGCTGGCGTGCGCGCTCCTGCGTGCGTTTTTCGCGGTACAGCACATAAGCGCGGGCGATCTCGTGGTGGCCGCCGCGCATCAGGCCGAGTTCGACCTGATCCTGCACGTCTTCTATATGAAAAGTGCCACCGCCCGGGCGCGAACGCATCAGGGCACGCATCACGGCCTGGGTCAGTCCGTCCACGGTCTCACGCACACTGGCAGAGGCTGCGCCCTGGGTGCCATGCACCGCGAGGAAAGCTTTCATCATCGCTACGGCGATCTTGTTCGGTTCAAACGGAACCACGGCGCCGTTGCGGCGGATGATCTGGTAATGGGTCAGGGGGTTGGGCTGCACGCCGGGGTTGCCGGAGGGGGCGGGCACGGGCATGGTGGCAGCGACAGGGCTTGCATGTTGGGTGGTTTGCATGGTTCCTCGTTGTGTCTTGTTGTTGGGAGAGCTTGGCGGATTCAGGGCAAAAAGGGCAGAAGGCTGACGGTTGCCTGTGGCGGACGCGTTGGGCTGCTGCTCCTTGAGTTGCGTGCCCTGAGGTGTCAAATTGAATGTAGGGCTTACACACTATACCTAGTGTCTGGTTTGATTTCAAGCACTACGGGTAGTGTATGGCCGTCTTTTGGCGGCGTTACTTTATGTAGCGTTTTCCGGCTGTGAAAAATGCACATTTCTGGTCAGGTGCGAACGTCTTCCGTGCGGTCGGCCAAGAAGCGCATGGCGGCAGGCCCATGCGCTTGCAAGCCGCAACAGCATTGGCTTCGCACCGTGCCTGCCAAAGACAGTGCGTTCACGAAGCCTTGTCTCGGCGAGTTGTTGTGCACCCGCTTGGGGTGTTTTTGGGGAGACGCCTTTTCAGGGGCGTTCGGGAAAACACTTAGCCGGCAGGCCAAGCGCAGCCTGCAACTGCGGCCAGTCAAAACCGGCGCCGGGGTCCTTCTTGCGTCCACCGGCGACATGTTCGTGTCCGGCCAGATGCTGTATCGGGTAGCGCTGAATCAGCGTGGCGCACAGGCTGGAAAGCGTTTCGTACTGGGCAACTTCAAACTGACCACCTTCCAGGCCTTCAAGCTCGATGCCCACAGAGTCGTCGTTGCAATTGCCGCGTCCGCGGTAGGCCGATTGTCCGGCGTGCCAGGCGCGCTGGTCGCAGCTGACGAATTGCCAAAGCCCGCCGTCACGGGTGATGAAAAAATGAGCGGAGACCTGCATCCCGCGTATGCCTTGAAAGTACGCGTGGGCGTCCCAGTCGAGTTCATTCATGAACAGCTTCTGAACCTGGCCGGTCCCGAACTGGCCGGGCGGCAGGCTGATGGAATGAATCACGATCAGGTCAATCACGGCGCCTGCCGGGCGTGCGCCGAAGTTGGGCGACGCCATCGAGCGGGCGTAGCGGTACCAGCCTTCGTGCCAGAGCGCCGGTGCAGCGCGCGTGGACTCAGGGCTCATCGGGCGCGTCGTCGCTGTTGGGGGTGACGATGTTCAGCCGGGAAATGCGGTAACGCATCTGACGCAGGCTGATGCCGAGCTTGGCCGCTGCAGCCGTCCGGTTGAAACCTGTTTCCTGCAGCGCCTTGATCAAAATGCCGCGTTCCTGGCTGTCCAGGAAATCCTGAAGATTTTCGGGCACCGGCACCGGCACCGATATCGGCACCGCCTGCGCGGTGTGCGGGATCTCAAGCTGGAGTTCGCTGTTCTCGCCAAGCGCCACCGCGCGGTGCAACATGTTTTCCAGCTCACGCACATTGCCATTGAAGGGATGGGCCTGCAAGCTGGCCAGGATCTCGGCGGAAAGCTCCGGCACCGGCATGCCGGACTCCCGGCAAATGCGGCCCAGCAATTCGTGGCACAACACGGGGAGGTCCTCGCGCCGTTCGCGCAGCGCCGGGACATGGATCTCGATGACGTTGAGCCGGTAGTACAGGTCCTGCCGGAAGTGTCCCGAGGCGACCCCGGCGCCCAGGTCCTTGTGCGTGGCGCTGACGATACGCACATCGACCGTGTCCTCCTGTGCCGAACCCAAAGGCCGGACCACCCGCTCCTGGATGGCTCGCAGCAGCTTGGACTGCATGGCTAGCGGCAGGTCGCCGATCTCATCGAGAAACAGGGTGCCGCCCTTGGCTGCCTGGAAGTAGCCCTGGCGATCCTGGGTCGACCCGGTGTAGGCGCCCTTGCGCGCGCCAAAAAACTCCGCCTCCAGCAGGTTTTCGGGAATGGCGCTGCAGTTGACGGCCACAAACGGCCCGGACGCGCGGTGGCTGCAGTCATGCACAGCCCGCGCGACG
This sequence comes from uncultured Polaromonas sp., assembly GCA_946479075.1. The sequence goes on from CAMLDT010000175.1 coordinate 3,305, forward strand.
AGTTCCTTGCCGGTGCCCGACTCTCCCTGTATCAGCACCGGTGCCATGCTGCCGGCGACTTTGACGATGCGGGCCTTGACGGCCTGCATCACAGCCGACTCACCCACCAGCCGCTGCAAGGTGAGGGCGCCATCCTGCGGCTTGCCGGTGCGGGAAGCAGGGGTGGCGGTTTCATTGTCTGCCCTGGTCTTCTCCGTGCCGGCCGGTCCCTGAATCGCTGAAGCCACGACATTGCGGAACTGCTTGAGATCGACGGGTTTTGTCAGATAGTCGAACGCGCCTGCCTTGAGGGCTTCCACCGCATTTTCGGCAGAACCGTGCGCCGTGATGACGACGCAGCGTTCGGGGCGTTGCTGGCTCACCATTTCCCGCAGAAGCTCCAGTCCCAAACCATCCGGCAGGCGCATGTCGGTGATCACCGCGTCGAAGCGCCGCGCCTGCAGTTGTTCGCGCGCCTGCGTCAGGTCGGCAGCGGCTTCGACACGGTAACCCTCGCGCAGCAGGGTCAGCTCATAAAGGGTGCGCAGGTCCGGCTCGTCGTCGATGACCAGGATGTGCGCCTGATTCGGGGTACTCATGGGGTGGTTTTAACAGGAAAGCCGGGTGTCAGAACAAGGTGGCGCTCATGGCAGGCGCTGCAAGCATGTCGGGCGAAGCGGGCCTGAAGATCACAAAAAACTCGTTGCCTTCCACGTTTCCCCTGGCCACCCGCTGGTAACCCACCAGTGCGCCATGGCGTTCGCACAGCTCGCGGCAAATGTACAGGCCAAGACCGCTGGAGCGGCTTTCGGAGGAAAAAAAAGGCTCGAAAAGATGGGACTGCACGGTTTTTTCGAGCGGTTGCCCGTCGCTCCAGACCAGCAGGCGAACCTGCCCCGACGAAGCGTCGGTCGAGACCTGGATCGCGCCGGCGGCCGGGCTGGCATAGCGCAGCGCGTTGTCCAGCAGGTTGACCATCAGCCGCCGCAGATGGTCGGCCTCGAACAGGATGGCGGTCTGGCCCGTGCCCGCCTGCACGCTCAGACGCTGGCCCGCCCCGTTTTGCTGGGACCAGTCGCCGCAGATGCGGTGCATGATGTCGTCCAGCCGAAGCGCGCGCGTCTGCACCTGGGGTGCTTGCTCCTGCACCCGCGACAGGTTGAGGATCTCCTCGACGATGCGTGCCAGCCGCTGCGCGTTTTGCGCGACCATGCTGGTCAGCTGCCGTTGCCCGGTGTCCTGCAGGTCTTCCTCCAGCAGGGCATTGGCCTGGGTGATGGCGGCCAGCGGGTTGCGAATCTCGTGGGCCACGGCTGCCGACATGCGGCCCATGGCCGCCATTTTTTCGGTGCGCACCCTGGCTTCCATTTCCCGCAAATCCTCCAGGAACATCACGCACAGGCTTTCCTGCGAGCCGTCGCGCGAGGCGGCCAGCCGGGTGCGCACCTGCAGTCGCCGCGCATGGCGCGAGGTGTGCTCCAGGCCCACGTCGGCCTGCTGGGGCTGCTGCTGCGCGAAGGTCAGGTGCGCCAGCTCCGCGAGCGGCTGCCACGCCACTTCAGCCGAGAGCAGAAATGGCGCGGAACGCTCCTCGCCCTGGGCCGTCAGGAGGCGGCGCGATGCAGGGTTTGCCGCGCGCACAACGCCGTGGGTGTCCACCACCAGCACACCATCGACCAGGCTGTCGATCACCAGCTCATTGACCTGCGCCTGCATGCGTGCTGCCGACTGGTTGCTGTAGGCGCGCTGCTCTTCGCGCGACAGGCGCAGTGCGAGCTGGTTGGCCAGCAAGGCAACCGCAAAAAACCCTGACCCGCTGAGGCCGGCCTGCAGAAACCGCGCGGTGGATTCAAGTTGCGTGTGCAGCGACACCCACCAGGCGTCGGTCAGCAGCAGCAAGGTCACGCTGGCCGCCGTGCCCAGCGCCAGAAGAAGGGGGCCAAGAATGGATGCCAGCAACACCGGCAGCGCAAACAGGGCGGTGTAGTTGAGCGCACCGAGCTGCAGGAAGTTCAGCGCCGAAAAAGCCAGGACATCGATGCCGACGGTGTAAAGCCACTGGCTGTCGAAGGTGCTTCCCGGACGCCGGGGCCGGGCCCACGCCCGCACCGCCAGCGTGGCCGCAAAATAGCCCACGCACAGCAAAATCATGTGTTTTTGCAGGGGTTGGCCCAACGCGTAAATCGAGGCCTGCAGGGTCAGCAGCACACTGGCGATCGTGACGCGTGCTGTCATGAAAGCGCGCCACAGCCTGGCAAACGACTCGCCGCTGGCGCCCGAATCCCAGGCGCTGGTGTCAGGGGGGCCGAACCAGGAGTGGCCCGAGTCGGCGCCCTGGTTCATCCAGGCTCGCCCTGGCGGCGATGTGTTTCGCTGCAATACATGCCGAGTTTGCCCGGCACGGCGTCCGGCCGCGGCAGGTGGACCGCGCACACCTGGCAGGCCACGATTTCCGTCGCCTGTTTGGGGCCGCTGACCGGCGCAGGCCGTGCCGCCTTTTCATGCAGTTCGGCGCGCCGGTTGTTGCGCCAGATCCATATCCCCACCCATACAACGGCGAAAACAATCAGGTACTTCATACGCGCTTCAAGACAACTTCGAGCACAAACCGTGAACCGGCATACCCCAGCAGCAGCAGGCCGGAACCGAGATAAAGCAGGCGCACCGCCTGCCGGCCGCGCCAGCCCAGACGCGCGCGGCCGGCCAGCAGGCCGGCGAAAGTCAGCCACGCCAGCACTGAAAAGATCGTCTTGTGGTTCCACTGCCAGACCAGCCCCGGTCCATAGAGGGTCTCGGCAAACAGCCAGCCTACAACCAGGGTCGCCGTCAGCAGCACAAATCCGGCCTGCACAAAACGGAAGGTCAGGCGTTCCAGTGTCAGCAAGGGCACACCGGTGTCTGCCTGCGTGGCCGACCGGATGGATCGCTCGGCCCGGTTCATCAGCCAGCCGTGCACCACGGCCGCCGCAAACAAGCCGTAGGAGGCAATGCCCAGCGCCCAGTGCAGGGGCAGCCAGGGCGAGGCAATCACGTGGTAACTGGAGCCGGGAAACACCACGGCGAGCAGCACGGCGGCACTGCCCAGGCCGGCCAGCGCCCAACGTGCCTTCAGTTGCGGAAGAAGGCGGCTTTCCACGGCATACACACTGAGCACCAGCCAGACCGTCATCGACAGGGCCGGCGCAAAACCGAAACGCGGGGGATCGCCGAGCAGGCCGTCAGCCAGGGCCAGCGCGTGCAGCAGCCAGGCCAGAAAGAGCACGATACGGGTGGTGGTTTGGCCCAAGCGCCGGGCGGCGAGCGCCAGCACGGCGTAGGCCAGCGCTGCCGCGATGGCCGTCGCCAGACCCCACCCAGCGCTCAAAGTTAAAATCATGGCTACAGTTTAGCTGTAGCCGCCTGCAGTGCAGGCCGGTATTTCTTCCGTATTTCCTCCTTCACTTCCTTTTGCTCCAGTTGTGGAGCTTCCCCATGGCCTCTGCCCTTACCGACAAACTCTCCCGCCTCGTCAAGGAAATGCGAGGCCAGGCCCGCATCACCGAATCCAATGTGCAGGACATGCTGCGCGAGGTGCGCATGGCGCTGCTTGAGGCGGACGTGGCGCTGCCGGTGGTGCGCGACTTCATCGCACGCGTCAAGGACAAGGCGCTCGGCCAGGAGGTGATGAGTTCCCTGTCGCCCGGCCAGGTGCTGGTCAGCATCGTCAATCGGGAACTGGCCGCCACCATGGGCGAAGGTGTCAGCGACATCAACCTCGCGGCCCAGCCGCCGGCCGTGATCCTGATGGCCGGCCTGCAGGGCGCGGGCAAGACCACCACCACCGCCAAGCTGGCCAAACACCTGATTGAAAAACGCAAGAAGAAGGTGCTGACGGTCTCCGGCGACGTGTACCGCCCGGCGGCCATTGAGCAGCTCAAGACCGTGACGAAGCAGG
>CAMLDT010000176.1 GCA_946479075.1 uncultured Polaromonas sp.
GCGCCGCCACCCACAAGGCCGACAGCGTCGGCCACAGCAGCAGCAGCCAGCCCGCCGGGCGGTCCCAGCGGATCAGTTGCAAATACAGAGCCCCCACGCTTTTCACTTTGCGTAATGCGCTGCCCCCCGAGGGGGCTGTGCTTGCTTGGGGCGGCCCTGCGCTGCGCACGTCGGCGTCTGAACCGCTCAAACGGGTTTAGTCTTCGAGCAGCGAACGCAGCATCCAGGCGGTCTGCTCGTGCACGGTCAGGCGCTGGGTCAGCAGGTCGGCGGTGGGCTCGTCGCTGGCCTTGTCGGCCAGCGGGAACAGTTCACGCGCAGTGCGGGCCACGGCTTCGTGGCCCTTGACCAGGATACGCACCATCTCCATCGCCTGCGGCGGCTTGACCGGCACATCCGGCAAGGACGTGAGGCGGCCGAACTCGGCGTAGGAACCGGGTGCGTGGTAGCCCAGCGAGCGGATGCGTTCGGCCACCGGGTCAACGGCGTTCCACAGCTCGGTGTACTGCGTCATGAACATCACGTGCAGCGTGTTGAACATCGGGCCGGTCACATTCCAGTGGAAGTTGTGCGTGGTCAGGTAGAGCGTGTAGGTGTCGGCCAGCAGGCGGCTCAAGCCCTGAGTGATGGCTGCACGGTCTTTTTCACTGATGCCGATGTTGATCGGTGGTGCACCGGTGCGGCTGGCAGGCGAGGCTTTTTTGGGGGCAGATTTGGCCATGGCGATTTCCTTTGAAAAACTTCAGTCTTTACTCTAAGCAATCAGGCTCTACAGAGCAACAGTCAAACTGTATCGCCTTGATAGACATCATGAAAACCCCCGGCGCGCCGCTCACGAGAGGCGCGTCACGCCCGGCAGCTCGCAGGCATAAATGGCATTGCGCAAGGCAGCAATCGCTTCATAACGCGTGAAGCTGCGGCGCCACGCCAGCACCACGCGCCGGCTCGGCACATGGCCTTCAAAGGGCAGGTACTTGATATACGAGGGCAACTCCGGGACATCCTTGCCCTTGCCTTTTGTGGCGGCTTTCGCAGGGACCGGCGGCAGCAGGGACTCTTTGGGCACACTCAGCCGCGGCACCAGCGTCACCCCCATGCCGGCGGCCACCATGTGTTTGATGGTTTCCAGTGACGAGCCCTCAAAACTCCGGCGTATGCCTTCGGCGTTGCTGGAAAAGCGTGCGAACTCCGGGCAAACCTCCAGCACATGGTCGCGAAAGCAGTGACCGGTGCCCAGCAGCAGCATGGTTTCCTGCTTGAGTTCTTCGGCAGTGATGCTGTCGCGCGCGGCCAGCGCATGGGTGCTCGGCACCGCCGCCATGAAGGGCTCGTCGTACAGCGGCGCAATCGCCAGATTGGTGTCCGGGAAAGGCTCGGCCAGGATGGCGCAATCGATCTCGCCGGTGCGCAGCTCTTCCAGCAGCTTGACGGTGAAGTTCTCCTGCAGCATCAGCGGCATCTGCGGCGTGTGCGCAATGGCCTGGCGCACCAGGTCCGGCAACAGGTAGGGGCCGATGGTGTAGATCACCCCCAGGCGCAGGGCGCCGGCCAGCGGATCCTTGCCGCGCCGGGCAATCTCGCGGATGCTGTCGGCCTGCTCCAGCACGCTTTGCGCCTGGCGCACGATGTCTTCGCCCAGCGGCGTCACCGTGATCTCGTTGGCATTGCGCTCGAACAGCTTGACCTGCAATTCCTCCTCAAGCTTCTTGATCGCCACGCTGAGTGTGGGCTGCGATACGTGGCAGGCCTCGGCACCCCGGCCGAAATGTTTTTCGCGGGCGACGGCAACGATGTATTTGAGTTCGGTCAGCGTCATCGTGGTTCACCATTTCTATCACCCACTGAGGCCGTCGCCAACGATTGTGTCCGGGGGTCGATCCCCGCGAGCGGGGCCCCTCGCCCTGTCCCTCCCACAATCACAGCAACGATGTATTTGAGTTCGGTCAGCGTCATGGGCTTTATTGTGCGGCTTTTCGCGCAGCGGGGCGAGGCAGAATCCTGGGATCGCGTGAGGCACCCCTCCTGCCGGCCATGCAGACCGCAGACGCGGCGTGATGCACAGCGCCCGGCGGCAGGTTCAGGCCTTCAAAAACTCCGCCTTCCCCCCCAGCCACCTCAGGATATGCCGGTGCGCCAGTTCCGGATATTTGTCCAGCATCACCGGCGCCAGCGCGCGCGCCCAGGCCAGCAGCCCGGTGTCCGTGGCCAGATCGGCAAAACGCAGCAAAGGTGCACCGGACTGCCGCGCGCCGAGGAATTCACCGGGGCCGCGAATGTCCAGGTCGCGCCTGGCGATCTCGAAACCGTCCTGGGTCTCGACCATGGCCTTGAGCCGGGCCCGCGCGGTTTCGCCCAGGCGCGGCGCATCGCCGGTGGAATACAGCAACACGCAGGCCGACGCGGCCGCGCCGCGCCCGACGCGGCCGCGCAACTGGTGCAACTGCGAGAGGCCAAACCGCTCGGCGTGTTCGATCACCATCAACGAGGCATTGGGCACGTCCACACCAACCTCGATCACGGTGGTGCTGACCAGCACGCCGAGCTCGCCGCTGGTGAACTGCGCCATCACTGCTTTTTTCTCGGCCACCGGCATGCGTGAATGCAGCAGCCCGACTTGGGTGCCGGCTCCACCGCCGGGCCGCCCCAAGGCGGAGCCAGCCCCCTCGGGGGGCAGCGACCCGCGCAGCGGCGGAGCGTGGGGGCTATTCAGCGCCGCGCTCAGGGCTTCATGCGTCTGGGTGGCATTGATCAGGTCCACCGATTCGCTTTCCTCGATCAGCGGGCAGACCCAGTAAACCTGCCGGCCCTCAGCGAGCTGGCTGCGGATGCGCTCCACCACTTCGTCGCGCCGCGCCTCACTGACGACCTTGGTCACGATGGGTGTACGGCCCGGCGGCAGCTCGTCGATGGTCGAGACATCGAGGTCGGCGTAATAACTCATCGCCAGCGTGCGCGGGATCGGCGTGGCGGTCATCATCAGCAAATGAGGCTCCACCCCCGTTGCGGGCTCACTGCGTGTAGCCGCCTCCCCCCTCAAGGGGGCGACACCCTGCGGCCCGGCAGAGCCGGTTCCGCGGTGCCCCTGGTCAAGACCCTCCTCGGATCCGCCAACAGTCATCTTGCTGCGCAAAGCCAGCCGCTGCGCGACGCCGAAGCGATGTTGTTCGTCGATGATGGCCAGCGCCAGGTTCTTGAAAACCACCTTGTCCTGGATCACGGCGTGGGTGCCGACCACCAGCCCGGCCGCGCCGCTGGCGATCATCGCCAGCGCCTCACGCCGCTCTTTGGCTTTCTGGCTGCCAGTGAGCCAGGCGGTCTGAATGCCCAGCGGCTCCAGCCAGCCAATCAGCTTGCGGAAATGCTGCTCTGCGAGGATTTCGGTCGGCGCCATCAGGGCGCATTGCCAGCCGGCGTCCATGCAGCGCGCCGCCGCCAGCGCCGCCACCACGGTCTTGCCGGAGCCGACATCGCCTTGCAACAGGCGGTGCATGGGCAGGTTTTTCTGCAAATCGGCCGCGATCTCGGCGCTGACCCGCTGCTGAGCGGCGGTCAGGCGGAAGGGCAGGCGCTCCAGCAACTGTTCCTGCAAGGTGCATTCGGGCCCGTGCACAGGCGCCCGCAGCGCCGGCGCGCGCATGGCGGCCCGCACCCGCCGCGCCTGCAGTTGCGACAACTGCTGCGCCACCAGCTCCTCGGCTTTCAGCCGCTGCCACGCCGGGTGGCTGCGGTCTTCCAGCGTGGAGAGCGCAACATCAGGCTCAGGATTATGCAAAAATGATAGCGCCTCACGCAGGCCGGACAAGGGCTGCGGCAGGTTTTTGCTTGTAAATTCAGCGGGAAGGGTTTCCGACAGGTCAGCCCGCGCCAAGCCGCCCAGCACCGCCTTGCGCAGATAGGCCTGCGGCAGACCGGCCACCGTGGGGTAGACCGGCGTCAGCGCCGTCGCCAGCTCACCGCCAGCCACGCGAAAGCCCGGATGCACCATCTCGCGCCCGGCAAAGCCGCCGCGAATTTCACCGCGCACCCGCACGCGCGCACCGACGCTGAGCGTTTTCTGGTGCGACGGGTAGAAGTTGATGAAGCGCAACACGCAGGTGTCGCTGCCGTCATCAACCGTCACGCGCAACTGGCGGCGCGGCCGGAAACTGACCTCGCTGTGTATCACCTGGCCTTCGATCTGCACCATCTCGCCGTCGCGCGCATCGGTCAGCCGCGTGATGCGGGTTTCGTCCTCGTAACGCAGCGGCAAATGCAGGGCCAGGTCAATGTCGCGGCGCAAGCCCAGCTTTTCCAGCGCTTTTTGCGGCTGCGATTTGGGCGCCGCCGCAGTGCCGGCGCCCGCCACTGCCGGTATTGCCTTTCGGGAAGAAGCTGCAGGGGGCGCCATGGGACAATTGTGCCTCCATGAAGACCTCGTTTTGCCTCAGTGATTTTGATTTCACCCTCCCCGACGAACTGATCGCCCAGCACCCGGCCGCGGAGCGCAGCGCCTCGCGCCTGCTGGACGGGCGCGGCGCCACGCCGGTGGACCGGCGTTTTGCCGACCTGCCGGATCTGCTGCAGCCCGACGACCTGCTGGTGCTCAACGACACCAAGGTGGTCAAGGCGCGCCTGTTCGGTCAGAAAAGCAGCGGCGGGCGGCTGGAGCTGCTGATTGAGCGGGTCCTGTCACCCTCCGCGGATGCCGGGCATGAGGTGGCGGCGCACATGAAGGTCAGCAAGAAGCCCTTGCCCGGTGCGGTGATGCAGATGGACGGCGGCTTCACGGCAACGCTGCTGGGCCGCTGGCCCAACGAGGACGGGCCGCTCTACCGCTTTGCGCTCAGCAGCGACCCCTACGCGCTGATGGAAACACACGGCCACGTACCGCTGCCGCCTTACATCACCCACGGGGATTCCGCCGACGACGAACGCCGCTACCAGACCGTGTTTGCCAAAACGCCCGGCGCGGTCGCCGCCCCGACGGCGGCGCTGCATTTTGATGAAGCCGTGCTGGCGCGGCTGGCCGGGCGCGGCATCCGGCGCGCCCACGTCACGCTGCATGTGGGTGCGGGCACCTTTCAGCCGGTCAAGGCGGAAAAAATCAGCGACCACGTCATGCATCACGAACGCTTCGAGGTCCCCGAAGCCACGCTGCAGGCGATCCGCGACTGCAAGGCCCGCGGCGGGCGCGTGGTGGCCGTCGGCACCACCTGCGTGCGGGCGCTGGAGTCTGCCGCGAAGTTCGGCCCTGATTGCAAGGACACCAACATCTTCATCACGCCGGGCTTCGAGTTCCAGCTGGTGGATGTTTTGCTGACCAACTTCCACCTGCCCAAAAGCACGCTGATGATGCTGGTCAGCGCCTTTGCCGGCTACGACCACATCATGGCGCTGTACCGGCATGCGATTGAACAGCGCTACCGCTTTTTCAGTTACGGCGACGCCATGCTGTTGCAGCGCCGGGACAACGCATGAAACTCGCCCGCCTTGTCCTGGCAGCACCGGTGGCGCTGGCGTGGCTCGTGGTGTCGTTCATGGTGTCGCTGGCTGCTTCGCCGCCGGCCCAGGCCGCTACGGCCTACAAAACCAGCGGCCTGTGCGAAGGTTTTCCGAGGGTAGACATCGCGGCACCTGCCGGCCACTGCGTCGGCCTGGTCGCCAGCGAACATGAAGGCCTGCAGTTCCCGCGCCGGGTGCTGGAGATTGCACCGGGCCGCGTCTGGCTGCTCGACATGGGCGGCTGGACGCCCGGCCGTGGCCGCCTGCTTGAGCTGGACATCACGGCGGGCGCTGTCAAAGTCAGGCAACTGGCCGGCCAGCTCGACCGCCCGAGTGGCCTGGCACTGGGCCCCGACGGAAAGGCTTACTTCGCCGAAGCAAGCCGGATCTGGCGCAGCCCGGTGGCCACCTTCGCACCGGAAAAAGTCATCGACAAGCTGCCTGGCGACGGTGCACACCCCCTCAAGGAAATCGCCTTTGGCGGGAACGGCCGGCTTTACGTGAACGTCGGCTCATCGAGCGACAGTTGCCGAAACGACGCGCAACAGCAGCCGCTGCCGTGCCCGGACCTCGTGGGCGACACACCACGCGCAGCGGTTTATGAAGCGGTCATGGGCGCCGACGGCAAACTGGCATCTTTCAAACCCTTTGCGACCGGTCTGCGCAACTCGATGGCATTGACTGTTCTGCGCCAACCGGGTCAGCCCGATGTCGTGCTGCAGGGCGAAAACTCCATCGACTACCCCGACACCGGCCAACCCGGCGAAGAGTTCAACATCCTGCGCACCGGCGCCCACTATGGCTGGCCTTATTGCGTGGAGATGCAGCGGCCGGCGCGCGGCTACGAAGGCCGCTTCGACTGCAAGACGACGACCGCGCCGGCCGCGCTCTGGCCGGCCCATGTCGCACCGCTGCAGATGCTGATCGCGCCGCCTGCCTCGCCCTGGGCCGGCCAGTTGCTGGTCGCGTGGCATGGCTACAAACCGGCCGGCCGGCGCGTTGTCGCGTTCAGACTCGGCGCAACTGGCAAAATCACCGGCAAACCTGCGGAAATCCTCGGCGGTTGGGCCGCAAAACCCGGCGTGCGGCCGCAGGGTGCGCCTGTCGGCATCGGCTTTGATTCAAGGGGCCGGCTGCTCGTCGTCGAAGACCGCAACAAAACCCTGCTGATCCTGGGCCGCGACAAATGACACCGGCTTGCGCCACGCCGCAAAAAATGACCTTATGCTGAAATTTGAAGTCCTCCACACCGACCCGGCCCAAGGCGCCTACCTCGGCTCATTCGCGCGCCGCGGCACGCTCACGCTGAACCACGGCGTGGTGCAAACGCCGATCTTCATGCCGGTCGGTACTTACGGCACGGTCAAGGGCGTGATGCCGCAGTCGCTGCACGACATGGGCGCGCAAATCATCCTGGGCAACACCTTTCATTTGTGGATGCGTCCCGGACTGGACGTGATGCAGCAGTTCGGTGGCCTGCACAAGTTTGAAAGCTGGCACAAACCCATCCTGACCGACAGCGGCGGCTTTCAGGTCTGGTCGCTGGGCGAGATGCGCAAGATCTCCGAAGAGGGCGTGAAATTCGCGTCACCGGTCAACGGCGACAAGCTGTTCCTGACGCCCGAGATCTCGATGCAGATCCAGACCATCCTGAACAGCGACATCGTGATGCAGTTCGACGA
>CAMLDT010000177.1 GCA_946479075.1 uncultured Polaromonas sp.
TGGTGCCTTTGGCCAGCTTCTTGGGGCCGCCGTTGGCAATCTTGCCATTGAGCAGCTTCTCGATACGGTCAAAAGCATCAGCTTCCACAATCCGCAGCTGGTCGTTCAGGTCCAGGCGGAAACGCTTGAGCTCGTCGTCGATGATCTGCTGGGCGCGTTTGTCGCGAACAATGCCTTCACGGGTGAAGACCTGCACGTCGATCACGGTGCCTTGCGAACCCTGGCTCACGCGCAGCGACGTGTCTTTCACGTCGCTGGCTTTTTCGCCGAAGATGGCGCGCAACAGCTTTTCTTCCGGTGTCAGCGTGGTCTCGCCCTTGGGCGTGACCTTGCCGACCAGTGTGTCGCCCGGCTGGACTTCAGCGCCGACATAAATGATGCCGGATTCGTCGAGGCGGTTGAGTTGCTGCTCGGACAGGTTGGGGATGTCGCGCGTGATTTCTTCCGAACCCAGCTTGGTGTCGCGTGCCATCACCACGAGTTCTTCGATGTGAATCGAGGTGTAGCGGTCTTCCGCCACCACACGCTCGGAGATCAGGATCGAATCCTCGAAGTTGTAGCCGTTCCAGGGCATGAAGGCGATCAGCACGTTCTGGCCGATGGCGATTTCACCCAGATCGGTGGATGCGCCGTCGGCAATCACATCGCCCTTGGCCAGCTTGTCACCGATCTTGACGATGGGGCGTTGGTGGATGTTGGTGTTCTGGTTGGAACGCTGGTACTTGATCAGGTTGTAGATGTCCACGCCGACTTCGCCGGCCAGGGCTTCTGCATCGTTCACACGCACCACGATGCGGGTCGCATCGACATAGTCCACCACACCGCCGCGGTTGGCCGTCACCACGGTGCCGGAGTCGATAGCGGCGACGCGCTCGATACCGGTGCCGACCAGCGGCTTTTCAGGGCGCAGCACGGGCACCGCCTGACGCGACATGTTGGCGCCCATCAGCGCGCGGTTGGCGTCATCGTGCTCCAGGAACGGCACCAGTGAAGCAGCCACCGAGACGATCTGCGCAGGCGACACGTCCATGTACTGGACGCGTTCTGCGCCGACCAGCACCGACTCACCGTTTTCGCGGGCAGAAACCAGGTCGCCCGTCAGCTTGCCGGCATCGTCCAGCGCCGCATTCGCCTGGGCGATCACGTACTTGCCTTCTTCGATGGCGGACAGGTAGTCGATCTGGGTCGTGATCTTGCTGTCCACCACGCGGCGATACGGCGTTTCGATGAAACCGTATTCGTTGAGGCGGGCATACAGGGCCAGCGAGTTGATCAGGCCAATGTTCGGGCCTTCAGGTGTTTCAATCGGACAGACGCGCCCGTAGTGGGTCACGTGCACGTCGCGCACTTCAAAACCAGCACGTTCGCGGGTCAAACCACCGGGGCCAAGGGCCGATACACGGCGCTTGTGGGTGATCTCGGCCAGCGGGTTGGTCTGGTCCATGAATTGCGACAGTTGCGAAGCACCGAAGAACTCTTTCAACGCCGCCGAAATCGGCTTGCTGTTGATCAGGTCATGCGGCATCAGGGGCTCCTGCTCAGCCTGACCCAGACGCTCTTTCACGGCTTTTTCGATGCGTGCGAGGCCGGTGCGGTACTGGTTTTCAGCCAGTTCACCGACACAACGCACACGGCGGTTGCCGAGGTGATCGATGTCATCGACTTCGCCATTGCCGTTGCGCAGGTCCACCAGGATCTTGACCACAGCGAGGATGTCCTCGTTGGTCATGACCATGGGGCCCGTGGAGGTGTCGCGGCCCACACGGGCATTGAACTTCATGCGGCCGACCTTGGACAGGTCGTAGGTGTCCGGGTTGTAGAACAGGCGCTGGAACAGGGCCTGCACCGCGTCTTCTGTCGGCGGTTCGCCGGGGCGCATCATGCGGTAGATGGCAACACGGGCGGCGAATTCATCGACGGTTTCATCTGCACGCAGGGTCTGCGAGATGTAGGCACCCTGATCCAGTTCATTGGTGTACAGCACCTGCAGGTCCTGCACGTTGGCCAGCCGCAGCTTCTTCAGCAACACTTCGGTCAGTTCGTCGTTGGCCTTGGCGATGATCTCGCCAGTTTCGGCATCCACGATGTTCTTGGCGACCACACGGCCCATGAGGAAGTCCTCGGGAACGCTGATGGTGGAGGTGCCGCTCTGCTCAAGTTCGCGCGTGTGGCGCACGGTGATGCGCTTGTCCTTGGCAACAACAACTTTGCCGTTTTTGTCGGTGATGTCAAAACGGGCCACTTCGCCGCGCATGCGCTCGGCGACAAACTCCATCTGCGCGCCACTGTCCATCAACCGGAAGTTGTCGAACACGAAGAAGTTCGCCAGGATGGACTCAGGGTTCAGGCCAATGGCCTTGAGCAGGATGGTGACCGGCATTTTGCGGCGGCGATCCACACGGAAATACAGCACGTCTTTCGGGTCGAACTCGAAGTCGAGCCAGGAACCGCGGTAAGGAATGATGCGCGCCGAAAACAGCAGCTTGCCCGAGCTGTGGGTCTTGCCTTTGTCGTGTTCAAAAAACACGCCAGGAGAACGGTGCAACTGCGACACGATCACGCGCTCGGTGCCGTTGATGACGAAGGAGCCCTTGTCGGTCATGAGCGGAACTTCGCCCATATAAACCTCTTGCTCCTTCACTTCCTTGACCACCTTGGACTGCGAGGTCGAGGATTCGCGGTCATAGATGATCAGCTGGACCTTGGCGCGCACAGCCGACGCGAACGTCAGGCCACGCGTCTGGCATTCGCGCACGTCGAAGGCCGGCTTGGCCAGGTTGTACTCGATGAACTTCATTTCGACAAACCCGTTGTGCGAAACGATGGGGAAAGCATTTTCGAATGCAGCCTGCAGGCCTTCGATCTCGCGCTTCTGCGGCGCACGATCAGCTTGCAGGAACGCCGTGTAGGCGTCTTTTTGCATCTGAAGCAGGTAAGGAACATTCAGCACGCTTTCGCGGCTGCCGAAACTTTTGCGAATTCGCTTGCGTTCGGTATAGGAATAGGCCATGAGTTCTCCGCTTTGATGGAACACAAACCGGTACGGGCAACCGGCTTGTTAAGCTCTGGCGACTGTCATGATTGAATACACCACGTAATCAAACAGACTTGGTGGTTGGCCACTACCAACCATGGCGGACGGCAACGCATTGCACGTTGCCCGAACCAAGGCGTTTCCTGCAGTCGGGGTCAGGAAGCACTGGCAAGAAGATTTTCGTCAAATCTGCTTGCCAGTGTTTCCAAAGAGGTTAAAAGAACCGGCGAACCGGCCCGTCCAACAGCCTCCTTGAAAGCACGAAAGGCTGGAAGCCGAACCCGGTCTTCCAGCCTTCGCGAAACGCAAGAATTACTTGAGTTCGACTTTCGCGCCGGCGTCTTCGAGCTTCTTCTTGGCAGCTTCTGCATCGGCCTTGGGAGCGGCTTCCTTGACAGCCTTGGGAGCGCCGTCCACCAGGTCCTTGGCTTCTTTCAGGCCCAGACCGGTGATCTCACGCACGGCCTTGATGACCGACACCTTGTTGGCGCCGGCTTCGAGCAGCATGACCGTGAAGTCGGTCTTCTCTTCTGCGGCTGGAGCTGCAGCACCGCCACCGCCGCCGCCAGGTGCAGCCATAGCTGCAGCGCTCACGCCAAACTTCTCTTCGATGGCTTTCACCAGCTCGTTGAGTTCGAGGACCGTCATGCTGTCAAGCGCGGTCAAAAATGCGTCTTTATCGAATGCCATTTTGATTTCCTAAAAAAGTTGGTACAGATTACGCCGCTGCAGCTTCTGCTGCGGGCGCTGCGGCTGCTTCGCCGCCGCCTTTTTTCTCGGCCAGTGCGGCCAGCACACGTGCCGTACGCGAAATGGGCGATTGCATCAGGCCCAACAGCTGGGCGAGCAGCACTTCTTTCGAAGGGATGTTCGCAAGCTGCTTGACGCCGTTGACGTCCAGGACTTTTCCGGACATGGCGCCTGCGCGGATCACCAACTTGTCGTTGGTCTTCGCGAAGTCGGCCACCACCTTGGCGGCAGCGACAGCGTCTGTGGAAAAGCCGTAGATCAGCGGACCGGTCATCTGGTCGGACAGGACGTCAAACGCGCTGCCAGCCACGGCGCGGCGAGCCAGGGTGTTTTTCAACACACTCAGGGTCACGCCTTTGTCGCGGGCTTGGCTGCGAAGCTTGGTCATGTCAGCGACCGTGATACCACGGTATTCCGCCATCACGAGCGTTTGAGCTTTAGCGGCGAGGCCGGTCACTTCATCAATGACGGCTTGTTTCTCACTGCGGTTGAGACTCAAGGTCTACTCCTTAATAATGTGCTTCGCGGATCACGCGTTCACGCTTTCCGATCTGCACGCCTATGTTCAGCGACCAACTGTTTCAGATTCTTTTCAAAACCATTCAGCAGCGGGACCGCCATCTGCGTTGGCTGTCTTGCGACGATTAAGCGGCGGATTTTCAGCTGCCGCACCAACGGTCCTGGATGGCCCGCCCGAGTCGAAACCCCGGCGGCCCACCACTTTGAACCGCCCTTTCGGGCCGTTCAAATTCCTGCAATTACGCCGAGATGGTTTGCGTGTCGACGCGAACGCCCACACCCATCGTTGACGAAACCGCGACTTTCCTGAGATAAACACCCTTGCTGGACGCAGGCTTGGCCTTGGTCAGCGCATCAATCAATGCAGCCAGGTTGCCCTGCAGCTTGTCATTGTCGAAAGAGCGGCGGCCGATGGTGCCATGCACGATACCGGCTTTGTCGACACGGAATTGCACCTGACCGGCCTTGGCGTTCTTCACGGCCGTGGCGACATCGGGCGTGACCGTTCCGACCTTCGGGTTGGGCATCAGGCCGCGGGGGCCGAGGACCTGGCCCAGCGTACCGACGACGCGCATGGCGTCGGGCGAGGCAATCACGACGTCGAAATCCATCTTGCCGGCCTTGATGTCGGCAGCCAGATCATCCATGCCGACGATGTCAGCGCCGGCGGCCTTGGCTTCTTCAGCCTTGGCGCCCTGGGCAAACACGGCCACACGTTTGGTCTTGCCGGTGCCATTGGGCAGCACCACAGCGCCGCGAACCACCTGGTCGGACTTCTTGGCATCGATGCCGAGCTGGACAGCCACGTCGATGGACTCATCGAACTTGGCAACAGCGAATTCTTTCACCAGGCCCAAAGCGTCAGCCACGGCATACAGCTTGTTGCTGTCGATTTTGTCGCCAATGGTCTTTTGGCGTTTGGTCAGCTTGCTCATACAACACCCTCCACCGACACGCCCATGGAGCGAGCCGTACCGGCAATTGTCCGAACAGCCGCGTCGAGATCAGCCGCCGTCATGTCTTTCATTTTGGTCTTCGCAATTTCTTCAAGCTGCGCGCGGGAGATCTTGCCAACCTTCACGGTGTGAGGGGTGGACGAACCCTTGTCGAGCTTGATGGCCTTTTTAATCAACACGCCTGCAGGAGGTGTCTTGATGACAAAGGTGAAGCTCTTGTCGGCAAATGCCGTGATCACCACGGGCAGTGGCAGGCCGGGCTCGACACCCTGGGTCTGGGCATTGAAGGCCTTGCAGAACTCCATGATGTTCAGGCCGCGCTGACCCAAAGCCGGGCCGATCGGGGGGGACGGGTTGGCCTTACCAGCTGGCACTTGCAGCTTGATGAAGCCGACGATTTTTTTCGCCATACTTTTCTCCTTGCGGGTCATAACGCCAGAGCACTGCTATCAAACAGGCCCGGGCTCCCCGGGGGTTACACAACTCAATCAGGTCCCAGGGACCTCTTCGCGCCGAGTTGCAAGGCGCGAATTCTTACAGACCCCAGTCAGGTCTTTTCGATCTGGCTGAATTCCAGCTCAACCGGCGTTGCACGGCCAAAAATCGTGACCGATACGCGCACCTTGTTCTTGTCGTAGTTGACTTCCTCGACGGTGCCGTTGAAGTCGGTGAACGGGCCGTCCTTGACGCGCACATACTCACCGGTCTCGAACTCGACCTTGTGACGCGGCTTCTCGGTGCCGACCTGCATCTGGTTGACGATTTTCTGGACGTCTTCTTCCGAAATCGGGGCTGGCCTGTTTTTCGCGCCACCCACGAAACCCGTGACCTTGTTGGTGTGCTTCACCAGGTGCCAGGTTTCATCGTCCATCACCATCTCGACCAGAACATAACCCGGGAAGAAACGGCGTTCGGTGGTCTTTTTCTGACCGTTCTTGATTTCAACAACTTCTTCGGTCGGAACCAGAAACCGCCCGAACTTGGCCTGCATCCCGGCACGGTTGATGCGCTCGACGATGTTGCGCTCAACGGCTTTTTCCATGCCCGAATAGGCATGTACGACGTACCACTGCATGCCGGGGGTCGGCTGCAGCGATGTGCCAGCCGCCACTTCGCTGATCACGTCACCGTTCATATCGCTCATTATTTTTTCCACCCCAAAATCAGGTCGTAAAACACCCATTCGAGCGTTTTATCCGTGAGCCACAAAAAGAGCGCCATCACCACCACAAAACCAAAAACGTAGGCCGTCATCTGGATCGCCTCTTTACGGGCGGGCCAGACCACCTTCCTGACTTCTCGCCAGGAGTCACGCCCAAAAGCCACAAACTGCCGGCCCGACTCGGAGGTCATGAACACCACCGCAGCCACCACCAGCCCGGCAATCAATCCACCCCACTGGGCAATTTGCCCCTGCTTGGCCAGCAAGTAAAAGCCCGCTAGCGAAGCCACGACCAAAACAATGGCCAGCGCCAGTTTGGCTTTGTCAGCAGTCGTGCTGACGGTTTCGACTTGAGAAGTGGCCATGAGCGCCTGAATTCCTGTTCAATCTTCATGCGTCTTTTCAGACGCTTAAGCCCACCTGGGGTCCTGGGACACCCGGCGGGCTTCGCTGTTACTTTCTTTTCTAACCACGGCAGCCTCAACAACTGTCAAGGCCGGGTGGCAGGGGCAGTAGGAATCGAACCTACAACCTTCGGTTTTGGAGACCGACGCTCTGCCAATTGAGCTATACCCCTCCGTCAAACCTCGCGAAATAAATCTCAGTGTCTGCTCAAGCGATCAGGCAATGATCTTGGCCACAACACCAGCGCCGACGGTCTTGCCGCCTTCACGGATGGCAAAACGCAGACCTTCTTCCATGGCAATCGGGTTGATCAGCTTGACGGTGATCGACACGT
>CAMLDT010000178.1 GCA_946479075.1 uncultured Polaromonas sp.
TTGGCGAAGCAAGAGAAAGTGAGTCGCCCGCCGGGGCGAGACCCGGCTTGTTGGCTAGCCTGAACCCTTGAAGCAAAGACGGCTTCGACAAGCTCAGCCCGAACGGGGGCGGGCGAACGGCGGGAGTGATCGAACATGGCTCCCGGATCAAGTCCGGGATGAGCCATCCCGAAGCAGGTCAAGAAGCCTTGACCGCCGCCACCAGCCTCTCGGCGCAGGCCAGCGCCTGCCCCGCATCCCGCGCTTCGACCATGACACGCACGAGAGGCTCCGTGCCACTGGCGCGAATCAGCACCCGGCCGTTGTTGCCGAGTTCGGCCTTCACGGCTTCGGTCTCCGAGGCCAGCAAGGCGCTGCCGGCCCAGTCCTGGCCGGGTTGCAGCCGCACATTGAGCAGGGTTTGCGGAAACAGCGTGACATCCGCGAGCAGTTGCGCCAGGGTCTTGCCGCTGCGCACGCAGGCCTGCAGCACCTGCAGCGCACTGATCAGTCCGTCGCCGGTGCTGTGTTTGTCCAGCGCCAGCAGATGGCCGGAGCCTTCGCCACCGAGCAGCCAGTCTTTTTTCTCCAGCTCTTCCAGCACGTAGCGATCACCGACTTTGGCGCGCACGAATTCAACGCCGCGGGCCTGCAGCGCGAGCTCCACCGCCATGTTGGTCATCAGGGTGCCCACCGCACCCGGCACCTTCTCGCCGCGCGCCAGGCGCTCCGCCACCATCAGGTACAGCACTTCGTCGCCGTTGAACAAGCGGCCTTCGGCGTCCACCAGTTGCAGCCGGTCGGCATCGCCGTCCAGGGCCACGCCGTAGTCCGCGCCATCGGCCTTGACCGCCTTGATCAGGGCCTCGGGGTGGGTGGCGCCGACCTCGTGGTTGATGTTGATGCCGTCGGGCGAGCAACCGATGGCGATCACCTCGGCGCCGAGTTCATGAAATACCTCGGGCGCGATGTGATACGCGGCGCCATGTGCGGCATCGACCACGATCTTCATGCCCTTGAGCGTCAGGTCACTCGCAAAGGTGCTTTTGCAAAATTCGATGTAGCGGCCGGCGGCGTCGTCGAGCCGGCGCGTCTTGCCCAGGCTCGGCGAATCGGCCCACACCGGCGCCTCTTCCAGCGCCGCTTCCACGGCCAACTCCCAGGCGTCGTCGAGTTTGGCGCCCTGGGCGCTGAAAAACTTGATGCCGTTGTCGGGAAAGGCGTTGTGGCTGGCGCTGATCACCACGCCCAGGCTGGCGCGCTGGGTGCGCGTGAGGTAGGCCACGCCGGGTGTGGGCAAGGGCCCGAGCAGCACCACATCCACCCCCGCGGAATTGAAGCCGGATTCCAGCGCGCTTTCGAGCATGTAGCCCGAGATGCGCGTGTCCTTGCCGATCAGCACCGTGGGGCGCGCTTCGGTCCGCTTGAGCACGCGGCCAACCGCATGGGCCAGCCGCAGCACAAAGTCGGGCGTGATCGGCGCCTGCCCCACCGTGCCGCGGATGCCATCGGTGCCGAAGTATTTTCTGGTCATTGTTGTTGTCCCTTGACGAATCGATTGTTATGTTTTGATCACTGCAGACACCGAATTTTAAGGGCCCGCAGTCGCTCAGGACCGTGCAGCAGCCACCCATACTTTCAGTGCCTGCACGGTCTCGCGCACGTCGTGCACACGCACGATGCGCGCGCCGCGCTCCACCGCCAGCACCGCCGCCGTGACGCTGGGCACCATGCGGTCGGCTATGTCGAGCGTGGCCACGCTGGCTAGCGAATGACTGCTGACCGCCGCCAGAGAAGACTTGCGCGACCAGCCCGCCAGCAGCGGATAACCGGCGGCCAGCAGTTCGCGCTGGCGTGCCAGCAGCGAAAAGTTCTGCACCACGGTTTTGCCGAAGCCTATGCCGGGATCCAGCACGATGCGTTCGGCCTGCACGCCGAGCGCGAGCAGGTGACCGGCACAACTTTCAAGAAAGGCCAGCACCTGTGGGACCACATCACCGTCCATGGGCGCCGCCTGCATGGTCTGCGGCTCGCGATGCATGTGCATCAGGCAGACACCACAGCGAGGATGCGCTGCCACCACGGCAGCCGCGCCAGGTTGCCGCAAGGCCCAGATGTCGTTGATGATGTCGGCGCCCAGGTCCAGCACAGCCTGCATGACTTCGGGCTTGTAGCTGTCCACCGACACCGGCACCCCCAGCGTGACCGCATGGCGCACCAGGGGCAGCACACGCGCCAGTTCCTCGGCCAGGGGCACAGGGGGTGCGCCAGGACGCGTCGATTCGCCCCCGATGTCCAGCATGTCGGCGCCGTCACGGACCAGTTGCTCACAGTGTTCCAGCGCAGCGCGCTGACCGCCGCCCGCAGAGAAGTATTTGCCGCCGTCCGAAAAGGAGTCGGGCGTGACATTGACGATGCCCATGACGCGTGGCAGCGTCAGATCAATCGCAAATCGGGAGGTCTGCCAGATCAATGGAACTCCTGAAACGAAAAGCCGGGGCATGCCCCGGCTTTTTGCAGTTCTGAATGAATCAGGCGACGTTGGGTGCCGGATCGGTGGTGACCGCCGGGGTGCCGCCGCTGGTGCCGCCACCACCGACCGAAGGATTGCGTGGCGTCCAGTCCTTGGGCGGGCGCGGCTCCTTGCCGGCAATGATGTCGTCGAGCTGGTCACCGTCGATGGTTTCCCATTCGAGCAGGGCCTTGGCCATGGCGTGCATCTTGTCCTTGTTCTCTTCAATCAGGTTGCGGGCGACGGTGTATTGCTGGTCAATGATGCGGCGCACTTCGGAATCGACCTTTTGCAGGGTGGACTCGCTCATGTTGTTGGTCTTGGTGACCGAACGGCCCAGAAACACTTCACCTTCGTTCTCGGCATACACCATGGGGCCCAGCGCTTCGGTCATGCCGTAGCGGGTGACCATGTCGCGGGCCAGGGAGGTGGCGCGCTCGAAGTCGTTGCTGGCGCCGGTGGTCATCTGGTTCATGAAGACTTCTTCGGCGATGCGGCCGCCGAACAGCATGCTGATCTGGCTCAGCATGTACTCGCGGTCGTAGCTGTAGCGGTCCTGCGCCGGCAGGCTCATGGTCACGCCCAGGGCGCGGCCGCGCGGGATGATGGTGACCTTGTGCACCGGGTCGCACTTGGGCAGCATCTTGCCGATCAGCGCGTGGCCGGACTCGTGATAAGCCGTGTTGCGGCGCTCTTCCTCGGGCATCACCATGCTCTTGCGCTCAGGGCCCATCAGGATCTTGTCCTTGGCTTTTTCGAAGTCCTGCATCTCGACGGTGCGGGCACTGCGGCGCGCAGCCATCAGGGCGGCTTCGTTGCACAGGTTGGCCAGGTCGGCGCCGGACATGCCGGGCGTGCCGCGCGCGATCACGCTGGGGCTCACGTCCTGGCCCAGGGGAACCTTGCGCATGTGCACATTGAGGATCTGTTCGCGGCCGCGGATATCGGGCAGCGTCACATACACCTGGCGGTCGAAACGGCCGGGGCGCAGCAAGGCAGCGTCCAGGATGTCGGGGCGGTTGGTGGCGGCCACCACGATCACACCAACATTGGTTTCAAAACCGTCCATCTCGACCAGCATCTGGTTCAGGGTCTGTTCGCGCTCGTCGTTGCCACCGCCCAGGCCGGCGCCGCGCTGGCGGCCCACCGCGTCAATCTCGTCGATGAAGATGATGCAGGGCGCGTTTTTCTTGGCGTTGTCGAACATGTCACGCACACGGGATGCGCCCACACCGACAAACATCTCGACGAAGTCCGAACCGGAGATCGAGAAAAACGGCACCTTGGCTTCGCCGGCAATGCTTTTGGCCAGCAGGGTCTTGCCGGTGCCCGGAGGGCCGACCAGCAACAGGCCGCGCGGAATGCGTCCGCCCAGCTTCTGGAATTTTTGGGGGTCGCGCAGGAAGTCGACCACTTCCTTGACCTCTTCCTTGGCCTCGTCGCAACCGGCGACGTCGGCAAAGGTGACCGGATTGGTGGACTCGTCGAGCAGGCGGGCCTTGGACTTGCCGAAACTGAACGCCCCGCCCTTGCCGCCGCCCTGCATCTGCCGCATGAAATAGATCCAGACACCAATCAGCAGCAGCATCGGGCCCCAGCTGACCAGCAGGGTCATCAGGAGCGAGCCTTCTTCACGGGGTTTGACATCGAACTTGACGTCGTTGGCGATCAGGTCGCCGACCAGGCCGCGGTCCAGGTAGGTGGCGGTGGTGCGGATGCGGCGGTCATCGGTGGTGATGGCGGAAATCTCGGTGCCGCCCTGGCCTTCCGCAATCGTTGCCGACTTGATGCGTTTGCCCTTGACCTCGTCGAGGAATTCGGAATATCCAAGGTAGTTGGTACCGGCCCCGCCGCGGGTATCAAATTGCTTGAAAACGGTGAACAGCACCATGGCGATCACCAGCCAGATTGCAATTTTGGAAAACCACTGATTGTTCAAGGATGTCTCCGATAGAGGAACACAAGGCACATGCGCCTGATTTTAGGCGTTTCAAGGCCAAAGCTCGAATGTAAATGGCCGGACACCCCTCTGTTTGGGGAGGGTTTCCGGCAATTTTGGGGGTTTACCCAGCCTAAGGGGTGTCCAGACGGCCGGTTTTAAGACCGAGGCCGACCAGAAAGGTTTCCGACGAACCGGGGCGTGAGGCCTTGGGCTTGAAGGGTTTGACCACCTTGAAGTTTTCCTTGAACAGCTTGACCAATGGGCTGTAGGCACCGCCATGGAACAGCTTGACCACCAGCGCGCCCTCGGGTTTGAGGTGATTGACCGCAAAGTCCACGGCCAGTTCGACCAGATGCGCAATCCGGGCAGCGTCGGCGGATTCAATCCCCGACAGATTGGGGGCCATGTCTGAAATCACCACATCGACCTGCGTGAAGCCATCACCGGCGCCCAGGGTCTCTTCCAGCTTCTGCAGCACCTCGGGTTCGCGAAAATCGCCCTGGATGAAAACCACACCTTCGACCGGCTCCATCGGCAGGATGTCCAGTGCCACGATGCGCCCGTCCAGGGCGCCGGCAGCAGCGCCCGAGGGCGACAGCTTGCGCCGGGTGTACTGGCTCCAGGCACCCGGGGTGCTGCCCAGGTCCACCACGCAGTGGCCGGGCTTGATCAGCCCCAGCGTGTCGTCGATCTCCTTGAGCTTGTAAGCCGCCCGCGCCCGGTAGCCCTCTTTTTTGGCCAGCTTCACATAGGTGTCGTTGACGTGGTCGTTGAGCCAGGCCTTGTTGACCTTTTTGCTCTGGGTTTTGACTTTCATGGACGCTATTGTCCTCTCACGGATAATCGGGGCATGGCTCAAATACTACTCACCCCCGCCCAGCGCAAAGAACACCGGGCCGAAGCGCACCACCTGGACGCCGTCGTGATGATCGGCGCCGACGGCCTGACCGCCGCCGTCAAGAAGGAAATCGACGCTGCGCTCAAGGCGCACGGCCTGATCAAGGTGCGTGTGCAGTCCGACGACCGCGCCGGCCGCGAAGCGATCTTCCAGAGCGTCAGCGACGAGCTCAATGCCGCACCTATCCAGCACATCGGCAAGCTGCTGGTGCTGTGGCGGCCCATGCCGCCCAAGGAAAAAAAGGTCAATGAAGACCGCATGCCCGGCCCGCGCGACGTGAAGGTGCTGAAAAACAGCAGCCGCTACGGCCAGCGCCCCGAGGTCAAGACCCTGCGCGTGCTGGGCAACCAGCGCCTGACGCCGGGCGGCAGCGTCAAACGCGCCAAAAAGCCCCGTCTGCAGAGCCTGAAAAAGCGTTCGCAGGACTGAGCTTGCCGGCGGGCGGGTGTCCGTGCGATGTTTTTGCGTGTTTGTTCCGGATTGTCCCTTTAGATAGTGCGCCACCGCCCACAGCTGATCACCATGACCACCCCCAACCCGCTGCTCGACTTCGCCGACCTTCCCCTGTTTGACCAGATCCAGCCTGAACATGTCGGCCCCGCCGTCGATGTGCTCCTCGGCCAGGCTGAAACCGCGCTGGCGCGCGTCACCGCCCCGGACTTTCCGGCGCGCTGGAGCGACATCGCCGGCGTGCTGGACGTCGCCACCGAAAACCTGGGCCGTGCCTGGGGCGCCGTCAGCCACCTCAACAGCGTGGCCGACACCCCCAAACTGCGCGCCGCCTACAACGAGGCCCTGCCCAAAGTCACCGAGTTCTGGACGCGGCTGGGCGCGGACGAGCGGCTGTACGCCAAATACAAGGCGATAGACCCTGCCAGCCTGAATGCCGAGCAGCGCCAGGCGCATAAAAACGCCATCCGCAACTTCGTTCTGTCGGGCGCCGAACTGACCGGTGCGGCCAAGGCGCGTTTTGCCGCCATCCAGGAACGCCAGGCCGAACTCAACCAGAAGTTCAGCGAAAACGCGCTGGATGCGACCGATGCTTTTGCCTACTACGCCCGCGAGGACGAACTGGCCGGCGTGCCCGACGACGTGGTCCAGGCCGCGCGTGCACAGGCCGAAGCCGAAGGCAAGGACGGCTACAAGCTCACGCTGAAAATGCCCAGCTACCTGCCGGTGATGCAATTCGCCGACAGTTCCGCTTTGCGTGAAATCCTGTACAAGGCCTACAGCACCCGTGCCAGCGATCAGTCGCCTGCCGAGTTCGCCCGCTTCGACAACAGCGCCGTGATGCAGGAAATCCTGGCGCTGCGGCTGGAAGAAGCCCGGTTGCTGGGCTACCGCAATTTCGGCGAGGTCTCGGTGGTCGCCAAGATGGCCGACTCGCCCGATCAGGTCATCAGCTTTCTGCGTGACCTGGGCCAGCGCGCCAAACCCTATGGCCTCAAGGACGTGGCCGACCTGCGCACCTTTGCCGCAGAAAAGCTGGGCCTGAACGATCCGAAACCCTGGGACTTTGCGTACATCGGCGAAAAACTCAAGGAAGCGCGGTATGCCTTCAGCGAGCAGGAGGTCAAGCAATATTTCACCGCGCCCAAGGTGCTGGCTGGTCTGTTCAAGATTGTCGAGACCCTGTTCGAGGTGGAGATCCGTCCCGACTATGCCCCGGTCTGGAAACCCGGCGTCGAGTTCTACCGCATCGAGCGCGACGGCCAGCTGGTCGGCCAGTTCTACCTGGACCAGCCGGCACGCACCGGCAAACGCGGCGGTGCCTGGA
>CAMLDT010000179.1 GCA_946479075.1 uncultured Polaromonas sp.
AGATGCTCTTGCAGAACTTGTACATGCCGGGAGCGCCAACCTGGGTTTTCAGGAAAGCTTCCTGCCCCATCGCGATCATCGCAGCTTGGCGGATCTTGACGTTGTCAAACGGGGCATGCAGGTGATTGAACCGGAAGATGAACTGCAAGCCGGCAGGCTGGGCGTCAACGATCTGGATGTCCTTGGCGGCCTTGAGCGAGGCGTACTGCTCGAAAGCAGGCTGCTCGATCAGGTCCACCTCGCCGGCCAGCAGCGCATTGAACTGGGTTTGCGGATCGCGAATGATGATCCATTCGACACGGTCCAGATAAACATTCTTGCCGCCGGTGGTGCCGTCCGGTTTCTCGCTGCGTGGCTTGTATTTCTCGTTCTTGACATACACCAGCTTTTCGCCGGGCTTGTACTCCGCGGCGACGAACTTGTAGGGCCCGGAGCCAATGTTTTCCTTGATCTGTTCGCTGCCTGGGGTGGCCGCAATACGCGCCGGCATGATGAAGGGCACATTCGACGAGGGTTTGCCGAGTGCTTCCAGCATCACGCCAAAAGGCTGGTTGAACCGGATGATGAAGGTCTTGGCATTGGGCGTTTCGTAGCCCGCCAGGCTTTTGGCCATGACGCCGCCAAAGCTGTCACGGCTGGCCCAGCGTTTGAGCGAGGCCACCACGTCTTCGCTGGTCACCGGTTTGCCGTCATGAAACTCCAGGCCATCACGCAGGGTGAAGGTCCAGACCTTGTTGTCCTTGGACGCGCTCCACGTGTCCACCATCTGGGGCTTGACCTTGCCTTCCAGATCGGTTCCGAACAAGGTGTCGTAAATCATGTAGCCATGGTTGCGGGTCACAAACGCCGTGGTCCAGATCGGGTCCAGGATGGTGATGTTGGAATGCGGAACAATCCTCAGCGTCTTGGGCTGCGCCTGGGCGAACGCCGGCGCCAGCAAGGCGGTAACCAGCACCGCGGAAGTGGCGAGGGCAAAGAGGGAGCGACGTTTCATGACGAATTCCTTTGAAAAAAAGGGTGGATCAGCCTGCGGGAGTTTGCCCGGACAGTTTGCGTAATGTAACCACAGTCCGGATGCAATATTCAAGCCACCGGAAAACATCAGTCCGGGTGGCGACCGGTTTCAGATCACGCCCAGCCAGCAGGCACGCTGGATGGCCGACATCTTGTTGTCCACCCTGAGCTTGGTCATGGCGTTGGCCATGTGGTAGTTGACCGTGCGCTCGGTGCAGTGCAAACGTTCGCCGGTTTCGCGTGCCGTCAGGCCTTCGAAGGCCAGCGCCAGGCACTCACTTTCCCGTGGACTCAGGGGACTGCCCGCAGCAGCCATGGTGCGCTTGAAAAGTGGCCAGATGTTCAGCGCCGACCAGACCAGCGCCGCAGCCTCCGCACGATCATGAAACTGCCGGGGGCTGAACATGAAGCATTCAAATGCACGCCCGGATGTCAGCGGGAATTCAACACGCACCACGCTCTGAAAGCCGTGGGCCAGCCACAGCAGGCGCCAGCGCTCACCGCCACTGTCCGAGTTGCCGATGTGTTGCCAGGCCACCAGCGGCGCATCCGATTCCCGCCAGGGGGTACCGAAATCCTGGCTCTCCGCCAGCGCTGCCGCCGCCTCAAGAAAGCGCGGCGGATGCACCGCGGCCACGCGCCGATCCTGCCGCTGTCCAAAGGGATCAGGCCCGAGAACAACCAGGGCTTCCACGGCGAATTCGCGCAGTGCAGACAACCAGTCCGCCAGCATGCTGTCCAGCGCAATACTGTCAAAGTTGACAGGGGGCAACATCGTCAATTGCTCTCCGGAACTGTGACAATGTGCTGTGATATGTTCCAAGTTCTATTCATGACTTCCGTAGTGCCCGCCAGGATCAAGCAACAGATTCGCGCGCTGTGGGGCCAGCCCGGCACGGGTGGCCGGCTGCGGGCGAGAATCATGGCCGAACTGTTTCAGGAACAGTTGGCCCTCATTTTGCACCCGTCCCGATGGCGCTTGCGCTGGTTGGGCCTGTTCACCGTCATCGGGCATCCGCTGTTCGGATGGATCTGGGGGCACTGGCTGGCCCAGCCTTACGAGAACCCCGCGCTGCGCGCCGTGATGGGAACACTGGGCCTGCTGCTGATCTGGGAAAGCTTTGTCAACGATCCGTCCAGCAAACTTTCCGCGCGCATTTTTTCCCTGGTGTTCTGGCTGCAGCTTCCGCTTTTTTTCAGCTGGATGTATCTTTGCAACAACGGCAACACGGTCTGGCTGGCGAGCTTTTGCGCGATGGTGCTGATTTACTACCACGTGACCGACTGGCGGGCCGCCACCGTGGGAACACTCAGTGGCGTGCTGCTGGCGTGGACGCTGTTTCGCTGGCTGGGCCCCTCCGTTGCGCCGATGAGCGAGCAGCAGTTCGCCATCAACAGCGTGGTGATCACCTTCAGCTGGGCCAGCGCACTGGTACTCGGGCTTTCGTCTGCCAACCTGCGGCGCGAGCATCTGCAGCACACACTGACCACCATGGGCATCATGGCGCACGAATTGCGGACCCCGCTGGCAACCATGTCGCTGATCGGTGATGCCATGCGCAATGAGAGCCGGCAGGTCAAGGAAGCCGGTGATGCCCAGCGGGTGGACCTGCTGGTGACGCGGTTGCACACCCTGGTGCGCAACATGAACCAGCAAATCGATACGCAGATCGCCAATGCACGCCTGCTGCGCCTGCCCACGCACAGGGAAACCGTGGGCGCAGCCGAATTGCTGCGCAATGTCGTCAAGGACTACCCCTATCGCAATTCACGCGAACGTGACAGCGTGGTGCTGGTCCTGCGCAAGGATTTCTCATTCAAATCGTCCTACCGCCTGTTCACCCAGGTCATGAACAATCTGCTCAAGAACGCTTTCCGGTCGCTTGCGGCGACCAGCTCTGCGCCCCAGCCCGGCGACCTGCGCATCGAACTGGGTGTGCTCAATGGCTGCGGGCGCATCGTCGTCACCGACCAGGGGACCGGCATTGCGCCGGAATTGCAGGCGCGCATTTTTGAGCCCTTTTTTTCCACGGATCGGGGCACCGGCCACGGCCTGGGCCTGGCTTTTTGCGAACAGGTGGTTGAAAGTGCCGGCGGCACCATCCGCGTCAAGTCGGAGCTGGGCCGGGGTGCCATCTTCATCATCGAGCTCCCCCCCATCGACTGAAGGCGAACGCACTCATGAGCTTTCCTCTTTTCCACCGGCCGGGCGCCATCGTATTTCTCGATGATGATCCCGCATATCTCGAAATGCTGGCCATGGTGCTGCCACGCCAGTGGACGGTTCGCCTGTATTTGCGACCCCAGGCCTGCATCAACGACCTCCAGCAGGAACCCCCAAAGTGGGAAGCCGATGCCTGGGCACAGCAGGAGATGATTGACCAGTGGCGCGCCGGCAGCCCCCTGATTCCCCAGGTACTGGCTTATTGGGCCGACCAAAGCGAGCGTTATGGATTGACCAAGGTCTGTGTATTCGACTACGCCATGCCGGGCATGGACGGCTTGCAGGCCCTTGGCGAACTGACGGACTGGCAGGGGGGCCGTGTGCTGCTGACCGGTCAGGCCGATGAACATGTGGCGGTCAGCGCATTCAACCGCGGACTCATCGACCAGTTCATTGCCAAACAAACGCCCGACATTTCGCAGCACCTGATCGCCGTGGTCCAGCGCATGCTGGCCCAGCCGCAGATGCGCCACTCGCAGATATGGCGCAGCGCCCTGACGCAGCCCCAGCACGCGCTGCTGCAGGTGCCATCGGTCGGCCGGCAGCTTGCCAGCCTGGCCAGCAGCCACTGGGTCGAGCATGTGGTCATCGGCCAGCCGTTCGGCATACTGGGCATGGATGCCGAGGGCCGCGTCACCTGGCTGCAACTGGAAGCCGCCTCAGGCCTCGCGGAACTGGCCGAGCTCGCCGAGTCCCAGGGGCTGACCACCAAGGCGGCGGACGACATCCGGGCAGGCCGCAGCCTCGTCGATCTGGAGCTTCAGCAGGCCCTGGGGCAGCGGGCTCCCGCACGCCTCATCCCTGCATTTTCCATCGGCCATGAAGGCGCGCTCCTCGGCGCGCTGTTTCCCGTTGATCCGGCGGCGTGCCCAACGGGCCTGACGGGCTACAAACACTGGCTCGAAAAACGCGGGCCGCGCAGCGTACGGGATTAAGGCCTGTTCTAGGCATCCGCCAAAGCGGCGCCAGCGCGTGCGCGCCGCGCAATCGGCCATTCCCACGGTTTGACGCATTGCGCCACTTCCCGGCAGACGGCCTCCACATGGCCGAGCTCCGCTTCTGTCAGTGCGGCATGCAAGGTCAAGCGCACCATGGCCCGGTTGCGGCTGGTGGCCGGGGCGCAGAAAACCGCCCCGAAAACGCCACGCGTTTCCAGATGGTCCCGCAAGACCATGGTCGCGGGCTCGGTGCCCGCTTCCAGCGCAATGATTTGTTCGGTGCCCTGGTGAATCGGGTAACCCATGTCGGACAGGCTGCCGCGCACGCGCTGGGTCAGCCCATGCAGGCGCTGCCGTTGTTCGTCACGTTTGCGAATGACCCCCAGGGTGGCGGCCAGGCCGGCAATTTCGTGAGGCAGCAGGCAGGAACTGAAGATGTTGGGGTAACTGGAGCTCAGGATGTAATAGCGCAACTCCGCCGGCGCCGTAAAAAAGCCACCGCGGCCGGCAAAGGCCTTGGCAAGGCTGGCGGTGATGAAGTGCACGCGGTCTGTCAGGCCCAGCTCCGCGCAAAGACCCGCGCCGCCCGGCCCATGCGTGCCCAGTGAATGCGATTCGTCCACCAGGATCATGCAGCCGTGGCGCTCGGCCACTTCCACCATCTCGCGCAGCGGACACAGCGCGCCGGTGGTGCTGTAAACCGAGTCCACCACCACCACGCCTGCGCCGTGGCGGGACAGCACCCGGTCCAGGTGAGCCGGGTCATTGTGGCGAAACGGGTGCGCCGGTGCACGCGCGGCATGGGCGCCCTCCCACAGTGAGGTATGCGCCAGGGTATCCAGATAGACCGGGGTTTGGGGATCGGCAATGGCCTGCAGCAGCCCAACATTGGCCGCGTAGCCGGACTGGCAGACAAAGCCGTCTTCTTTTCCCACCCATTCGGCCAGCGATTTTTCCAGGCCGCGCGCGGGGTGTTCGCCGTGGACAAACACCCCTGACTGAATCACGAATTCCCGGTCGTTCCGCAAGGCCGCAACCTGGGCGTTCACGATGTCGGGATGCCCGGTCACGCTGAGGTAATCGTTTCCATCCAGCCGGACCGCATCCGGACCGGCCGTTCTGCCGTGGAGGACAAATTTGCCGCCCCACTGCTGTTGCCAGCGCGGGGTGAAGTCGCGCGCAATCCGCTCACGCAGGTGGCCGGAAAGGCCGGGATTGCGCGTGGTTTTTGCGGCTGGGAAAGTGTTGACGTGTTCAAGAACTGGAGTTTGCATGGTGGACCTTGTAAAAAAGTACCACCATTGAAGATGAATTTAACGAATTGGGCGCGCCACCCCCTGTCAGGATTGACAGGGGTATGCAACTGAAAAACCGGTTTAGGTGTAGCGAACGGGGTAAATCACTACCTTGGTATTACTTCTCGATGACTGATGGGTTTGCGCGCGCGCCACACGTGAGGCTCAAGGCCGCAAGCGCCATGATTTTTGCGCTATCGACCAGCTCCTGGATGCCGACATATTCATCGGGCTGATGCGCAAGATCCAGAATGCCGGGCCCATAGGCAATGCAGGCGTCGAGCTTGCCGGTGCGCACAATGTGTTTCTGGTCGTAAGTGCCAGGGCTGGAGATATAGCTGGCTTCACGTCCCAGCACGCGGGCGATGGCACGCGCGGTGGCCAGCACCACCGGCGCATCGCGCGGCGTGGCCGTCGGCACAAAACTCATGATGTCCTTGATGCCGTAGCTGAAACCCGGGCGAGTGCGCTGCAGCTCTTCGAGCATGGCGACGATTTCAGCTTTCACGGCTTCGAGGTTTTCCTCCGCAATGAAGCGCCGGTCCAGAACCGCACGGCAGGAGTGCGCCACCACCGGCGAAGGCAGGTCGCCAGTCGGCCGGTTCAGCGCGTCCATGGCAAACCGTTGCTCGACCTGCCCGCCATGCAGGCTGTTGATGTTGAGTGTGCTGACCCTGGCACCGGGCGGCTCCACCGGCTCAGCGGTATGGCGCTGCGAGAGGCGCGGCTGCAACTGTGTTTCCAGCAAATGAATGAAGGCGCTCATGTGGTTGATGGCGCTGTCGCCCAGAAAAGGCATGGAGCCATGGGCAATGCGGCCCCGGGTTTCGACCTCGCCCCACCAGACCCCGCGATGGCCCAGGCAGATGCGGTCCACACCGAGCGGCTCCGGAATGATCACATGGTGTACGCGCGGTTTGCTGAAATAACCGCGCTCGGCAAGGTAACCCACACCGGCAAACCCGCCGGACTCTTCATCGACCGTGCCTGAAATCTCCAGGGCACCGGCAAACGGCACACCCTCTTCGAGAATCGCCTCACAGGCAATCACGCTGGCGGCCAGTCCGCCTTTCATGTCGCAAGTGCCGCGGCCGTAAACCCTGCCATCCCTGACTTCGCCGCCGAAAGGTTCGGTGGTCCAGCCGGAACCGGCCTCGACCACATCGATGTGGCTGTTGAAATGCACACACTCACCGCCGGGCTGGCCTTCGTAACGTGCCACGACGTTGATGCGCGGGTGCGAATCGCGATCACCCGGCGCACCGGTGGCGCGTATATATTCCACCGCAAAGCCGCGTTGGGCCAGCCGCTCACCCAGCAGGCGGGCACAGGCTTCGTAAGCGTCACCCGGCGGATTGGTCGTGGGAATGCGCACCAGATCCTGCGTGAGGGCCACCACCTCCTCGCGTTTGGATTCGATGCGCTGGAGCAGGCTGTCGTGGTTCATGGGTTCAGTTTATGTGAACCGGGCGCGGCTGTCTTATGGCGCTGCGATGCACAACTTCGGGGCATCCTTCGACAAGCTCAGGACGAACGGGCAAAGGCAGCGGCTGAGGTTGGGAGGCCAGGTTTTCCCGCCGGGCCGCCTCAAAGGAAAACGCCCCCCCGGTGGCAGGGCGCTATGCGCAG
>CAMLDT010000180.1 GCA_946479075.1 uncultured Polaromonas sp.
ACGGCCATCTCGTAGCCTTCGCGGCGCATGTTCTCCAGCAGGATGGTCAGGTGCAACTCGCCCCGGCCCATCACTTCAAAAATGCCTTCCTCGTCGGTTTCCTTGACGCGCAGCGCGACGTTGTGCTGCAGCTCTTTTTGCAGCCGGTCCCAGATCTGGCGGCTGGTCACAAATTTGCCTTCGCGGCCGGCCAGCGGGCTGGTGTTGACGCAGAAGTTCATGGTCAGGGTGGGCTCATCGACCTTGAGCATGGGCAGCGGTGCCGGGTTGGCCGGGTCGGTGATGGTGACACCGATCCCGATGTCGGGAATGCCGTTGATCAGCACGATCTCGCCCGGGCCGGCTTCTGTCGCCTGCACGCGCTCCAGGCCCTGGAAGGTCAACACCTGGTTGACCTTGCCCTTGATCGCCTTGCCATCCGGGCCTTCCATCACGACCACTTCCATCATTGGCTTGATCGTGCCCTGGCTGATGCGGCCCACGCCGATGCGGCCGACAAAGGTCGAGAAATCGAGCGCGGAGATCTGCAGTTGCAGCGGTGCAGCCGGGTCACCTTTTTGCGCCGGCACGTGTTTGAGAATGGTGTTGAACAGGGCAGACATGTCGGGGCCCCACTGTTCATTGGGCGGGCCTTCTTCCAGCGAGGACCAGCCGTTGATGCCGGAGGCATACACCACCGGGAAGTCGAGCTGCTCGTCGGTGGCTCCCAGCTTGTCGAACAGGTCGAAAGCGGCGTTGATGACCTTGTCCGGGTTGGCACCCGGCTTGTCCACCTTGTTGACCACCACGATGGGCTTGAGGCCCAGCGCCAGCGCCTTCTTGGTGACGAAACGCGTCTGCGGCATCGGGCCTTCCTGCGCGTCGATCAGCAGCACCACACCGTCCACCATGGACAGCGCGCGTTCCACTTCACCGCCGAAGTCGGCGTGGCCGGGGGTATCGACGATGTTGATGTGGGTGCCTTCCCAGGTCACGGCGCAGTTCTTGGCCAGGATGGTGATGCCGCGCTCTTTTTCGATGGCGTTGTTGTCCATCACCGTATCGACCACTTTTTCGTGTTCGGCAAAGGTGCCGGACTGGCGCAGCAGCTGGTCCACCATGGTGGTTTTGCCGTGGTCAACGTGGGCGATGATGGCGATGTTGCGGATTTGTTTGTGACTCATGGTTGGCTTTCTAAAAACTTCAAATCGGTAGCTGGTTAATGGGCCAGGGCAGGCGCCGCAGGGCTGGAAGCAAGGGACGCGCTGGCTGCCAGCATGTCCCGGATTTCAATCGGGCTGAGCAGTCGCCCGGGGATCAGTTCATCGGCAGTGACATGGGCCGAGCCCAGGAAAGCTGCGGGCTCGGACCCGAACACCTGCACCAGCGCAGCATCGGGCCCCCACTGGCCGCTGCTGCCGCGGCGGCGCAGCCCGCTGAGGAAACGCCCTGCATCATCGGGTCCCAATGTGACAGCCGGATAAGCCGCCACCAGCGACTGCACCGGCAGCAGGCAGGCCTCGCGCTCGGCCTCGCTCATGGCTTCGAGCGCGGGCAGGCTCACACACTGGCCGTCGGTAAAACCGCCGGTCTCCAGCCGCCGCAGTGCGCCCAGGTGCGCGCCGCAGCCGATGGCTTCGCCGATGTCTTCGCCCAGGGTGCGGATGTAGGTGCCCTTGCTGCAAGACACTATGATTTTGATAGCTGCCTGCGCCCGCGGATCATGGGCTGGCGCCATATTCAGCTTGTAAATGGTGATGTGCCGGGCTTCCCGCTCGACGTCTTCGCCCTTGCGCGCATATTCGTACAGCGCCTTGCCGTCTTTTTTCAGGGCCGAATACATGGGCGGCACCTGCGCCAGCGGGCCGGTGAAGCGGCGCGTCATCTCGTCCAGCAGTTCGGGCGTGATGGCCGGCACGGGCCGGGTCTCGATGACTTCGCCCTCGGCATCGGCCGTACTGGTTTTTTTGCCCAGCAGCAGCAGCGCTTCGTAGGTCTTGTCGGCATCGAGCTGGAGCTGGCTGAACTTGGTGGCTGCGCCGAAACACAGCGGCAACACGCCGGTGGCGAGCGGGTCCAGCGTGCCGGTGTGGCCGGCCTTGTCCGCGCGCAGCAGCCACTTCGCCTTTTGCAGGGCCTGGTTGCTCGACAGGCCCAGCGGCTTGTCGAGCAGCAACACGCCGTGCACGGGACGTCGCTGAATCTTCTGGCGGTGAACGGATGTTTTCTGCATGGGCGTTTCGACAAGCTCAACGCGAACGGACAAGCCACTCGCGGAAAGTACCGTTCACCCTGAGCCTGTCGAAGGGGAACGGTACGTTTCAGTCGTCTTGAGCGCGGGAAGAAACCGCCTTGGCGATCAGGGCGTTCATGTCCGCCGCACGTTCGGTCGTGCGGTCAAACTGGAAATGCAGGGTCGGCACCGTGTGGATCATCAGCTTCTTGAACAGGCCGTTGCGCAGAAAGCCGGCCGCCTGATTGAGCGCGGTCTCGCACTCGACCGGGTCGCCGATCAGCACACTGAAAAACACCTTGGCATGCGCGTAATCCGGCGTCACCTCGACGGCCTGGATCGTGACCATGCCCACCCGCGGATCCTTGAGTTCGCGCGCGATCAACTCCGTCAGATCGCGCTGGATCTGGTCGGCAACGCGGAAACCGCGGTTCGGGGTGGATGATTTTTTACGCATGATGGGGTAGGCCCTCCGGTCGGCCAACTGCCCCTGGGGGCAGCCGGCCGGTCGGCGATCAGGCTTCCAGCGTCCTGGCCACTTCGCGGATCTCAAAGAACTCCAGCATGTCGCCCACCTGGATGTCGTTGTAACCCTTGATGTTCAGGCCGCACTCGAAGCCTTCCTTGACTTCCTTGGCATCGTCCTTGAAACGCTTGAGCGAATCGAGTTCACCGGTGAAGATGACCACGTTTTCGCGCAGCAGGCGCAGGCGCGCGGCGCGGCGAACCACACCGGCGGTGACCATGCAACCGGCAATCGAGCCGATCTTGCTGACCTTGAACACCTGGCGGATCTCGGCGGTACCGATGACTTCTTCCTTCTTGTCCGGCGTCAGCATGCCCGACATCGCCGAGCGCAACTCGTCCACGGCGTCGTAGATGATGTTGTAGTAACGGACATCGACGCCATTGCTTTCTGCCTGCTTGCGGGCCTGGGCATCGGCGCGGGTGTTGAAACCAATCACCACGGCCTTGGAAGCAATCGCCAGATTCACGTCCGACTCGGAAATGCCGCCGACGCCGGAGTACACCAGCTGCACCTTGACCTCGTCGGTGGACAGCTTGAGCAGCGACTGGGCCAGCGCTTCCTGCGAACCCTGCACATCGGCCTTGATGATGATGGGCAGCATCTTGACCTCGCCGGCACCGATGTCGGCGAACATGTTCTCCAGCTTGGACGCCTGCTGTTTGGCCAGCTTGGTGTTGCGGAACTTGCCGGCACGGTAGGTGGCGATTTCGCGCGCACGGCGCTCGTCGAGCATGACCATGAAGTCGTCACCTGCCTGCGGCACTTCCGTCAGGCCCTGGATTTCGACAGGAATCGACGGACCCGCCGTCTTGATCGGCTTGCCGTTTTCGTCCAGCATGGCGCGCACGCGGCCGAAGGTCGAACCGGCCAGCACCACATCGCCGGCTTTCAGCGTACCGGACTGCACCAGCACGGTGGCCACCGGACCGCGGCCCTTGTCCAGGCGCGCCTCGATCACCAGGCCCTTGGCCAGCGCATCGACGGGTGCCTTCAATTCCAGCACCTCGGCCTGCAGCAGCACCTGCTCCAGCAGGGCGTCAATGCCGGCACCGGTGTGGGCCGACACGCCGACAAAGGGCACGTCGCCGCCGAACTCTTCAGGAATCACTTCTTCGGTGACCAGCTCACCCTTGACGCGCTCCATGTTGATGCCGGGCTTGTCGATCTTGTTGATCGCCACCACCAGAGGCACACCGGCGGCTTTCGCATGCTTGATGGCTTCACGGGTTTGCGGCATCACGCCGTCGTCGGCCGCCACCACCAGGATGACGATGTCGGTCGCCTGGGCGCCGCGGGCACGCATGGCGGTAAACGCCTCGTGACCCGGCGTGTCCAGGAAGGAGACCATGCCGCGCGGGGTTTCCACGTGGTAGGCGCCGATGTGCTGGGTGATGCCGCCGGCTTCACCGGAGGCCACCTTGGCGGTACGGATGTAATCCAGCAGCGAGGTCTTGCCGTGATCGACGTGGCCCATGACGGTCACGACCGGGGCGCGCGGCAGCAACTCTGCCTGCTGGCCCTGCACGTCCTCATCGGCAAAGGCCTCCGGGTCGTCCAGCGACGCGGTGACGGCCTTGTGGCCCATTTCTTCCACCACGATCATCGCGGTGTCCTGGTCCAGCGGCTGGTTGATGGTGACCATCTGGCCCAGCTTCATCAGGTGTTTGATGACTTCGGACGACTTGACGCTCATCTTGTGGGCGAGTTCGGCCACGGTGATGGTTTCCGGCACATGAACTTCCAGCACCTTGAACTCGGTCGGTGCCACAAACGTGGATTCCGGGCGTGCATCGCGGTCGGACGTGCGGCGTCCGCGCGGGCCGCCACGGAAGTTGCCGCGGCCAGGCACGACGGGCGCGCCCCGGGTCTTGATCTCGCCCTTCTTCTTGGCAGCGTCGTCTTTCCAGGTCGAAGACAGGTTCTCCGACTTGATTTCCTTTTTGCCTGCTGCACCGCCGGCCGCAGGTGCGCCCGCTGCGGTTTTTGCAGCGCCAGGCGCCACCGCCGGCTTGTGCAGCGTGCCTTTGATGGCCGCCTTGGGATCAACGTGCGGCACCAGCACGCGTTTGGGCGCGTTCATCATCGCGCGGATGCCGGCGGCTTCGGCCTCGGCTTTCTTGCGACGGTCCTGCAGTTCCTGCGCGCGGGCGGCGTCGGCCTGGAACTCCGCGGTCGCCTTGGCCTTGGCAGCAGCCTGGGCGGCGCTGGCTTCGGCCGCCTTGGCCGCGGCCTTTTCAGCGGCGGCAGCGCCATCGTTCGCGGGCACTTCTGCCGCAACGGTTTTGGCCGCCTTGCCGGCAGGCTTGGCCTGCTTGCTGGCAGCTTCCGCGGCCTTCGCCTCCGCTTGCGCGGTCTGCTCGGCAGCATCGCGCTCCTGTTGCTCGCGGGCCTGGTCCTTGGCATCCTGCTCTTCACGCAGGCGGCGCTTTTCCGTCAGTTCTTCTTCCTGGCGGCGCAGCAATTCGGCATGGCGGCTGGCTTCTTCCTCGCGGCGCACCAGCTCGGCGTCATCAATCACCGGCGCCTGAGGGGCGGCAGCGGGCGCACTGACTTCTTCGGCAGCGGCCTGTTCGGAGCCTTCATCACGCTTGATAAAGGTGCGCTTTTTACGCACCTCGACCTGGATGGTCCGGGCGCGCCCGGTGGCATCGGCCTGTTTGATTTCGCTGGTGGACTTCTTGACCAGCGTGATTTTCTTGCGCTCGGCCGTGGCCGTGCCGTGGCTGGCCTGCAGATAGCTCAGCAGTTTCTGCTTGTCGGCCTCCGACAGCGGGTCGGTGGGCTGCGCCTTGGCAACACCCGCACTGGTCAATTGCTCGATCAGTGTGGCGGTGGGTTTATTCAGTTCAGCTGCGAATTCAGCGACGGTAGTGGTACTGGACATATGTTTTTTTCCTGCTGGCCTCCATGATCATTGCTCTTTGGACGCAGGGTCTGCAATGGCAGGCTCTTCGGCGTCGGCAGAACCGGCGGCTTCATCGGTAAACCAATGGGCGCGAGCGGTCATGATCAGGGCTTTGGCCTCGTCCTCGGACTGGCCGGTGATATCGGTGAGTTCGTCCACAGCCAGGTCGGCCAGGTCGTCACGGGTGCTGACGCCGGCGTCGGTGAGTTTGGCGATCAGCTCGGGCGTGAGGCCTTC
Organism: uncultured Polaromonas sp.; assembly: GCA_946479075.1. The sequence continues at coordinate 5,884 of CAMLDT010000180.1, forward strand.
CACATCCCGCAGGTTCTGCGAGACGCCTTCGACGCTTTCTTCCCTGGCAATTTCCATGGTCAGCAGCGCATCCTTGGCGCGCGTGCGCAGCTCGGTCACGGTGTCCTCGTCGAAGGATTCGATTTCGAGCATTTCCTGGATCGGCACATAGGCCACTTCTTCCAGGCTGGTGAAACCTTCGGAGATCAGGATGTCGGCGATTTCCTCGTCCACATCGAGCTTTTCCATGAACAGCTTGCGGCTGGTATCGGTTTCAGTGGCCTGCTTCTGGGCCGACTCATCGGCCGTCATGATGTTGATCTTCCAGCCGGTCAGCTCGGCGGCAAGGCGCACGTTCTGGCCACCGCGGCCGATGGAAATCGCGAGGTTTTCCTCGTCGACCACCACGTCCATGGCATGGCGCTCTTCATCGACCACGATGGAAGAGACGTTGGCCGGGGCCAGCGCGCCGATCACGAACTGCGCCGGGTCTTCGCTCCACAGCACGATATCGACACGTTCGCCGGCCAGCTCGTTGGTCACGCCGTTGACGCGGGTGCCGCGCACGCCGACGCAGGTGCCGATCGGATCAACACGTTTGTCGTGCGAGAGCACGGCGATCTTGGCGCGCGAGCCGGGGTCACGGGCGCAGGACTTGATCTCCAGCAGGCCCTGCTCGATCTCGGGCACTTCCTGGCGGAACAGCTCGATCATGTATTCGGGCGCAGTTCGCGACAGGATGATGGGCGCGCCACGCAGGGTGGTATCGACCTCCATGATCATGGCGCGGACACGGTCGCCGGAGCGCAGGTTTTCCTTCGGAATCATGTCGCCACGGCGCAGGCGGCCTTCCACGCGGCCGGACTCGACAATGATGTCGCCCTTGTCCATGCGCTTGACAGTGCCCACGAAGATCTTGTCGCCACGCGACATGAAGTCGTTGAGCAGCATCTCGCGCTCGGCGTCGCGGATCTTCTGCAGGATGACCTGCTTGGCCGCTTGCGCACCAATGCGGCCAATCGGCAGGCTTTCGACCGGCTTTTCGATGTAGTCGCCCTCTTCGATGTCGGCGATCTCGTCGCGCGCATCGCTGACCAGCTCCTCGGCTTCAGGATTTTGCAGGCCGGCTTCGTCAGCGACGACCAGCCAGCGGCGGAAGGTCTCGTAGTTGCCGCTGTCACGGTCGACGACGACACGGATGTCCGTGCCTTC
>CAMLDT010000181.1 GCA_946479075.1 uncultured Polaromonas sp.
CGCAGCGAAAGCAACGGCGTGATCCGGGAGGCCGTGCTGCGCGAGTTGAAACGCGGCGGCCAGGTCTACTTCCTGCACAACGAGGTCGAGACCATCCAGAACCGGCGCGAAAAACTGGAAGCCCTGCTGCCCGAGGCACGCATTGCCGTTGCCCACGGCCAGATGCCCGAGCGCGAGCTTGAAAAAGTCATGAAGGACTTCATCGCCCAGCGCTACAACCTGCTGCTGTGCTCGACAATTATTGAAACCGGTATTGACGTGCCCAGCGCCAACACCATCGTGATGAGCCGCGCCGACAAGTTCGGCCTGGCGCAACTGCACCAGCTGCGCGGCCGCGTCGGCCGCAGCCACCACCAGGCTTATGCCTATTTGATGGTGCCCGACATAGAGGGCCTGACCAAACAGGCCAGCCAGCGGCTCGAAGCCATCCAGCAGATGGAAGAACTCGGCTCGGGCTTTTACCTCGCCATGCACGACCTGGAGATCCGCGGCACCGGCGAGGTCCTCGGCGAAAACCAGAGCGGCAACATGATGGAGATCGGCTTCCAGCTCTACAACGAGATGCTCAATGAGGCGGTGTCCTCCCTGAAGGCCGGGCGCGAGCCCGACCTGCTGGCGCCGCTCAATGTCAGCACCGAGATCAACCTGCATGCGCCGGCCCTGCTGCCCAGTGACTATTGCGGCGACGTTCATTTGCGCCTGAGCTTTTACAAAAAGCTGGCCACCGCCAAAACCACCGACCAGATCGATGCGTTGCTGGAAGAAATTGTGGACCGCTTCGGCAAACTGCCGGCGCAGGCACAAACGCTGATCGACGTCCACCGCCTGCGCGTGATCGCCAAACCCTATGGCGTGGTCAAGGTCGATGCCGCGCCCACCATGATCAACATCACCTTCAAAAAGGACCCGCCCATCGACCCGATGGCGATCATGCATTTGATTCAGAAAAACAAACACATCAAGCTCGCCGGCAACGACAAGCTGCGCATCGAACGCGAGCTCAAGGAGCCGAAGGACCGGGCGCAGATGGTGCGCGATGTGTTGAAGAGTTTGGGCCAACCTGTCGCCGCCGCGCATTCAAACTAGCGCCGAGTCGAAGGCATATGCCATAGCATATGCTAAACTTCTCCATAGTCCCGCAGGAAAAACCACGCAGGAGAACCATCATGACCGATTCACTCCCCGTAGCTTCAGAAAACATGGCGCCTTATGCTGTAAATACTGCAGTCAGAGCGGTCAAATTGTTTAGAAACGGAGCCAACCAGGCTCTGCGCATACCCAAGGAATTTGAACTCCCTGGCGTTGATGCCCTTATTCACCGCGAAGGGGACAAGCTGATCATCGAGCCAGTCAAGCCCAGATTCGAGAAAGGCAGTGCGGCTGCTTTGCTGGCTGCGTTGGATGAAATTGCAAAGCTTGACCCGTGCGACGACGAGTTTCCGGATGTCGACGAAGGCCTGCTGCCGCTGGATGATGTTGACCTGGGTAGCAACTGACGATGGCCCTCCCCACAACCTACCTGCTTGATACGAACGTCGTCAGCCACCTCATGCGAGACGCGCAAGGACAGGTGGCAAAACGCTATCGATCATTGCTTGAAAGTCCGCAACCGGGCCGCATGGTCACCAGCGTTATCGTGCAATGCGAATTGCTCTACGGGTTGACCAGGAAGCCCTCGCCTCGCCTGCAAGCCGGGTACGACTTGCAGATGGCCCAATTGCCGGTGCTGGATCTGGATGAATCCGTGACGCAGCACTATGCAACGCTGCGCGCCTACCTGGAACAACTTGGAACCCCGATAGGGCCGAACGACGCGCTCATAGCCGCCCACGCCCTGGCGCTGGACGCCACGCTGGTCAGCGCCGACGCCGAGTTCGGGCGCGTACCCGGCTTGAAGCTTGAAAACTGGCTGAGCTAGGACGCGGTCGAGTTTTCCGGAGAACGCGATGAAAACCGAACCACCGCACAAGCTCAATAGTCATATGCGTCCCGCACAAAAAAGGTTACGACCGTGAAGCAGAGATTCCCACGAAGGAACAATGGATAGCCGCAAGCGCCAGGAAGTTCTTCGAGGCCTTGAGGCCGCTGCCTGAGTCAAAGCAGGAAAATGTCCAAATTCACCACCAGAGCAAAATCAACGGCGACGCACCAGCGCAACTGATTCAAGCATCAAATAGGCCTCCAGCCCAATATTGGCGGGCGCAAGCAGCTATCAAAATAGTAGTAAACATTACCCAATGCAACCCACAGAAACTTCCCCCGGCCTCGTCGTCAACATCGCCACCCCCGACCTGAAGCTGGCCGGCTTCAAGCTGATCGCCTTCGACATGGACTCGACGCTGATCAACATCGAGTGTGTGGATGAAATCGCCGATGCCGCCGGGCGCAAGGCCGAGGTGGCGGCCATCACCGAAGCGGCCATGCGCGGCGAGATCACCGATTACAAGGACAGCCTGCGGCGCCGCGTGGCGCTGCTCAAGGGCGTCAGTGTCGACAGCATGGACGGCGTTTACCAAGAGCGCCTCAAGCTGAACCCTGGCGCTGCCGAGCTGGTCCACGCCTGCAAGGAAGCCGGCATGAAGGTGCTGCTGGTCAGCGGCGGTTTCACCTTCTTCACCGACCGCATCCAGCGCGAGCTCGGCATCGACTACACACGTTCCAATGTGCTGGAAATCGAGGACGGGCTGTTGACCGGCCGCCTGGTGGATCAGCCCTGGGGCGACATCTGCGACGGTGAGGAAAAGAAAAAAATGCTGCTGGAGACCTGCGCCATGCTGGGCATCACGCCAGACCAGGCGATTGCCATGGGCGATGGCGCCAATGACCTGCCGATGATGGGCGTGGCCGGCCTGTCGGTGGCCTACCATGCCAAACCCAAAGTCCGTGAGCAGGCCATGGTGGCCATCAACGAAGGCGGGCTGGACCGTTTGCTGGAAGTGTTTTCCTGACAATGCGGCTGCTCAAACGGTTTGAAAGGCTGCTGCACGCCTACCCCGACGCCGAACCGGTATTGCCGCCCAAGGGCTTTGTTGCCTTCATCTGGGCCGCTTCGCAAGGCGCACGCGGCTATATTCTTTTGCTGGCGGGGCTGTCGGCAGTCATGGCGATTTTCGATGCGCTGCTGTTCGCCATGCTGGGCCGCATCGTGGACTGGCTGTCGGTCACTGCGCCGGCGAATTTATGGCAGGAGCGCGGGCCCATGCTGGCGCTGCTGTTTGCGGTCGTGCTGGCCAGCGTGATCGTGGTCGCGCTGCAGACCATCGTCAAGCACCAGACCCTGGCCATCAATTTTCCGATGCGCCTGCGCTGGAACTTCCACCGGCTGATGCTGGGCCAGAGCCTGTCCTTCTATCAGGATGAATTCGCCGGCCGCCTGACCACCAAGGTCATGCAGACCGCTCTGGCGGTGCGCGACACGCTGTTTGTGGTGGCCGACGTGCTGGTGACCATGGGCGCCTATGTGGTGACCATGACCCTGCTGGCCGGCTCCTTCGACATGAAGCTGGTGCTGCCCTTCGCGGTGTGGCTGGCGCTGTACCTGATGGCGCTGGTCTATTTTGTGCCCCGCCTCGGCCACATTGGCAAGCAGCAGGCCGATGCACGCTCATTGATGACCGGCCGCATCACTGACGCCTACACCAACATCACCACCGTCAAGCTGTTTTCGCACAGCCAGCGCGAAGCCGGCTTTGCACGCGCCGCGATGCAGGACTTCATGAAAACCGGCCACCAGCAGATGCGTCTGGTGAGCCTGTTCGAGATCGTCAACCACGCCCTCAGCATGGGCCTGATCCTGGGCATGGCCGGTACCTCGCTGTGGCTGTGGTCGCAAGGCTCGGTGGGCGCCGGCGCCGTGGCGGCGGCCACCGCCATGGCACTGCGGCTGCAGGGCATGTCGCACTGGATCATGTGGGAAACGACCAGCCTGTTTGAAAGCGTGGGCACCGTGCAGGACGGCATCAACACCCTGTCGCGCGCCCGCACCATCGTCGATGCGCCGGATGCCCGCTCACTGGAGGTTCCGCGCGGCGAGATCCGCTTCGAGAAGGTTGACTTCAACTACAGCGCCAGCGGCCCGCGTGTGATCGATGGCCTGACGCTCACGGTCCGCCCCGGAGAAAAAATCGGTCTGATCGGGCGGTCCGGCGCCGGCAAGTCCACGCTGGTCAACCTGCTGCTGCGTTTTCATGACCTGAACGGCGGCCGCATCCTGATCGACGGTCAGGACATCGCCGCTGTCACCCAGGACAGCCTGCGCAGCCACATCGGCATGGTCACCCAGGACACCTCGCTGCTGCACCGCTCGGTGCGCGACAACATCGCTTACAGCCGGCCGGGGGCAACCGACGAAGACGTGCGCCGGGCCGCGCGCCGCGCTGAAGCCGACAGCTTCATCGGCCACCTGAGCGATCCGCACGGCCGCACCGGCTACGACGCGCATGTGGGCGAGCGCGGCGTCAAGCTCTCGGGGGGGCAACGCCAGCGCATCGCGATTGCGCGCGTGATGCTCAAGGACGCGCCCATCCTGTTGCTCGACGAAGCCACCAGCGCACTCGATTCCGAGGTCGAGATCGCGATCCAGGGCAGCCTGGACACCCTGATGCAGGGCAAGACCGTGATTGCCATTGCCCACCGGCTGTCCACCATCGCGGCCATGGACCGCCTCATCGTGCTGGACCAGGGCCGCATCGTCGAAGAAGGCGACCACCACAGCCTGCTGCAAAGCGGCGGCCTGTATGCGCGGCTGTGGGCCCATCAGAGCGGTGGTTTTTTGAGCGACACGTTCAGGGAAGACCCGGCGCTGGCAACATGAACTTCGGAAAAACCACCCCCATCCTCAGAATTTTCGATGAGGCCAAGGCCCGGGAGTTCTATCTGGACTTCCTGGGCTTCAAGCTGGACTGGGCGCACCGCTTCGAGCCCGGTCTGCCCCTGTACCTCCAAGTCTCGCGCGACAGCTGCGTGCTGCACCTGTCGGAACACCATGGCGACGCCTGCCCGGGCGCTGCGTTGCGCATTGAAACCGGCGACATCGCCGCCTTTCACCGCGAGCTGCTCGCCAAAACCTACACCTACGCGCGGCCGGGCCTGCAGGAAATGCCTTGGGGCAGCGTGGACATGTCCATCCATGACCCTTTCGGCAACCGCCTGACCTTCACCAGCGCGATCAGCACCTGAAGCGGTTCAGGCCGAGGCTGTTTCACCGCAGCCGACTGCCGGCAGCCGGACCGTGAAACAGGTGCCCGATGGCGCCTGGCTGCTGACGGAAACGCTGCCGCCATGCATGTCCACCGCATGGCGCACAATCGCCAGCCCCAGCCCCGTGCCGGGAATGCTGCCAACATTGCTGGCGCGGTGAAAGGACTCGAACAGATGGCCAAGCTCCTCCTGCGGAATGCCGATGCCCTGGTCCTGCACCTCGAACACCACGTCCTCTGCATCAGCCCTCACACTGAACCGCACACGGCCACCTTGCGGTGAATACTTGAGGGCGTTGGACAGCAGGTTGCTGAAGATGTGCCTCAGCAGTTTTTCATCGTACAGGCCAGGTTCCGCGCCGGCCCGGTAGTCCAGCGCCAGCTCGCACAGGCTGCCTGCCTGCTGAAGCCGCGCCTCCTCGATCAACTGCTGGCACAGGGTCTGCAGGTCCAGCGGGCGCGGCTCGAACTCCAGCATCCGGGCTTCGCCCTTGCCGATCAGCAGCACGCGGTCCAGCATGCGCATCATGCGCTGGACGCTGGCGGCAATCGTGTCCAGCGTGTCGGATTTTTCCTGGGCCGGCAGGCGGTCGCCGTAATGCTTGAGGATCTCGCCGGACGACAGGATGGTGGCCAGCGGCGTGCGGAATTCGTGGCTGGTCATGGCCACAAAACGGCTGCGCAGTGTGTTGAGTTCCTTTTGCTGCTCCAGCGCCTCGCGGGTTTCTTCCTCGGACTTTTTGCGCTCGGTGATGTCCAGAAAGGTCCAGATCACGCCGGACTCCGGGTTGCCGGCCTGCAGGCAGCTGCCGCCCATTTGCACCCACAACATCTCGCCGTTGCGGCGCCGCAAGGGCTGCTCACAGGTATAGCTTCCGGTGTGCCGCAGCGCTTCACGCGCCGCATTGCCAAAAGCCGCCCACTGCGCCGCATCGTTGTGCAGCCGCTCGGCAGAATGGCCGATCAGCTCCTCACGCGGGTAATCCATCATTTCGGCAAACTTGGCATTGACCCACTCCAGCCGGCGCGCCACCGACAGCACGATGCCGACCAGCGCACTGTTGAGGATGGCCTCGCGTTCGGAGGAGGTGTGCAGCAGCTCCGCTTCGAGTTCCTTGCGCCGCGTGATGTCCGTCATCACCCACACCGTGCCCTGCGTGAGGTCGCGCGGGCTGACCGCCTTGCCGGACAGCGAAATCCAGATGCGCGTGCCGTCGTACTGCCGCACCTGGATTTCCGTCTGGTAGGCCCGCCCCTCGCGGATGCAAGCGGCCACCTCGCCGCCGACGCGCAGGTACTCCTCGCGCGACAGGTAAAACGGCTCCATCGAGGTCAGCGGCCGGCCGCCCGCGCCGAAAATTTCCAGCATGGCCTGATTGGCCCAGCGAAACCGCCCCTCCGGCGTCAGGAAGGCAATGCCGACGATGGAATTTTCGAGGATGGTTTCGCGCTCCTGCAGCACCTTGCGGTAACGCTCCTGCGACTGGCTCAACGCCTCGACCATGGCATGCCCGGCCTCGCTGGCGGCCTGGGCCTGCTCTTTTTCGGCAAGGGCCACATTGATGCGGTCTGCCAGTGCAAACGACAGCAGCACCATTTCAAGCGCCGAGCCGATCAGCAGCGCATTGGCGGTCAGCAGGTTGGACGGCAGCACCCCGGTGTTGTGCAGCACCAGCACGGCCACGCCGAGCAGCAACACCGCCCAGGCCATGAGGAAATAACGCGCACCGGGATGTTTGTCGTGCACGCTGAAGACGCCGGCCAGCACCAGCGTAGTGACACTGACCACGGCCAGCACCGTCACCATCCAGGACGACACCACATAAGGCA
>CAMLDT010000182.1 GCA_946479075.1 uncultured Polaromonas sp.
GTATTTCAATCATCGCTGTGCGTCCATCTGTTTCATTAAGCAAATACCGAACCAACTTGCGGGCTGCTGCGGTGGTGATCCATCCGTCCCATGGTCGCAGTATCCGTGCTGGCGACCTGATTCTGACAAATCATTGTTGCCGACCAGATCAGGCCGGCCGCGCGCAAGGCCTGCGCACGCTTGAGCCCCGCGCGCAAAGCCTGCTGCGCCAGTGCCGGCGCCAGCGGCGGCACATCCACCGTCACCAGCATGTCGCCCAGGTCAGAGTCATCCTTGAGTTCACAAGCGGGCCTGCGCTGGATGCGGGGATCGGCCAGGTTGACGGCATTGGCAATGACGGTGGCGGCCGCATCGGCCTCGGACGCAGAACGCGCCATGACCGTCACGCTGTCGGCAATTCCCAGCGAGAAACTTCGGCCGCGCCAGCCGCTGGTGGCGACACCGCGCACCGGCAGCAGGCTGGAAATTTCAAATTGCCCGTCGGTGCGGATACCGCCCCGCAGTTCGTCGCCATCCAGCGTGCCAAGGTCGGCATACAGGCCGACCCTGACCGACTGCGACGGCGCCAGGTGCAGCGCAATATCACCGCCATTGTTGACCCAGGCTCGCGCCACGCCAGCGGCCCGGTAACAGGCAATCAGCTCCTCGGCAACAGACCCCGCGACAGCGGCCATCGGAGTGATGAAGCTGTTTTTGTAGGGATGGCAGGCAGCCCACATGCGACGCGCCACCGGACCGCGAAGCGGGCATGCCTCCCGCACCGGAAGCCGCAGCAAGGCAAGCTCTTCCACCAGCTCGCTCAGGATGTCGCGAAAACGCAGCCATGCCTTTTCGTGCGCGGCTTCGACGGACGCGGCCTCCCCATCGGCGCCAATGACGATATCGATGGGCCCATGCTGGAAATGCCAGCGGCCATCAGTAAAACGTGTGCGTTGGGCGTCCATCTCAGCCCAGCAGCGGCGGTCGCGCCAGTGGCCAGGGATTGGCGGCCGGCAAGGCGGTCCATTGCAACAACGATGGCGCGCCTTCGTTATGCCAGGCACCGCGCGACAGCGCTTCTTCCAGCGTGCGCACATGGTCCATGTGGCCGCCCAGCGCACGGTAGTCGTCGAGCTTCATGCTGAACTCGATGGGCGCCACGATGGCCGGCGTGGGCACGGTCCCAAAACTGTTGTCAGGCATGCGCATGACATCGGCCATCACGGTGATGCCGCCGCCGGGCCAGACATAGGCCGGCGCGCCGCCACAGGTGACATTGACCAGCGCATTCTTGATTGCCCGCGTCAACAGCACCGGGTTTTCGGTGACCCCTGCACGCAGGCTGCCGCCCGCACCGCCGAGGAACAGCACGGTGGACAGGGAGGGCTCGCAGTTTTCACCAATGCGTTCGACCACCAGGCGCACCTCGGCCGGCATGTTTTGCTCGACCGGCTCAAGCGCGTCATTGAGCACATACCAGCTCGCATGCTCGCCGGTGGTGGAGGTCATCAGCAGGCGCAGGCCGGGCCAGGCCACGGCCTCATCCCAGCTTTCGATGATGGACAGCGGCTCGGCAATGTCGGTGCCGCCCCAACCCGTGCCGGGGTTGGCGACCTGAAAGTAACGGCCCGGCGTGGATTTTCGGCCGCGCATCCGGATTCCCGAAGCCCGCATGTCCAGGCAGCGGCCGGCCTGGTGCTCGGTCAGCACACCGGTGATGTGATCGTCCACCACCACCACCTCATCGACCTTGCCGAACAACTGCTTCGCAAAAATGCCTATGGTCGCCGAGCCGCAACCCACACGCATGCGCTGCTCCTCGACACCGTTGACGATGGGTGCGCGGCCGGCCTGGATCACAATCTGCGAGCCGCCATCAATGGTGAATTCCACTGCCTTCTTGTTGCCCAGCGACTGCATCATGTCCATGGTGACGCGGCCTTCTTTCTTGCTGCCGCCGGTCAGGTGGTGCACGCCGCCCAGAGACAGCATCTGCGAACCATATTCCGCAGTGGTGACATGACCCACCACCTCGCCCTTGCAGCGCACATTGGCCTGCTCGGCCCCCAGAAAACGGTCGGTGTCTATCTTCACCTTGAGGCTGCAGTAGCTGAAGATGCCTTCGGTCACCACGGTGACCATGTCCACGCCGTCCACTTTGGACGACACGATAAAAGGAGCCGGCTTGTAGTCGGGGTAGGTGGTTGAGGAGCCGACGCCGGTCACGAACACCTCATCGGCCAGCAGCAGGTCACCGCTCCACGAAGCCGGCGCGGGCAGCGCCTGCGGCGCATCGGCAGGCGCCTCGCGCCCGGCGAACGCCACCACCCGGGCCTCGGAATCCGACAGCGTGCGGCGCAGCAGCAGCACCGGATCGACGCGGATCAGGGTGCCGCTGCGGTTCGCATACCGGTCGCAGGCGCCGGTGCGGCCATCAGAGATCTGGCACAGCACCGGGCAGGCGTTGCACTCGATTTTCTCGCTGTTCATGCGCTCGTTGCGCGGCCTGGCTTTTTCCAGCACCTGGGCAAAAGCCGGCGCATCCATACCTGGCAAGCCGTCCGTCTTGGTGTGTTCCGTCATCGTGTTCGCCTCGTGTCGCGTCTTGTCGCCTCAGACCAGCCATCGTGGTGCATCAACACCAATGTAGTGCACGCTTAATTCAAATGTTGCATTTACTACATTAAAAATCAATGTAGCGCATGGGATTTCCCAAAGCAATAGCAATTTCCCGGCCATACAAAAATTTTTTGAAAAAATGTTGTGATTGCTTAATTTTCATGTTGTGTTCACTACATTAATATGGCACATTGGGTACTTGCCCCGGCCATGTTCCGACGGGGCCGCGCCGACAAAAGACAATGAAAATCCCGCCGTGACCACCCCTTCTTCCCATGCCAATACATTGATGGCGGCGAGCCCAGGGCCTTGCCGGCACGTCACGCGCGGCTATCGGCCAAGGCCCGGGATGTCTTGTCGCGCGGCCCACGCTCCGGAGGCGGCACAATCACGGGGTAAACCGGCACGCGGGCGGAAGGGTTCCCACCCTGCCGGCCGCCTCCACTGATCAACAACTTTCCAAGCTTCCACCATGAGCGCTTTCAACGAAGAAACAGTATTGTCCGTCCACCACTGGACAGACAAGCTGTTCACGTTCACCACCACCCGCGACACCTCGCTGCGGTTCAGCAACGGCCACTTCACCATGATCGGCCTGCGCGTCAACGACAAGCCCCTGCTGCGTGCCTACAGCATCGTGAGCCCGAACCATGAGGAGCACCTGGAATTCCTCAGCATCAAGGTGCAGGACGGCCCGCTGACCTCGCGGCTGCAGCACGTGAAAGTCGGTGACAAGATCATCGTCGGGCGCAAACCGACCGGCACGCTGGTGATCGACTACCTGTTGCCGGGCAAACGCCTGTACCTGTTGTCCACCGGCACCGGCCTGGCGCCTTTCATGAGCATCATCCGCGACCCGGAAACCTATGAGCGCTTCGAGCAGGTGGTGCTGGTGCACGGCGTGCGCCAGGCCGACGAGCTGGCCTACCACGACCTGGTGGTCGAGCACCTGCCGCAGCACGAGTTTCTGGGCGAACTGATCTCCAAACAGCTGCTGTATTACCCGACCGTGACGCGCGAAAGTTACCGCAACATGGGCCGCGTCACCGACCTGATGGAAAGCGGCAAGATGTTTGAGGACCTGAAGCTGCCGCCACTGGACCCTGCCAGCGACCGGGTGATGATTTGCGGCAGCCCGGGCATGCTCAAGGACCTGAAACACATGCTGGAACAAAAGGGCTTCCAGGAGGGCAACACGTCCAAGCCCGGCGATTTCGTGATCGAGCGCGCATTCGCTGAGCAGTAAGGCAGGGCACCGCTCACCCCAGCCGGAAGCCAACGACCCAGCCATGACCGTCAAACCCGTCAGCATTGCCAAGCCGGCGAAAGCGGCTCCAGCCCGGCGAGCCCGCACCCCTGCGGGCCGCCTCGCGTCAGCCAAACGGCCGGGCGTGCGCGAACAGGCGGCGCAGACCACACGCGACAACATCCTGCGCGCCGCCACCAAGGTCTTTGCACGTTACGGCTACGACGGCGGCAGCGTGGAAAAAATCTCCCAGTCGGCCAAATCCTTCGACCGGATGATTTATTACTACTTCGGCAGCAAGGAGGGTTTGTTCATCGAGGTGCTGGAAGACATGTACCGGCGCATGAACGACGCCGAGCTGGAACTGACGCTGGATATCGAGCAGCCGGTGGAATCGCTCAAGGATGTGATTAATTTTGTCGTCAGTTATTACAGCAGGAACCCCGAGTTCATCACGCTGCTCAACACCGAGAACCTGCACCGCGGCAAGCATATTTCCAAATCGGCCCGGGCGCGGGAATACTCTTCGCCGGCCATCGCCATCATCCGCCAGTTGCTCGAAAGCGGCGTGGCCAAGGGGGTGTTCCGCGCGGACGTTTCCGCGCGCAATGTCTACCTGCTGATTGCGGCAACGGGCTACTTCTATATCTCCAACCGCCACACGCTGTCGGCCTTTCTGGGCGAAGACCTGGAGACACCCGAGGCACTCGCGCAGTGGCAAGCCTTCATCATCAGCACCGTGCTGCGCACCGTGATGCTGAACCCTTGAATCTTTCGAAAGACCACCCATGGCAGAAGCAGCAAGCACAGGCAAATCCGGCAAAGTCGTCATCACCAACATCGGCCTGCTGCTGTCGGGCGATATCGACAAGCCGATCCTGGACGCCGACACCATCGTGGTCAACGATGGCCTGATCGTCGCGGTCGGCAAGGCCAAGGACTGCGACATGGCACACGCCCGGACCACCATCGACGCACACCAGACCTGTGTCGCGCCTGGCCTGATCGACAGCCATGTGCACCCGGTCTTCGGCGACTGGACGCCGCGGCAGAACCAGATCGGCTGGATCGACTCGACCATGCACGGCGGCGTCACCACCATGATCTCGGCCGGCGAGGTGCACCTGCCGGGCCGGCCCAAGGACATCGTCGGCCTCAAGGCGCTGGCCATCACGGCGCAGCGCGCCTTCGACAACTTCCGGCCCGGCGGCGTGAAGGTGCTCGCCGGTGCGCCGGTCATTGAAAAAGGCATGGTCGAGCAGGATTTCAAGGAGCTGGCCGAGGCCGGTGTCGGCCTGCTCGGGGAGGTGGGGCTGGGTTCGGTGAAAGCCGGTTATGAGGCCCAGCAAATGGTGGCCTGGGCCCGCAAGTACGGCATCCAGAGCACCATCCACACCGGCGGCCCCTCGATCCCCGGCTCCGGCCTGATCGACAAGGACGTGGTGCTGGAGGCCGATGCCGACGTCATCGGCCACATCAACGGCGGGCACACCGCGCTGTCCGAGCAACATGTCTGCGAGCTCTGCGAAAAATCCTCGCGTGCCATCGAGATCGTGCACAACGGCAACGAAAAAGTGGCCATTGCCGCGGCGCAGGCGGCGCTGCAGCTCAAGTGCCCGCACCGTGTGATCCTGGGCACCGACGGGCCGGCCGGTTCCGGCGTGCAACCGCTGGGCATGCTACGGCTGATTGCGCTGCTGTCCAGCCTGGGCAACATCCCGGCCGAACTGGCCTTCTGTTTTGCCACCGGCAACACGGCGCGCATCCGCAAACTCAACTGCGGCCTGATCGAGGCCGGCCGGGACGCCGACTTCGTGTTCATGGACCGCGCGCAGCACACGGCCGGGCGCGACCTGCTGGACAGCGTGCAGCGCGGCGACATTCCCGGTGTCGGCATGGTGATGATTGACGGCATCGTGCGCTGCGGCCGCAGCCGCAACACCCCGCCGGCCACCACCATCCCCAGCGTGCTTGAGCCAGCCTGAGGCCGCGCGGCCCCATGCCGAAATTTCACTCGCCAACGCGCGATGAACTTGCGCTGCTGGAGCCGCTGGACCGCCTGAGCCTGGCCGACATCGAGCTGGTTGCCACGGCGGCGCAGGCCGATCAGGCCCGAAAGTCGCTGTCGGCATGCCGCGTATTGGGCTTCGATACCGAGTCCAAACCGACTTTTTTCCGCGACCAGGTGTCCGAGGGGCCGCACGTGGTGCAGCTCGCGACGCTGGAAAGGGCCTGGATTTTCCAGCTTGTGGATGCGCGTTGCCGCGAGGTGGTGGCGGAGTTGCTGCAGGCCGAACACATCATCAAGGCCGGTTTCGGGCTTGCCGGCGACCACACGCAGATCCGCCGCACGCTGGGCGTGGAGCCGCGCAATGTGCTGGACCTGAATGTCGTCTTCCGCCAAAAGGGTTATGCGAAGGAAATCGGCGTGCGCGGCGCGGTGGCGGTGTTGTTCCATCGCCGTTTCCTGAAATCCAAAAAAGCCACCACCTCGAATTGGGCCAACCGCCAGCTGAGCGAAAGCCAGCTGGTCTACGCTGCCAACGATGCCTGGGCCGCGATGCGGGTGTTTGACGCGCTGGGTTTGCCTGCAGCCTAGCCGAGGCCGAAACGCTGCCGGAAGGCCGCGCAAAAGGACGCGCTGCCGCTGATGGACAAGGTCAGCACATGCCAGGGCGGTGATGCGCCATCGACCCGCTCCTGCAAGTCCAGGTCCCACTCGCCGCCCTCATCCAGCGGGGCGCGCTGCCCGGCAAACGCGGTGTCGGCCCAGTCCAGCACCTCCGCGATTTCAGCGCGAACCGCTTCAAGCTGCACCGGCCGGACCGAGGCCATGGCATCAAAAACGCCAATACCTTCCACGTCCTCGCTGTAGTCGAAATCCAGAAACTGCAGGCTCATTCGCCGGGTTCGGGATCCTGCGGCACCGCCGCGCCGCGACTATCGGAACCCGGCGGCCGCGGCCGCTGCGTGCGCCGACCCTCTTTGGCCAGCAACTCCAGGTAAAAAGCGTCCGCGCCTTCTTTCGCAGCCGCGTCCACCAGAGGCATCACGGTCGCAAAGTGCACCACCGTGGCAGTTGCCTCGCTGGCACCGAAG
>CAMLDT010000183.1 GCA_946479075.1 uncultured Polaromonas sp.
GGCGTAGATCTCGCGCAGTTCGCGCGTGGTGTCCGGTCCGAGGCAGGAGAACATCAGAAAGCCGCCGACCTTCAGCGCCCGGTGCCACTGGGCGATCAGGGCCTGCGGGTCGGCCGCTTCGTGCAGGGCCATGTTGGCCCAGAGCATGTCCACGCCGGCCTCCGGCGCCGCATCAAAACGCACCGCAGGACCGCTCCAGCGCTTCAGGTGCCACCACGGCTTTGCTATTGCTTTGATAGCTGCTTGCGCTCGTCCCTGCTGGGGTTCAAGCACAAAACATGTTGAATCCGGATAGCGGGCGGCAAGTTGCCGGTGGGCCTGCACGCCGCCGCGCAGTGCGCCCCAGTGCAGCCAGGCCTGCGGCTGCAGGCGTATCCATTGCAGCCGGTCCAGCATGCGCTGCGCGACTTCCTCGTGCAGCCAGGGTGACAGCGGTGGCGCCACGCGCTGCCAGCGCGCAACAGCAGTCGGGTCCAGGGTGGGCGGGCGTTCAGTAGGCATCAATGGCACAGAAGGGCAAGCGCCGAGTATATTGACACGATGTTGCTGCGCCTGCCCACACCGGCTTTCCTGTTGCGGGCCCTGGCCAGCCAGTGCGCAGTCTGCCGCAGCTGGCCGTCGCAACGCGTCTGCACAGCGTGCAGCAGCCGCTTCGGCCAGCCGCGGGCCCGTTGCATCACTTGCGCACTCACCCTTCCAGCCGACCTGTCGGCCGGTCGCGGCGCACCGTCGCTGCAGTGCGCCAGCTGCATGCGGGAGCCGCCGCCGCTGGACGCCTGCTTTGCCGCCATGCCTTATGCCTACCCGTGGTCGGATCTGGTCGCGCGCTACAAATTCGGGGGCGATGCGGCCTGGGCGGCCAGCCTCGCGCCCTTGATGCTGCGTGTTCCCGCCATAGCGCAATGCCTGGCCGGCCTGGCGTGCACCGATCACCTGATGCCCATCCCCTTGTCCGCGGAGCGCCTGCAGTCACGCGGCTTCAACCAGGCCTGGGAACTGGCCAGGGCACTGGCACGCCAGAGCGGCACCTCCGCCCGAGCGGATGCCCGGCTGTTGCTGCGCATCCGGCACACCCCGCCGCAAACCCAGCTCAAGCGCGAAGCCCGGCTGCGCAACGTCAGGGGCGCTTTTGTGGTGGATCCGCTGCGCGTGCGGGACATCCAGGGGCGCCGTGTGTTGCTGGTCGATGATGTGATGACCAGTGGGGCGTCGCTGTTCTCCGCGGCGCAGGCCTTGCGGGAGGCCGGCGCCGCCACCGTCAGTGCCGTCGTGTTTGCGCGGACGGAATAAGGCCGCTGGCTGTGGTTCCCGCGTTGGCGGATCAGTCCGTGCGTTTGCCCTTGCTCGAATAAAAACCTGGCGTTGGCGCAGACGACAATCGGGCCATGTTCAATATCGTTCTGGTCGAGCCTGAAATTCCGCCGAATACCGGCAATGTGATCCGTCTGGCGGCCAACACCGGCTGCCGCCTGCACCTGGTCGAACCGCTGGGCTTTTCAATGGACGACAAACACATGCGGCGGGCCGGGCTTGATTACCACGAGTACGCCGAACTCACGCGCCACGCCGACTGGGCGGCTTTTCTGGCCACCGCGCAGCCAGATCCGCGGCGGATGTTTGCGCTGACCACCCGTGGGACGCGGCTGGTGCATGACACCGCCTTTGCGCCCGGCGACTGGCTGGTGTTCGGCTCGGAAACCCGGGGCCTCGCGCCGGAACTGCGTGAGAGTTTCGAGCCGGCGCAGCGCCTGAAACTGCCCATGCGCGCCGGCCAGCGCAGCCTCAATTTGTCGAACGCCGTGGCCGTGACCGTGTTTGAAGCGTGGCGGCAGAACGGTTTTACTGAAACCGTCAGCCCGGCTTAACGGTCTGCAGGCGCCTGCGGTGCAAACTCGGCCAGGAAGTCGAGGAAGGCCCGGGTCCGGGCCGGCATGAATTTGCGCGTCGGCAAGGCCGCATAAATCGTGAAGCGCCCGAAGATCCAGTCCGGCAGCACCTGAACCAGCGTGCCGCGCGCCAGATGCGGGGCGACCAGCATGCGCGATAAAAAAGTGATGCCGGCGCCGTCCAGCGCGGCGCGCAGCAGCACATCGAAGCTGGTGGTTTCCAGCGCAGGTTTGACATCCACCTCGACCGCATCGCCGCCCGCCAGCGGATGCAGGCGGGCCTGCCGCCCGTAGTGACCGGAGTTTTGCGGCCACTGGAATTTCAGGTAGGTGTGCTCACGCAGCGCCTGCGGCGTTGCCGGCGTGCCGGCGCGCTGCAGGTAGTCGGGCGACGCGCAGACAATCCAGTCCGTTGTTGCCAGCGGCCTGGCCACGATGTCACCGTCAAAACCTTCGTCGACCACCAGAAAGGTCACGTCGAACTCCTCGATGCGCGGCTGCGGAAAGGGGTCGATCGCCAGATCCAGCACGACTTTGGGATGGCGCGCATGCCAGGTGGCAATGCGCGGTGATAAAAAGTACGAGGCCAGCACCGGCGTTGCCAGCACATGCAGCGTGCCTTGCAGCTCACGGGTATGCGCCGTTGCCGCCGATTCGGCGTCTTCCACCTCGGACAGAATGCTGCGCACACGTATCAGGTAGGCTTCGCCCGCGTCGGTCAGGGACAGCTTGCGCGTGGTGCGCTGCAACAGGCGCACCCCGAGGTGCTCCTCCAGGGCTGCCACCATGCGGGTGACCCCCGCAGGCGACATGTCCAGCGCGCGCGCCGCCGAAGCGAAGCCGCCCTCATCAATGACGCGCTGGAAAACCTTCATTGATTGCAGTCTATCCATAGTGAAATAAATTGTAGTCTTATTCTTACACTGTTTCAATAACTGCAATGGTTAATTGATGACCAAGTAGTTTTCAAATGATCTTGGCCGTTTTAAAGTTCAGTCATCGATGAGCCGAAACAGAGATTAACGACTCACCGAGGATGGACAGACGGGGAACAACTTCTCCGCCATGCCCGGAATGTCTTACCAACTTTTTAAGGATTTTCATCATGAACACGAAATTTTTCACTTCCGCCCTGATCGCCGTTGCCAGCCTGGCTTCCGTCAACGCATTTGCCGCTGGCGCTGACAACCCCCCTGAGCAGAAAAGCAGCTTCATGAGCATGCAGACCCGTGCAGAAGTCCGGGCCCAGGCCCTGACCGCGAAAAAAGGTCCGGTCACAGCCAGCAGCCAGGTGGACGGCGGCATGGTGGCCTCCGCCACGCCGGTGACCAGCGAACGCAGCCGCATCGACGTGCGCGCCCAAGCGTCGCAGGACGCCGGCACCAGTTTCAACCCTGCTCCCGGCCGCGCTTGAGCGTTGAGCCAACCCTTTTCTTACCCAATTGATTTTTCAAAGGACTTCACCATGAACACGAAATTTTTCACCTCCGCCCTGATCGCCGTTGCCAGCCTGGCTTCCGTCAACGCATTTGCCGCTGGCGCCGACAACCCCCCTGAGCAGAAAAGCAACTTCATGAGCATGCAGACCCGTGCCGAAGTCCGTGCCGCGGCGCTGTCCGTGCAAAAAGGCCCTGTCACCGCCAGCAGCCAGGTGGACGGCGGCATGACCGTCTCGTCCACATCGCTGACCAGCGACAGCAGCCGCAGCGACGTGCGCGCCCAGGCAGCACAGGACACGGACGTGCGCTACAACCCCGCTCCCGGCCGCGCATAAACACGCGCGCAGGAAGGCCTGCGCTGCAGGCCGACGAACCCACCCGCCCGGGCGCCAAAGCCCGCGCGGGTTTTTTCATGCGCGCTCAGGCCTTCGGCGGCCCCTTGGCGGCCACCGAAGGCGCTGCATCGGGCCACGTCCGCTGGGCCTCGGCAGTTTTCAGGCGCGTCTGCTCGATCAGGAACTCCATGAAGACCCGGGCCCGTGCGGGAATGTACTTGCGGCTGGGCAGCGCGGCATACAGCGTGAAACGGCCAGTGATCCAGGGCGCGAGCACCCGGCGCAACTGCCCGTCCCGCAGGTAGTTGGCCACCAGATCCAGCGGCTGGGCGCTGATGCCCGCGCCGTCCAGCGTGGCGCGCATCAGGGTGTCGCTGTGGTTGGCCAGCAGCACCGGCTTGAGGTCCACCGCCACTTCGCGGTCCTCTTCCTGGGGGTTCATCAGCAGCCATTCGCGCTGCCGCAGCCCGGCATGGTTGAGACGCAGCATCGCGTGTTGCTTCAGGTCGTCCGGCTGCAGCGGCAGGCCGGCACTGCGCAAATAACGCGGCGAGGCGCAGAGCAGCCCTTCTGAAACAATGACCGGCCGTGCCACCACGTTGGCGTCATAGAGGCGCCCGGCACCCAGAATCGTCAGGTCGAAATCCTCAATCGGCGGCACCAGGGGAGAGTCCACCGTGATGTCCAGCACCACCTTGGGATAACGCCGCCGGAATTCCGCCACCAGAGGCGCCAGGATGTGCACCGCCATCACCGGCTGGGTATGAATGCGCAGCACCCCCGCCAGTTCGTCAGTTTGCTGGCGCGTCGAGGCTTCTGCCTCGCTCACGTCGTTCAGGATGTGGCGCACGCGCTGCAGATAAGACTGCCCGGCCTCCGTCAGTGACAGCTTGCGTGTGGTGCGCTGCAACAGGCGGGCGCCCAGATGCTCTTCCAGATCGGTGATCAGCCGGGTCATGACCGCCGGCGACATGTCCAGGGTGCGGGAGGCCGCTGCAAAACTTCCGTCGTCCACCACCTGCTGGAAGGCACGCATCGATAAAAGTCGGTCCATAGGGTTTACACCTAATAAGTCAAGCCCCCATTATTCCTGATTTAGAAATTAACAATTGAATTGGATGCTGTTTTTCTTCGATGTTGGCAATAGTACAGTTGATCCCATCGATGAGCCGATACCAACAAGACGACTCACCGAGGCTGGACAGACGGGGTTGATGATGCCCGCCCGCCCGGAAATGTCTTATTAACTTTTGAAAAGGATATTCATCATGAACTCGAAATTTCTCGCTTCCGCCCTCATCGCTGCTGCCGGCTTCACTTCTGCCGGCGCATTTGCCGCTGGCGCTGACGGCGCCGTTGATGTCCAGACCACGCTGACCAGCAATGTGAGCCGTGCCGAAGTGCGCGCCCAGGCCCTGAACGCCAAGTCGGCACCCGTGACCGCCAGCCACCTGGTCGATGGCGGCACTGTGGTGGTTGCCAGCCCTGCCGCCGGCACCCGCAGCCGCGCCGATGTCCGCGCTGAAGCCGTCCAGGCAGGTCAGCGTTTTGGTTCGGCTCCCGGCCGCGCCTGATCGCGCCTGACCCCGCGGCTGCCTTGCGCAGCCGCCAGACCCGCCCCGGCCCAGGCCGCGGCGGGTTTTTTCATGTCTGCGCCCAAAACGTGAACAAGGTCGCCGGAATTTAGGGAGGCTCGTCCATGAAAAATAGGTAAAAACCCTAGAATCAAGCCTCTTCAGCCCAGCGCCGCCACCCGGCCGAGCCACTTTTCACCCCGTCCCCCGGTCCACAAGACTGGCGGAGCACCGTCCTCATCATGGTTATCTCCCTTTTTGCCGCGCTGCGGCCTGCGCCGGCCCGGCGCCTGCCGCTTGAACAGATACGCCAGCGCCTCCATGGCGCCCTCAGCGACTGCCGGGACGCCGCCTCCCAGCGCGTCATCTACAAGATCAATGCGGCCGCCGCTGCGACCGAACTCTGGCTGCTGCGTTGTGATCTGCACCAGTGCATTGCAAGGGCGCACGACCAGGCGGAGGCGACACGGCGCATCAACGCCCTGCTGGACGCTTTTGAAGGCTGGCTGCCGGCCCACCAGCTGACGGAAATCCAGACCGGCTGAGGCTAGGCGTAACGCCTGGCCAGCGACTCGGCCACACACACCGGCTTGTCCGAGCCTTCGCGCTCCACCAGCACTTCCCAGGTCATCTGCATCCCGTCATTGGCAATCGCCTCACTGGCCAGCAACTTCATGCGCGCGCGCAGGCGGCTGCCCACTGGCACTGGCGCGGTGAAGCGCACCTTGTTCAGGCCGTAGTTCACGCCCATGCGGCTTTGCACGACCTCGAACGAAGATTCAAAAAATTTCGGCAGCAGTGACAGGGTCAGGAAGCCGTGCGCGATGGGTGCGCCAAAAGGCCCGGCCGCAGCTTTTTCAGGATCGACATGAATCCACTGGTGATCGCCGGTGGCTTCCGCAAACAGATTGACCTGCGCCTGGGTCACGGTGAACCAGTCGCTGACGGCGACTTCATGGCCCACGCAGGCGGCCAGCTCGGAAAGGGTCTGGAAGGTTTTCATGCGCCCACTGTAGCGCCCGCAGGGCCGGCGCCTTGTCGAGCCAGCGACATCAGGCCGGCCGCGTCACTGGTCCAGCCAGCGGCAGATCGCCGCCCATTGCTCCAGGTCTTTTTCAACCCGGCTGGGCGCAACATCGAACAGCGTCAGGCCGCGCGCCGCCAGATGGATGTAGTTCTGCGTATCGCGCACATAACCCAGCACCGGCAGACCCAGACCCTCGACAAAGCTGCGCAGCTTGTCGGCGGCAATGGTGCGCGAATCGACGCGCATGCCGACGATGCCGACCTGCACCTTGCCGGCGCTGCGGTGTTCGGCGAGCTGGTCCAGGAAGGCGCGGGTGGCAAAAATGTCGAACACGCTGGGCTGCAGCGGCACGATGACCTTGTCGGCCAGCTTGATCACATCGTTGAAGCGCCAGCCATGCAGGCCGCCCGGTGTGTCGAGCACCACATGGGTCGTGCCCTTGGGCGGCTTGACGATCAGGTCGGCATTGACATCCCAGGTCGCGATGGGCCGGGCGGCCGGCGGACGCAGGCCCAGCCACAGCCGCGAGGACTGCTGGCGGTCCGCGTCGCCGAGCATGACCGCGTGGCCCTGGCTGGCAAAGTAACCCGCAACATTGGTGGCCAGCGTCGTTTTACCGACGCCGCCCTTGGGATTGGCAATCACAACCACAGGCATGGAG
>CAMLDT010000184.1 GCA_946479075.1 uncultured Polaromonas sp.
CGAAATCAACGCGCTTCACGGTGCCGTTGCCCAGGCCGTGTTTCTGCACCACATGCTGGCGATTGCCAAGCTGCCGACCAAGGACGGCCTGCTGGACTGGTCCATGGGCGATTCGATCAAGCCGCTGAGGGACAAAACCGGGGCCGACTTCGCGCTGTTCACCTGGATACGCGACAGTTATGCCAGCCCGGAACGCAAGGCCGCCATGATCATGATGGCGGTGCTCGGCGTCGGCATCCCGGGCGGCGCGCAGGTCGGCTATGCCTCGCTGGTCGATCTCCAGACTGGTCGCATTGTCTGGTTCAACGACTTGCGCCGCGCCCATGGCGATCTGCGCGAACTGGAGTCTGCGCAGGAAACGGTGGAGACGCTTCTCAAGGGCTTTCCGGCGGCCCGATGACAGGGCTGGTCACAACGCGCCGCGGTTTGCTGCGCTCGGCCTGCCGCCATTGTTTCGGGCTGGCCGGCGTGGCCGCGGGGCTCCCCGCGCTGGCGCAGGGCAACGCACTCGCGGCTGCCGCGCCGGGCGCCGGCCTGACGGTCATGCCCCAGCGCTTTTCACGCCCGACCCTGGACAGCGAGGAGGGCGGCTTGTGGGCCATGATGGACCGGGAGGAAACCCGGCTGCGGCGCAGCCCCTTCGTCGTCCGGGATGCGGCCCTGGGCAAGTACCTGCAGGACATCGTTTGCCGCCTGACGCAGGACCACTGCGCCGACGTTCGCGTGCACGTGGTCCGTACGCCGCTGTTCAATGCCAGCATGGCGCCCAACGGCATGATGCAGGTCTGGAGCGGCTTGTTGCTGCGGGTGGACAACGAGGCCCAGCTTGCCGCCGTGCTGGGGCACGAACTGGGCCACTACCTGGAGCGCCACACGCTGGAGCGCCTGCGTGACGCCAAGAACAAGGCCGCATTTGCGCAGTTCATCGGCATGTTCGGCCTGGTCGGCGCGATTGGCCAGCTCGGTGTGCTGGCCAGCATGTTTTCGTTTTCGCGCGAGCAGGAAACCAGCGCCGACCGCATCGGCATGCGGCTCATGCAGTCGGCCGGCTACGACGGCAAACAGGCGGCGCTGGTCTGGGACAACCTGCTGGGTGAACTCAAGATCAAGGGCGGCGACAGTGTGGGTTCGCAAAGCCCGATGATGGCGACCCACCCGCCGGTGGAAAACCGCCGCGACGAGCTGCTCCGGCTGGCCGGGAGCGCGACAGGCAGCACCGGCGCGCCGGAGTTCCGGCAGGCCATCGCGCCGCACCGGCTCGGCTGGATCCACGACGAGATCAAGCGCGGGCAGTTCGAGGAAAGTCTGGTGCTGTTTGAGCGCCTGCTCAAGGAAGACCCGGCCAATGCGCAGTTGCTGTATGCGCGCGGTGAGGTCTACCGGCAGCGCGCCGGCAAGGATGACCCGCAACATGCGCTCGACAGCCTCAGCGGTGCCGTTGTGCTGGACAACCCGCCGCCCGAAGCGTTCCGGTCGCTGGGCCTGTTGCAAAAACAGCGTGCCGACCCCGGGTCGGCATTTCAGTCCTTTGAAAAATACCTGGCAGCGGCACCTGATGCCCCTGACGCGGGCCTCATCAGAAACTACATTGCGGAACTCAAACCATGAAAAAAATACTTGCCCTGTTGCTGGTCTGCCTGCTGACGGCTTGCACCTCCATCGTCAAGGTGGAGGGCGACCAGGTCATCAACAACAAGATGGCGGTCAAGCTCAGCGATGCCTGGAACAAGATCCAGTTGCCCGGCAACCAGCAGCCTTTCGACGTGTGGACCCAGGAAGGCCTGTCCATCGACCATCTGCGCTTCTGGGCCGGCGTGGCCGGCAACCAGGAACTGATGAAGCGCCCGCCGGGCGCCAGCGTGCCCCAGGGCGGCAAGGCCGGGCGCGTGCCGACGTATGTGGCCGGCATGCAGCCCGATCAGCTGGTCAGCCTGTTTGAAGCCTTGTATGCCTCTGACGGTTCCATCGTCAACATGACCCGGGTTGAACCGGCGCTTTTTGCCGGCCAAAAAGGCGTGCGTTTCGAATTTGCCATGACGCGCAAGGGCGACGATGTCCAGTTGCGCGGCGTGGGCTGGGTGGCCGTCAAGAACAACGAGCTGTATGCCGCGACCTTTGTGGCTCCCCGTCTGTCCTTCTTCGCTCGCCTGCTGCCCAAGGCCGAGAAGGTCGTCAGCACGGCGCAAATCAAGGGCTGAGTGCAGGGGGGATGGGCGGCAAGGCTCAGACGCAGCGCCCGCCGTCCACCTCGATACACACACCGCTGATAAACGCGGCTTCGTCGCTGGCCAGATAGAGCGCGGCGTTGGCCACGTCCAGCGCGGTCGAAAAACGGCCCAGCGGGATGCTGGCCAGGAATTTGGCGCGGCGCGCTTCGCCTTCCGGGCCGGTGACCGTGCCGCCGGCGAACTGGGTGGACAACGCGGTGTCGGGATTGAACACCGGGTTGATGCAGTTGACGCGGATGTTGTCCGGGCCGAGTTCGGCCGCCAGCGACTTCGAGGTGGTGATCACCGCGCCCTTGGAGCCGTTGTACCAGGACAGGCCGGGACGCGGCCGCACGCCGGCAGTCGAAGCGATGTTGATGAAACTGCCGCCGCCACCGGCGCGGAACACCGGCACGGCGTGGATGGTCGAGAGGTAAATGCTCTTGACGTTGATGGCGTAGCAGCGGTCGAACTCTTCTTCGGTGGTCTCCAGCGCGGGCTGGTTCAGGTGGGTCCAGCCGGCGTTGTTGACCATCACGTCAAGCTTGCCGTGGCGCTGCACGGCGGCGTCCACCAGCGCCTTCATCTCGGCGGTTTTGGTCACGTCGGCCTTGAAGAACGAAGCCGTGCCGCCGGCCGCGACGATGTCGGCCACAACTTTCTCGCCGAGTGCGGCGTTGATATCGTTGACGATGACTTTGGCGCCTTCGGCCGCGAGGCGTTTGGCGATACCTTCGCCGATGCCGCCGCCGGCGCCGGTGACGATGATGGATTTGTTGCTCACGCGCATTTGTTTCTCCTCTGTTTCACACATAACTCCAGATTAATTTGAGAGTTTGACGCCGAAGTCACGGGCGTCGATCCAGCCGGTACGTCCATCGGCAGTAGCCACACGGATCGCCCAGATATGCCTGCCTCTCTGGGATTCAAGGATGGTCAATTTTTCACCTGCAGCCAGTTCGCCCTTTGGGGGGCGAACCAGATGCTTGGGCCAGCCAGGCTTGATCGCATCCGCCGGCTCGGTCCATAGGGCAACCGGGGAGATGATGGCGATGCTCGCAGGTGGACGCGACTTCCATTGGTAATACGCCAGGATAACGACGCAGGCCACGAAACCGAATCCAAAGGCGCGCCACGCGCTTTTACCCATGCCGGACGGCCACGGTTTTCAGCGTGGTGAAGCCGTACAGCGCCTCAAAACCTTTTTCGCGCCCGTAGCCCGATGACTTGACGCCGCCAAAGGGCAGCTCTACGCCGCCACCGGCGCCGTAGTTGTTGATGAAGACCTGGCCGCTTTTGACGCGTTTGGCCATGCGGAACTGGCGGCCGCCGTCCTGCGTCCAGACGCCTGCGACCAGGCCGAATTGCGTGGCGTTTGCGAGTTCGACCGCGTGGTCTTCACCCTCGAAGCTCATGGCGCACAGCACCGGGCCGAAGACTTCTTCCTGCGCCAGCCGGTGTTTGACCGGCACGTCGCGCAGCAGGGTGGGCGCCTGGTAGAAGCCTGTGTCGGGGGCTTCATCAACGATCTGGCCCTGCGCCACCATGGGGATGCCCGCCACCTGCGCGTCGCTCAAAAAGTCCCACACGCGCTGCTGCTGCGTCTGCCGGATCAGCGGTCCGACGTCGAGGTTCATGGCCGCCGGGCCGACACGCAGCTTCGCAAACGCCTGGCCGAGGCGGGCCAGAAGCGGTTCGTAAATCTTGCTGTCAACCAATAGGCGCGAGCCGGCCGAACAAGTCTGGCCGGCGTTCTGCACGATGGCATTGACCAGCGCCGGGATGGCCTGGTCCAGGTCAGCATCGGCAAACACGATTTGCGGGCTTTTGCCGCCCAGCTCCAGCGTGACCGGGCAATGCCGCTCCGCCGCCACCTGCTGGATCAGCGTGCCGACCGTCGGGCTGCCAGTGAAACTGATGTGGTCAATACCGGCGTGGCGGGCCAGGGCGTCGCCGACCTCGTGGCCATAGCCGGTGACGATGTTGATCGCGCCGGCCGGGAAGCCGACGTCGGCCGCCAGTTGCGCCACACGGATCAGCGACAGGCAGGCGTCCTCGGCGGGCTTGACCACGCAGACATTGCCGGCCGCCAGAGCGCCGCCGACGCTGCGGCCAAAAATCTGCATCGGGTAGTTCCACGGAATGATGTGGCCGGTCACGCCGTGCGGCTCGCGCCAGGTCATCACGCTGTAGCCGTCGAGGTAGGGCAGGGTTTCGCCGTGTAACTTGTCGCAGGCGCCGGCGTAAAACTCGAAGTAGCGCACCAGCGCGGCGGCGTCGGCTTTGGCCTGTGTGGTGGGCTTGCCGCAATCGCGCTGCTCGATGGCGGCGAGTTCATCGGCGTGTTCGGCGATCTTGCGCGACAGCGCCATCAGCAGGCGGCCGCGCTCGGCGGCGCTGACCTTGTGCCAGACGTTTTCAAAGCAGTCGTGGGCGGCCTTCACGGCCTGATCGATGTCCTGCGCATTGCTGCGCTGGATCTCGTCGAACACCTGGCCGTCCGAAGGATCAATGACGGGAATGGTTTTGCCGGACGCGGAGCGGACCGGCGCATTGGCGATGAAATTGAGTTGCATGCATACGATTTTCGGCGAAAACGCGGGTGCTGCAAAAATATGAACCAAATCGGGCACTGGCCCTTGTCCAGCGGGCGCAGGCAGCTATCAAATCAGTAGCGTCAGGCGGCGGCGCCAACGGCCGAGTAGGCCGGTGCATTGTCGGCCAGCCAGCGTGCCGACAGCTCGCTGGCCTGCTGGTCCGGGTGGAAGTTTCTGCCCAGATAGGCGCGCCAGGGCCTGAAGGTCTGGCGGATCAGGCCGCGCTGGCCGAACAGAAAACGCGCCGCGCTGGTCCATGTGGATACTTTCCACAGTGTGCCGTCGCGGCTGAGGTTGTTGACGGTCTGGCGCAGCACATCGCTGAGGAAAACAAAGGTGATGCGGCGGAACCAACGAATGCGCCATTCATGGTTTCCGCCCAGCGCGAGGTAGACATCGAAAGCCGTGTTCTTGTGCTCGGATTCCTCGGCGCTGTGCCACAGCCACAGGGTTTGCAGGCGTGGTTCGCAGGGCGCCATCACATCCGGATGGCCCAGCAGCCACTCGGCCAGAATAGCGGTGAAATGTTCATTGGCGGCGGTGATGGCCAGCGCGTGCAGCGGATTCGTCCCGGCCAGCAACTGCATGTTGCGCTCGGCGCGTGGCCCCCAGTCGTTGACCAGGCCCTGCTTGTCGAGATGGCCGTTGAACAGGCTGTGGATGCGCCGGTGCGTGGCTTCCTGCCCCACAAAACCCTGAACCTCGGCCTTGTACTTCTCTTGCAGCGGTCCTGGCAAGGCCTTGAAGCCGTTGCGCACCGCGTCGATGAAAAACTGCTCACCGACCGGGAAACTCATGGACAGCGCATTGAAGAAGGCCGTGCGAAAGGCATCACCGGCACACCAGTGGCGTGGCAGCGGCGTTTCCAGGTCGATCAGCAGGCGGCGCACCACAAGTTCGCTCATGATTTTCTCCAGGGGAAGATGTTTGGTACGGACAAGTACCAATCGGGTGACTATAGGATTGCGTTGTGGTACTGTCAAGTACCATAAAGAATCCTTCATGCACTTCCATGCTTTCTGAATCCACCGCCCCAGCGTCCCCAGCCGCCGCTCAAGCCAACCCTTACCGCGCGCGCCTGCTCGAAGGCATGGCGCACAGCGTGGCCGCCAAAGCCTACGCAGACACCACGGTCGCTGACATCGTGCGGGAAGCGGGTGTGTCCAAACGCAGCTTTTACGAGTGTTTCGCCAGCAAGGACGATTGCCTGATCGCGCTGTACATCGCAGCCAGCCATGGCGCGCTCAAGGTACTCAGGGATTCCATCGACCCGCGCCGTGACTGGAAAACCCAGGTCGAACATGCGCTGGGCGCCTACCTCGGCTGCCTGGCCAGCAACCCGGCACTGCTGCGCACCCTGTTCATCGAAATCCTCGGCCTGGGCAGCGCAGGCCTGCAGGTGCGCCGCCGCATGAACCAGGAACTGGCCGATTTCATCGTGCAGGTGGTGCATGCCGGCCACCGCCACACGCCGCAGGAGGCCGCGCGCCACACCACCATGGCCATGGCTGTGGTGGGCGGCATCAACGAGCTGGTGCTGCAGGCGATTGAATCGGGACGCACCGCCCAGCTGGCCGAACTGACCCAGCCCTGCAGTGCGCTGGTGCGCGCCGTGCTGGCTACGGCTGACTAAAGCTGCAGGCGCAAAAAAGCCCGCCGAAGCGGGCTGAAGCAAAACGCGGCTTCTTCTTTTTGGTTATTTCGCAGCAGACGCGGCGGGGCCCGGTGTCGGCGTTGCCGCCGCATCGGCAGCCTGCGCGGGCGCCGGTGCCGGCATGCCCGGTGCCATCGGTGTAGCCACCGGTGCAGCGGGTGCGCTCATCGCTGCGGGTGCGGCCACCGGCGCGGCCGGTGCAGCATGGGCGGTGCCGCCGTGGAACTTCATCATCAGCGGCACGATCAGCAGCGCCACGATGTTGATGATCTTGATCAGCGGGTTGATGGCCGGGCCGGCTGTGTCCTTGTAGGGGTCACCGACGGTGTCGCCGGTCACGGCGGCCTTGTGGGTCTCGGAGCCCTTGCCGCCGTGGTGGCCGTCCTCGATGTATTTCTTGGCGTTGTCCCAGGCGCCGCCGCCGGTGCACA
>CAMLDT010000185.1 GCA_946479075.1 uncultured Polaromonas sp.
CCGGCATGACGGGACCGGTCGGCGCGCGCGCGGCGACCGCAGAAGCGGAAGCGGAGGCCGCGCCAGCCAGGCCGCCAACGATGCCATTGACAGCGCGATTGACAACCCGTCCAGTTCGGCGGGCTCGGGCGCCGGTACCGGTGCCGGCGGGACCGCGGGTGGCCCCAGCCAGGGGGGCGGCGGCAAGGCGGCCAGCGGTATCGCCTTTAACGGCGGCAACGCCGCGGGTGCCGAGGGGGGCACTTCCGCGGTGCCCAAGCAGACCAAACTGGTGTTGACCGCAGAATTCGCCAGGACGCTGGCCGAACTCGGGCAGTCTGGCCGCGCCAAAGGTGTCTTGAAACCCTCCCTGGCTGCGGTGGACCCCGCCGCACAGCCCGAGGCGGCAGTGGCCTTGCGCAGCGCCGAGTTGAAATCCCAGGCGTGGGCCATCCAGCGCCGGGAAGTGCCGGCAGGCAAGGCCGCCGAAGAACTGAAAACCAAAATTCTCGCGGTAACAAATCCGGTGGAACGCACGCAGTTGCTGGCCCAGTCGGCGGTCATTCTGAGCCGGGGCGGGCAGTTGTCGGCAGACTTGCCGCGCCTTTTCCTGTCGCTTGCGGCCGACTCACTCAAGACCGTGCCAGATACCGCCCAGGTGCAGACCCTGGGCGATCTCGCTGTATCCATGGGTGAAGTTTTCGCCAACGAAACCAGCGCCCGCGCCCGCGCAGGTTCATGGTCGAAAGCGCAGGCCAGCGCCGCCCAGATTGAAGGCCTGATCAAGCAGGCGCCCGACCCGTTCACCCAGCTGCGGCTGCATGCCCTGGACCACCAGGTCCAGCTGCAATTGGGCCAGAACGACAAGGCCAGAAAGAGTCTTGAGACCGCGCTGGCACTTGCCGGCAAGAACAGCAACCTGGCCGAGCGGGCGACCTGGCTGCGCAGCATCGCGCAACTGGGCGATGCAGCCGCTCAGGAACAGCTGGACGCCGCGGTAGCGACCCTGGAATCACAACTCGAAAGCCGATCAGGCCTTGAAAAAGCAAAGGCGCTGAGCCAGCTTTCCTTGCTCTACGCCAATGGAGGACTGCCGGCCAGGGCCGACAGATACCGCCGCCAGGCCCAATCCACCGCGGGCCTGAGCCCGGCTGAGAGCGATGCCATCAATACCGACCTGATTGTCCGCAGCGACCTGGCGATGGCCCGGGTCCTGCAGGGGCTGGGACGTTATGCCGAAGCCGAATCCATGCTGCAGCGCGTCGGCGGCTACCTGTTCTAGAGCTATTCCGCGCGCTGGAGGCCAGGCGCTCACAGGCACTCACAGGCACTCACAGACACTAATGCAGGTTGGGCGCCTGCAGGACGAGCGCAAACAGCTCATTGCGAAAATGGATGCCCAGGCGGGCAAAAGCGCGGTTGCGGTAAGTCCGGACGGTCGGCAAGCCCAGGCCCAGGTCGGCAGCCACGCCCTCCTGCGTCATGCCTTGCAGAAGGCGCACACACACCTCCAGCTCGCGCGCGGTCAGCTGCCCGTTGAGCCGTTTCAGCCGCTGCGTCAGCGTCCGCACGGAGACTGCAGCATCCACGGCCTCGTTGTCGGCATCCGGCAGCTGCACCAGCGCCAGGTGTTTCTGCGTCAGCGCCAGCAGCGCAGGGGCCATGCCCTCCAGCGCCGCCACCTGCCCGTCGCTGAAAGCACGCTGGTGCGCATGCCTGTAGAAATTGATTGCAAACACCGTCTCGTCGGCCTGCTGGCGGACGATGGAGACCCGTTCCAGCACACCGTGCGCCTCGTACACGCGCGCCCGGTGTTCGGCCGCCACTTCCTGCGCCGTGATGTGGCACAGCAGGGTGGACTCCTGAACCGGACTGGACGGCTCGCGCACCAGGGAGCGGTCACTGAGGTGCGGGCCGGACAGGTAGGCACGCCAGCAATCGCGGGTGGTGTCGGGGATGCCGTGGCTGGCCGACATGAAAATTGCCGGGCGGCAATGCGGCCCGGTACGGTACACCGACCAGGAGCCGGCAGGAAATAAAGGGTAAAGGCCGTCGATCAAGGCCTTGTCGAAGTGCGGCATGCCCAGGCGCGTGATCATGCCGGCCAGGGCCTGGCTGGTGTCCGGCGCCTGGCCGAGGTTCCACTTTCTCATTGTTTTTTCCTGATGACACGCCGCGAAAAGCGTGGGCTGTCATCTTCAGGGATGACAGTGCGGGCGGGCCTCGGGACTTACGCTAGGCACCATGAACAAAACCGCCACGCCCCAGCCAGCCCTCCAGCTCGTCCACTTTGCCGATGTGTCCGTCGAGGTCGGCCGGCCGCAGGAGGTGGGGCAGACCCTGCGTGGCCTGCGCCGGCTGATTCCCATCCTGGGCGGCGAGGCCAGCGGGCACGGCTGGACCGCCCGCGTGCTGCCCGGGGGCGCGGACTTCCAGTTGCTGGTCAGCGACAGGCTGGCCGAGCTCGATGCCCGCTACGTGATGGAAACCGATGGCGGCGACATGATTTATGTGCAGAACCGCGCCCTGCGCTCCGGCCCCGCGGAGCTGATGGCGCGGCTGGTGCGTGGCGAGCCGGTCGATCCGGCGCAGATTTACTTTCGCTGCTCGCCGAGTTTTGAAACCGCTTCACCGGCACTGGCCTGGATCACCGAACGCATGTTCGTCGGCAGCGGCGCGCGCCACCCCGACCGCGTCGTGATGCAGTTTTATGAACTGGCCTGAAATTCCCGCCCTTTTCGCCCTTTTTCGCCCTTCCCCTTTTTTCTATTTTTACTTTTGATTTTTCCAACGAGGAGACACTTCATGC
This sequence comes from uncultured Polaromonas sp., assembly GCA_946479075.1. The sequence continues at coordinate 2,789 of CAMLDT010000185.1, forward strand.
CAAAACGCCATCTGTCCCAAGCCCGCCGCGCCCTCAGCCTCGGCCTGCTGGCCGCCGGGCTGCTGCCCTGGGCGGCGGTCCAGGCGCAAGCGCCCTACCCGTCCAAGCCGGTGCGCATCATCGTCGGCTTTCCGGCGGGCACCGGGCCGGACATCGTGGCACGCCTGCTGGCGCAAAAACTTTCGGAGAACTGGGGCGGCATGGGGGTGATCGTCGACAACAAGCCCGGCGCGGGCGGATTGATTGCGGCGTCGGAGGCGGCGCGGGCGCCGGCCGACGGCTACACGCTGATGCTGGGTGAAACCGGCCAGCTCAGCATTGCGCCCAGCAGCTACAACAAGCTGCCCTATGACCCGGCAAAAGACTTCATCCCGGTCAGCCAGGTGGTGAGTTCGGACTTTGCATTGCTGGTCAACCCGCAAAAAGTGCCCGCCAAAAACGTCAAGGAGTTTGTGAGCTGGACGAAGCAGCAAAAAGGCCTGTTCATGGCCACCTTCGGCGCCGGCACGCCGGGGCATTTCGGCGCCTTCATGTTTGGGGAAGCCATTGGCATGAAGCCGGAACCGGTGCACTACAAAAGCACCGGCGACGCGCTGGGCGGCCTGTTCAGCGGTGACGTGCAGGGTGTGTTTGCCAGCGTCGGGCTGGCCGCGCCGCAGGTGAAGTCGGGCAAGCTGGCAGCGCTGGGAACCACCGGGCCGGTACGCGCCGGCCTGCTGCCCGAGGTGCCCACCATCAAGGAGCAGGGGTTCAGCAGCCTGGAGTTCACCTCCTGGTTCGGCATCGTGGCACCGGCCAAGACCCCGGCCGACATCGTGGCCCGCTTGAGTGCCGACGTGCAAAAGGCGGTGCGTTCACCGGAAGGCCGGCAAAAAATGGAAGAGGCGGGCTTTCGCGTGACCGGCACCACCGGCGACGAGTTTGCACGCATCATCCGCGCCGACACCGTGACCTGGGGCAAGGCCGTCGCGGCCACCGGCTTCAAGGCCGACTGAGTCAAGCCGACTCAGCGCGGCGGGCAGCGTCAGGCGGTGCGCTGGCGCAAGGCCTCGTACAGGCAGACACCGCTGGCGACCGACACATTCAGGCTCTCCACGGCGCCGCGCATCGGGATGCTGACCAGTTCGTCGCAGGTCTTGCGCGTGAGCTGGCGCATGCCCTCGCCTTCCGCACCCAGCACCAGCGCCACCGGGCCCGTCAGCTTGACGTCGTAAATCGTTTTGGGCGCGTCGTCGCTGGTGCCCATGCACCAGATGTTGCGCTCCTTGAGCTCGCCCAGGGTGCGCGCCAGATTGGTCACCATGAAATAAGGCATGGTCTCGGCAGCGCCGCTGGCCACCTTGGCCACCGTGGCATTGATGCCGGCCGCATGGTCTTTGGGCGCTATCACCGCATGGGCGCCGGCACCGTCGGCCACACGCAGGCAGGCGCCCAGGTTGTGCGGATCGGTCACGCCGTCCAGCACCAGCAGCAGCGGCGGCTCGCCGCCTGCCGCTTCGAGCTGTTCCAGCAACTCGTCGAGCGACTTCACCTGCGCCAGCGCATCCACACGGGCCACCACGCCCTGGTGGCCATGGCTGCCGCACATCTTGGCCAGGCGCAAACCGTCGGACTCGATCAGGCGGATGCCGGCCTCCCGCGCCCGGTCCATGAACTGGCGCATGCGTGCGTCGCGCCGTGAAGCGTCGAAAAACACCTCGAAAACAGATTGGGGCGCCGTCTTGATGCGCACGCCGACGGCATGGAAACCGAACAGGACTTTGGGGGAGGAGGACATGACAGGATTATCACTGCAGGGCCATCGGCCCCCTTCCACCCTTTCTGCCATGCGCCTGCGGACAGACAACTGACAGCTGGATGTGGCAGGAGGACGAGCGGCAGGGGTGTAACCCTAAAATAGTAACAAGACGTTGTGAGGATGTTGAGGGGGATGAGATGGGATTGCGGCTCAAATTCAATCTGGTGCTGATCATCGTGTTTCTGGCCGGCTTCACCGCAGCAGGCTGGGTGTCGCGCCAACTGCTTCAGGACAACGCGCGTGAAGAGGTGCTGCGCAACGCACGCCTGATGATGGACACCGCACTGGCGGTGCGCGCCTACACCGTGGACCAGGTCAAGCCGCACCTGGACAAGCAGCTTGAAGAGGTGTTTTTGCCGCAAACCGTGCCGGCCTATGCCGCCACCGAAACCTTGAACCACATCCAGAAAAAATACCGCGACTACGGCTACAAGGAAGCCACGCTCAACCCGACCAATCCGCGTGACCGCGCCACCGACTGGGAGGCCGACATCGTCCAGCAATTCCGGCACAACGCCGAGTCGAAAGAGCTGGTGTCCGAGCGCAATGGCGGCACCGGCCGCGTCCTCTACATCGCCAAGCCGATCCAGATCAGCAATGCCGCCTGCCTGCAATGCCACAGCGTGCCCGCCGCCGCGCCGGCCAGCATGATCAGGATCTACGGCGACGCCAACGGCTTCGGCTGGAAACACAACGAAATCATCGGCGCGCAGGTGGTGACGGTGCCCATGGACATCCCCGTGCTCAACGCGGACCGCACCTTCAAGACCTTCATGGTGTCGCTGGCCGGGGTGTTCGGTGCGGTGTTCATCGCCCTCAACCTGATGCTGAGCTGGTTGATCGTGCGGCCGATCCGGCGCATGTCGCAGGCCGCCGACAAGGTCAGCACCGGCGATTTCGACGTGCCTGAATTCCCCGATGCCGGCCGCGATGAAGTATCGGTGCTGGGCAGTTCCTTCAACCGCATGCGCCGCAGTCTGGAAAAGGCCATGCAGATGATAGAGCGGGGCGGAAACTGAACATGGGGGCCGCATGACCCCCGGCCCGGCAGCCGCTGGCGGGGCGCTTCCCGCGGCCGGCGTGGACGAGGCCGCCCTGCCGGCCGGGCACAAGGTGTTCGAATACCGCATCGAAAAAACCCTGGGCGGCGGCGGCTTTGGCATCACCTACCTGGCGCGCGACATCAACCTGGAACTGCCGGTGGCGATCAAGGAGTACTTTCCTGGTGAGCTGACTGTCCGGGCTGCCGACCAGACCGTGCGTGTGCGCGCGCCCGACAGCGAACAGCAGTTCAATTGGGGGCTGGAGCGTTTTCTTGACGAGGCCCGCGCGCTGGCCGCGTTTCGCCATCCCAACATTGCGCGTGTGCTGCGTTACTTCCGCGACAACGGCACGGCCTACATCGTCATGGAATACGAGTCGGGCGACCCGCTCAAACGCTGGCTGGCGCGCCAGCCGGCACTGGACCTGCATGGCCTGCTGAAGGTGATTTATCCGCTGCTCGACGGACTGGAGGCGGTGCACAAGCTCGATTTTCTGCACCGCGACATCAAGCCGGACAACATCTACATCCGCGCCGACGGTTCGCCGGTGCTGCTCGATTTCGGCGCGGCCCGCCGCACTACCGGCGGGCGCGAATTGACCAACATCGTGAGTCCGGGCTTTGCACCTTTCGAGCAGTACCACAGCAAGGGCAACCAGGGCCCGTGGAGCGACATCTATTCGCTGGGTGCGGTGATGTACTGGATGGTCACCGGCGACAAGCCGGTCGAATCGGCCGCACGCGTGCACCACGACAGCCTGCCTGCCGCGCAGGCCACCGGTGATGCCACCGTCTTCGGCAGCGGGATGCTGCGGGCCATCGACTGGGCCCTGCAGCCTGACGAAAAAAGCCGTCCACAAAGCGTGGCCGATTTGCGCGCCGCTCTGGTCGCGGCCGAACACGATGCCAGCGGCCCGACGGCCCTGGCCAGCCGGCCGCCGCCGGACAGCCGGCCCATGCTTTCGGCAAGCAGCGCCGACCCGGTGCGCAAGAATGTGCTGGGCACCGTGATGTTCCTGGACCTGGTGGGGTATTCGCGCCACGCCATGGACCAGCAAGTGGCCGTCAAGCAACGGTTCAACGAACTCATCGGCAAGGCGCTCAAGGGCGTGCCCCCGGCCTCCCGCATCGTGATTGACACCGGCGACGGCGCGGCCACCTGCTTTCTCGGCGATCCCGAGGAAGCGCTGCAGTCGGCACTCCTGCTGCGCGGCCTGCTGGCGCAAAAGTACGGGCAGATGCTGTCGGTGCGC
>CAMLDT010000186.1 GCA_946479075.1 uncultured Polaromonas sp.
GAACAGCCCCATGGTCTGGCGCACACCCATGGTCAGTGCAAACGTGCCGGCCGAGGCCAGCAGCACCAGCCAGAGCATGGAGGTGGTTTTCCCGCCGGCGGATGCCGCGGGTGGGAGAGGCTCACTCATCATCGGCTCCAGTCAGGGGGGAAAGACGTTCCAGCGACGCATCGATCAGCGCATGCAGGGCCAGCACCTGGTCCACGCCAAGCATCTGGTTGATGCCCTCCTGCGCCACGCGCCAGCGGCGCTGTGCCTCGGCGCGCTTTTCACGGCCACTGTCGGTGATGCTGACCAGCCGGCTGCGCCCGTCGCTGCCGGGCGCCAGCACCAGCCAGCCGGCGCTCACCAGCGGCTTGAGGTTGCGCGTCAGGGTGGACGCGTCCACTTTCATCGCATGCGCCAGGTCGCCAGGCCGCAGCGGCCCGAGTTTGAACACATGGGACAGCAGCGAATACTGTGTGGTCTTCAGGCCGGTCTTGCCGACCTCGGCGTCGTAATGCTGGGCGACGCGACGCAGCAACTGGCGCAACTTGAAATTGGTACACCCCTGGGGTTTGAGTCCCGGCGGAGTGGTGGCTGCAGGACCTGCTGCGGAGCTGGAGGCGACTGTCTTCATTGGACAATTGTAGCTACAATTGTTGTATATGCAATCAAAGGAAACACGCAATGACCCCTGAAGAAACCACGGCTTTATGGAATGAAGAACGCGAAGCCGTCGTGGCCCGCATGCTGGCCGGCGGCGGCAAGCCGGGCCTGGCCAGCCCGGACAGGGTGGCCGGGAAAACCGGGCTGGAGGTGATGCAGGCCATGCTCGCGGGCGAACTGCCGTTTCCGCACATCGCCGATACGCTTGACTTTTCGCTCGTCGAAGTCGCGCCCGGCAAGGCGGTGTTTCAGGGCACGCCCCAGCTCAAGCACTACAACCCGCTGGGCACCGTGCATGGCGGCTGGTATGCCACGCTGCTTGATTCGGCGCTGGGTTGTGCGGTACACACCATGATGCCTGCGGGCCGGGCCTACACCACAGCCGAGCTGGGCGTCAACATCGTGCGCGCAGCATCGCACAAGACCGGTCCGCTGCGTGCCATTGGCACCGTGCTGCATTGCGGCCGGCAACTGGCCACGGCGGAAGCGCGCATCGTCGGGCCGGACGGCAAGCTGTATGCACACGCCACCACCACCTGCCTGGTGTTTGACATGCCGGCCGCCAAAGCCGGCTGATCCGGACGAGGCGCCCAGGTGATCGGGGGAGTGGCCGTCAGGCGGGCTGGCGCGCCAGTGGGCCGGTCTGCGAGCGGATCTGTTCCACCCGGCGGTTGACCAGCGCGGCCGCCAGCATCCACTTCACACGCGTGAGCCAGCCGCGCTGCAGGTCTTCGTGGGCCGCGTCGCGGTAGAAATGCTCCGTGTCATGCGCCACGCCCCAGTCATGCAGAGGCAGGCTGGCGGCATCCGATGGGTGGTACTGGGCGTAGACCGAGTGCTGGCCGTCCCAGAAGTGGCTGCCCCGCCTGTGGATGCCGTAACCCAGATGGCTGTCCTGGCTGGACAGCAACTCGACGGCACGGGTCTCCAGCAGCGAGTCGGTCACATAAGTGTCGGTCTGCAGCCAGCGCCCGTCGAGGTAGACCTCGCCAATGGCGTGGGTGATGGTGCCATTGGGCACGTCAATGATGCCCCGCAGAAAAGCGCTGGGCAGCGTGACAAAGCGCAGGCGCGCCGGCACACCGACGGAGCGCATCAGCGCAACAAACAGCGTGCCCTTGGTATGGCAATCGCCGCGGCCGGCCTTCAGCACGGCGGCAGCGGCCACGTGGTCAAAGCCGGCGACGCAACCAAAAGGCATGGCCTTCACAAAGTCGTGAATCAGGATGGCCTTTTGCGTTTCGGAGGTGGCCAGTTGCGTGATGCGCAAGGCCTGGATTCTCAGTTTGGGATCGTCCAGATCCAGCAAGCGGGTCGGGACCATCCAGTCCTGGGGATGGTCGTTCTGGGAAGACAAAGGCATGAGCGGCGCGTACAGTTTTATTGCGCCTGATTATGCAGGCCGAATCATGGCGCCAGCGTGTAGCGCGACCCAAAAAACGCCGTGAAGACTCCAGCGGATGCCACCACGCGCCGCCGGATTTCGGGAATTGCCGGACAATCACGGCAGATCGCTTCAAACCCTTCAAAGAAAGATCACGATGAGACTTCTTCACACCATGCTGCGCGTCGGCAACCTGCAACGCTCGATTGATTTTTATACCCAGGTGCTGGGCATGACGCTGCTGCGCACCTCTGAAAATCCGGAATACAAATACAGCCTGGCCTTCGTCGGTTATGAAGGCGGCAACCCCGGCCAGGCCGAAATCGAGCTGACCTGGAACTGGGGCACCGACAGCTACGAGATGGGCACGGCCTACGGCCACATCGCACTCGGCGTGCCGGACGCTTATGCCGCGTGCGACAGGATCAAGGCCGCCGGCGGCAATGTGACGCGGGAAGCCGGTCCGGTCAAGGGCGGCACCACCGTGATTGCGTTTGTGACCGACCCGGATGGCTACAAGATTGAATTGATCGAGCGCAAGAACGAGGCCGCGGGCGCCGGCCTGCGCTGAGGGTCAACATTGGCGGTGCGGCGCAGCAGGCATCTGTCGCTTGCTCTTTTTTTGATAGCTGATTGCGCCCGTCCCATAAGGGCTGGAGCCCGATTTGACGCATCAACGCGTGGCTCAGGCGGTGCCGGCTTGCGAAATCACGGTTTGTTCTATCAGCCGGTCGTCACCGAGCACGATGAGGGCAAACAGCAATTCGTCCAGGCTGCTCGCCTGCGCGGTCTTGCGTGCCAGCAAGGGCGTGGCTTTCGAATCCAGAACCAGGAAGTCGGCTTCGCAACCGGGCAGCAGATTGCCGATCACCCCTTCGAGACCGAGAGCGCGCGCGGCGCCACCGGTGTGCTGCCACCAGAGCTGCTGCGGACTCAGCGACACGCCGGCCTTGGTCTGCCCTTCGCGGCCCACGTAATACGCTGCCAGCATGGTGTGAAACGGGCTGAAGCTGGTCCCGCCGCCGACGTCGCTCGCCAGGCCGTACAGAAAACCCGTGCGTTCCGCCGCGTGATAGTCAAAGAACCCGCTGCCCAGAAACAGGTTGCTGGTCGGGCTCACCGCCGCGGCTGTGCCGGTGTCCTTCATCAGCAGGCGGTCCTCGTCGTCGATATGGATGCAATGCGCATACACCGCCCGCGGGCGCAGCAGGCCAAACTGCTCATACACACTCAGGTAGCTGCGCGCCTTGGGATAAAGCGCCTTGACCCAGGCCACCTCGTCCCTGTTTTCGGCCACGTGCGACTGGATCCACACATCGGCATAACGTGCAGCCAGCTCACCGGCACCGCGCAGCTGCGCTTCGCTGCAACTCGGCACAAAACGCGGCGTGATGGCATAACCAAGCCGGTCCACGCCATGCCAGCGCGTGATCAGGGCCTCGGTGTCGATCAGGCTTTGCTCGGTCGCGTCACGCACGCCATCCGGTGAATGCTGGTCCTGCAGCACCTTGCCGGCAATCATGCGCAGGCTGCGGCGCTGCGCCTCGCCCAGCAGCGCGTTGACCGAGGCCGGGTGCGAGGTGGCAAAGGCCAGCGCCGTGGTCACCCCATGGCGCAGCAGTTCATCGACAAAAAAGGTGGCCACGTCCTGGTTGTGCGCGGCATCGGAAAAGCGGCTTTCCTGCGGAAAGGTGTAGTTCTCCAGCCAGGGCAGCAGCCCTTCGGCGGGCGAGCCGATCACGTCCAGCTGCGGGTAGTGGATGTGCATGTCCACAAAACCCGGTGCAATGATGCGGCCCGGCAGGTGGGTGATGTCCAGATGGGCAAAGCGCGGCGCCAGCGCGCCGTAGCTACCCACCGCCTGCACCACCTGGCGGCCGCGGTCGTCCGCACCCGTCACCAGCAGGCCGTCGGTTTCAAAGGCGGCCTTCGCAGGCTCGGGAAAATAAAGAAGGGAGGCGCGCCAGGCTTTCATGAAAGCGAGGTTACCCCAGCTGCGCCGCGCGGCGATACGGCCATTTGCATAACCGTTATCGGACGGCTATTTGGCCGGTTTGCCCAGGGTGCCCTGCACACCCTGCACCAGGAAGTTCATGCCCAAAATCTGCGCATCTGTCAGCGACTGGCCGGCCCCCAGAATCTGCTGTCCCTCGTTGTCGCTGATGGGGCCGGCAAAGGGCCGCAGCTTGCCCGCGGCAATGTCTTTCTGGCGGGCCAGCACTTCGTCGGCGACTTTTTTCGGCACTTTCGGCCCAAAGCTGCCGACCCGGATCATGCCCTCCTTCACCCCGCCCCAGAGCGACGCGCTTTTCCAGCTGCCGTCCAGCACGGCGCGCGCGCGCCGCGTGTAGTAGTCGCCCCACTGGTGCGTCACGGCCAGCACCTGGGCGTCCGGCGCGACCGCGCGCATGTCCGAGTGATAGGCAATCGCCAGCTTGCCGCGCTCCTGTGCGGCGCTCATCACGGCGGTCGAACCGGTGTGAAAGGCGATGACGTCCACGCCCTGGTTGAACAGCGCCATCGCGGCGTCCCGCTCGCGCGGCGGGTCGAACCAGGCGCCCAGCCACACCACCTTGACCTGGGCGGCAGGATTGACTGAACGCATGCCCAGCGTGAAGGCGTTGATGCCCTGGATCACCTCGGGAATCGGAAACCCCGCGACATAACCGGCGCTGGTCGCCAGGCGCCCGGCAGCGACGCCCGCGAGGTAACGGCCTTCGTAATAACGCGCATTGGCCACCGCCACGTTGGCGGCCGTCTTGTAACCCGTGATGGACTCGAACTTCACGTCCGGAAAATCTTTGGCCACCTTCAGCGTCGGCTCCATGTAGCCGAAGCTGGGGGTGAAGATCAGCTGGTGGCCCTGCTCGGCCAGGTCGCGGATCACGCGCTCGGCGTCTGCGCCCTCGGCCACATTTTCAACATAGGTGGTTCGCACCCGGTCGCCGAGTGCGGCCTGAACGGCCTTGCGCCCCTCCTCGTGCTGGCGCACCCAGCCGGCCCCGGTGATGGGTGCGACATAAACGAAACCGATTTTCAGAGGCGGCTTGACCGGCGCGGGGGTTTGCGAAAAAACGGGGGAAATCAAACAGGCGGCCGCGAACGCGGCAGCGAGGTTTTTATACATGCTAAAAGATTTGTTGTTAATTTACTAATCCGTTTAGTTTAATGAAGAATATGGAGGATCGACTTTATGTTAAGCGCCTGTGCCCCCCCGATAGCTCCGCAGCAGTGGCTATTTAAATGACAACAACCCCGCCGCCTTCACATCTTTTCCCTGATCAACAAGAGTTCAAGCTCCTTCAAAACCATGCCAACAAGGGCATCCGCGGCCCCAGTGTGTTTGGGGCCAACATATGCGAGCGTTAAAAGCGTTAACGGATGGACCCCCAAAACCTCTGCGAGTTCGTCCACTTTGAGCAAGGTAGGGCTTTTCAAGCCTCTTTCCAGGCTACTGACATAGGTCCTGCTGGATACCAAGCTGAAAGCTTCCTGGGGCAACCCACGAGCGTCGCGCAACTGCTTGAGCGCCTTCGAAAATTTGTTCTGATGTTCAGCTTTGCGGGTCATCCCGCTATTAGTGATTCTTGCGCCCTATAGAGCTACAATCTATAGGACTCATTTTTTACTAGTATGTTCATCACTTACGAAGAACACAAAGCGCCATTTCTGAACTTTTTTGGAGATGGCGCGACGCACTGGAAAGCCGCGGAGCTTGCTCTCCATCGGTTGTGGTTTCTCGTATCTGTCAGCCAAACTGAGTCTATGGATGATGGGGAATATTTGCATTCGGGCCGAACCTTGCTAATTTCCAATATTGCAGGCGTGGAGCAACTTGCAAAACTACAAATTCCAAACCCATTGCGACTTGACGCGGTGTACATCGTCACGCCGAGTCACGTTAACGGTTCTCAGCAGTGGAAAATGGAAGCGCTCCGAGCCTTTTGGAAAGCCGAAGAGCCATCTATACCCGGGCAACTGGCAGACATCTTTGAAACGGCTGGGGGAGAGACCTATGTGGACTCCATACTCGGTACATCTGCCCGGGGTCTGCGCAAAAAAATTCTTTGCTGCACGTTTCCGTTGCGGCATTAGTCAGATTGGTGACGTTGCGACGTCTGACTTCCTCAAAAATTGCTATGCCGCGAAAGCTTCCGAATCTCTTCGAAGACCTGCAGGATCTGGAGCTTGCACCGATGCTTTCGCCTGCCCGATACATTAGCGTGCTCGAAATGGACATCGAAACGCTAGCTCGGAATGCAGGGGTATCCGTAGGTGCAATCGCTCAAACCCCCGGCGCTGCCGCCATCCAAAGCCATCTGAGGGACAACATCCGCGTAATCAAAGCCGCTTATGACACATCTGGGGGCGACTTGGCGAAATCACTGCGCTGGTTTCGAGCGGAGCGACTTCCAGCATTCGGGCAGCGGACCGCGGAACAAGCGGTTTCAGCCGGCCGGGCAGATGACATTGTCCGCCTGATTGACTCACTTCATGGTGGCGCCGCAGGCTAACCCGCCTGGTTGGTATCAAAGAATCTCATGTCAACGTCAAGCAGCGGTATCAAACACGACGAACTGCTGACGGTGGTGGTGGCCAGCTCTGCCGCTCTCGCGGCCGCCGGCCTAGACGTGGAGCTGATCGACGCTGTACCATGTCCACCACCCGCTGATGACCCTGCAACCGCGGATACCGGTTCACCCAGGATCAAGATTGGGCGGCTCAAACGGGCAAAGGTAGAGAGCGTTGACGAAGTCCGACTGCAGCTAGTGGGCATAAGTGGGGTATTGAACGCAATTGGTCGGATGTCTAAGGAGGAGATTGCAGCGAT
>CAMLDT010000187.1 GCA_946479075.1 uncultured Polaromonas sp.
GATGGTGGCGCAAGCCAGTGCCGGCCTGATCGAAACCTGGTTTGTCGGCAAGCTGGGCACCGATGCGCTCGCGGGCGTGGCGCTGGTGTTCCCGGTGCTGATGATGATGCAGATGATGTCGGCCGGCGCCATGGGCGGCGGGATTGCGGCTGCCATCGCCCGCACCCTGGGCGCCCGACGCCGCGCGGACGCGAACGCGCTGGCGGTGCATGCGATGGCCCTGGCCCTGGGCTTCAGTCTTTTGTTCACCCTGGGACTGGTGCTGTTTGGCGCGTCGCTGTACCGGCAGATGGGTGGTTCCGGTGCCTCGCTGCAGGCTGCGCTGACTTATTCGAACTGGGTGTTTGCCGGTGCCTTGCTGGTCTGGCTGTTCAACTCGCTGGCGGCGGTGGTGCGCGGGACCGGCAACATGGTGTTGCCCGCCGTTGTCACCTGCTTGGGGCTGGTGGTGCTGGTGCCCCTCTCGCCCCTGCTGATTTTTGGCTGGGGGCCGGTTCCCGCGTTTGGCATCGCCGGCGGTGCCATGGCCCTGCTGGCTTATTACGCAGCGGGTTCCCTCGCGCTGGCCCTCTACCTGCGCTCGCCGAAAAGCCTGCTCACGCCCTCGCTGAATGGCGAAGGCCTGCGCTGGCCGCTGTTTCGCGACATCCTTCGGGTCGGGCTGATTGCGTCGGTGTCGGCGCTTGCCACCAACCTGACCATCGGTGTGGCCACGGCGCTGGTGGGCACGCTGGGGCCGGCGGCGATTGCCGGCTATGGCACGGCATCACGCCTGGAATACCTGCTGGTGCCGCTGGTGTTTGGCCTGGGTGCGCCGCTGGTGGCCATGGTGGGCACCTGCATTGGCGCCGGCCGGCGCGAACGGGCCTTGCGCTCCACCTGGATAGGCGCGGCCATCGCCGGCCTGCTGTGTGAAGCCGTGGGCCTGGCGGCGGCCCTGTTCCCGCACGCGTGGCTGGGCCTGTTTGGCACCGACCCGGCGATGCTGGAAACCGGCACGCTGTATCTCCAGATCGTGGGCCCGGCCTATGGGTTTTTTGGCTTCGGGCTGGCCTTGTATTTCGCCTCCCAGGGCGCCGGGCGCCTGGGCTGGCCGCTGCTGGGCAACGTGGCCCGGCTGCTGGTTGGGGCCGGCGGCGGCTGGCTCGCCCTGCATGCCGGTGGCGGCTTGCCGTGGATATTTGCTGCGCAGTCGGCCGCCCTGGTGCTTTATGGGCTCATCAACGGCTGGGCGGTGGCCGGTGGCGCCTGGTTCGGCCGGCCCGGCTGGCCACGCGGGCCTGCGCGCTGGGGTGTCGCTGCTCAGGCCTGAGGTCGCCCCTGTGCCTGCGGCCCGATCCGAATTGCCGCAAAATGGCAGGTTCCCCCGACCTTTTTCATTTCCCTGAGGACGACATCCATGACCTACCCCCATACCCAGCTTTTCATCAACGGCGAGTGGCAGGACGCTGCCGACGGCAAAAGCCTGGCTGTGTTCAACCCCGCCACGGGCAAGGAAATCGGCCGCGTGGCCCATGCCGGCATTGCGGACCTGGACCGCGCACTGGCGGCGGCGCAAAGCGGCTTCGAGAAATGGCGCGACATCACGCCGATCGAGCGCAACAAGATCATGCGCAAGGCGGCCGGCCTGATGCGCGAGCGGGCGGCAGCCATCGGTGCGCTGCTGACGCAGGAGCAGGGCAAGCCGCTGGCCGAGGCCAAGGGCGAAGCCATGGCTGCCGCCGACATCATTGAATGGTTCGCCGACGAGGGCCTGCGCGTTTACGGCCGCATCGTGCCCTCGCGTTTTGCCCTGTCCACACGCCAGATGGTGCTGAAAGACCCGGTCGGTCCGGTCGCCGCTTTCACGCCGTGGAACTTCCCGATCAACCAGGTCGTGCGCAAGATGGCGGCGGCGCTGGCCGCCGGTTGTTCGATGATCGTCAAGGCTCCTGAAGAAACGCCGGCATCGCCGGCCGAACTGATCCGCGCCTTCCAGGACGCCGGCCTGCCGCCTGGCGTGCTGGGCCTGGTGTATGGCAACCCGGCCGACATCTCCAACTACCTGATCCCGCATCCCGTCATCCGCAAGGTGACGTTCACCGGCTCCACGCCGGTCGGCAAGATGCTGGCCGGCCTGGCCGGCCAGCACATGAAACGTGTGACCATGGAGCTGGGCGGCCACGCGCCGGTGATTGTTTGCGAAGACGCAGACATTGCGCTGGCGGTCAAGTCCGCGGGGGCGGCCAAGTTCCGCAATGCCGGCCAGGTGTGTATCGCACCGACACGTTTTCTGGTGCACGAAAGCATCAAGAAGGACTTCGCCGCCGCCATGGTCAAGTACGCCGGGGGTCTGAAGGTGGGCGAAGGCAGCGCCGAGGGTGTCACCATGGGGCCGCTGGCCAACCCGCGCCGCGTCACGGCGATGGCCGAGTTCACGCAGGACGCGGTCAAGCGCGGCGCCACGGTGGCGCTGGGCGGTGAACGTATCGGTGATGCCGGCAATTTCTGGCAGCCCACCATCCTGACGGACGTGCCGCTGGAAGCCAAGGTGTTCAACGACGAGCCTTTCGGTCCGATGGCGGCGATACGCGGCTTCAACACCCTGGACGAAGCCATCGCTGAAGCCAACCGCCTGTCCTTTGGCCTGGCCGGCTACGGTTTCACCAAGTCGCTGAAAAATGCCGACCTGCTGGCGCGCAAGGTCGAGGTCGGCATGATGTGGATGAACATGCCTGCCCTGCCGTCCGCGGAGATGCCGTTTGGCGGCATCAAGGATTCCGGCTACGGCTCGGAAGGCGGCCCCGAAGCCATGGACGCCTACCTGAACGCGCGCTCGGTGGCCATCGCCAACATCTGACGCGCAGATGCGCCGTGCCTAGACCGGCACGGTGTAGTTCAGCGTCATGCGGCCGCCATCGACGGTGACGATCTCGCCGGTGACGTAGCTGGCGGCGTCGCTCACCAACCAGGCCACCACGTCGGCGATTTCGGACGGTTCGCCCAGCCGCTTCATCGGCGTGCGGCTCATGATTTTTGACTTGGCCTCGTCGCTGGTGAGCACCGCCCTGGCCGCCAGTTCGGTGGCGATGGTGCCGGGCGCCACCGCGTTGACGCGCACCCCCTTGTCGGCCAGCGCCAGCGCCATCACGCGGGTCAGCTGGTTGATGCCGCCCTTGCTGACGTTGTAGCTGGCAATCGTCGGGATGGCCAGCACGCCATTGACCGAACTCATGTTGACGATGTTGCCGCTGCCTTGCTGGGCCATCACGCGCGCCACCGCCTGGCCCATCAGGAAGCTGCCCTTGATGTTGACGCGGATCACGGCGTCAAAGTCGGCTTCCGTCACGTCGAGGAACTCCGCGGCCCGGAAGATGCCTGCGTTGTTCACCAGCACGTCGATGCGGCCGTGCGCCTTCAGGGTGGCGGCCACAACCGCATCCACCTGGGTTTTGTCGCCCACATCGCAATGCAGGTAGAGCGCGCCCAGCTCGGTGGCCAGCGCCTCGCCGGGTGCATCCGCCACATCGATGATGACAAGCCGTGCGCCCTCCCGCGAAAAGCGCCTGGCACAGGCTTCGCCAATGCCTTGTGCGCCGCCGGTGACGATGCAGACACGGCCTGCCAGGCCAAATGAAACGGAGGAGGAGTTTGTGGATGAAAAAGGGCTCATGCCCTTATCGTACCCGCGTAACCAGCTATGAATTTCATAGCGTTTTCGGCCACCTCACTGGCCGGCATGCCCGGTTTGTAAAGGGCCGAACCGATGCCGAAACCGCTGGCGCCCGCACTTTGGTAGGACGCCATGTTGCCCACGGTGATACCGCCGACCGGCAGCAGCAGGGTAGGCGGCGGCAGCACCGCGCGCAGGGCCTTGACCACCGCGGGCGTGATCATTTCGGCAGGGAACAGCTTGAGCCCGGCCGCGCCGGCCTGCAGGGCCGCAAAGGCTTCGGTCGCGGTCATCACGCCGGGCAGGCAGACCATGTCCAGGCGCACCGCCTCCCGCACGACCTCGGCATTGAAGTTCGGCGAAATGACCAGCTGGCCACCGGCGGCATGCACGTCGCGCACCTGGCCTGCCGTGAGCACCGTGCCCGCGCCGACCAGGGCCCGGGGCAGGGCGCCGGCCAGGGCTTCAATGCTTTGCAGCGGCTGCGGTGAATTGAGCGGCACCTCGATCAGCGTCCAGCCCGTGTCCAGCAGCGCCTGCCCCACGGGCAGGGCTTCGTCAGGCTTCAGACCGCGCAGGATGCCGATCAGGGGAAGGGTTTTCAGGGCTGCCAAAAATCTGTCGTGAGGTCTGGTCATGGTCAGGGTGTCCAGCTGGGATGAATGGTTTGCGCCAGGGCCCACAGGCCGCGCCAGCTCGCTTCTGCGCCGGCGCGCTGCACCACGGCCTGGCGTTGTGCGAGCGCACGTTGGTAACGTTCGGTCAGCAACTCCGAGCCGACCAGCACCAGTGGTGCGCCGGCCGGCAGGTCCTGCGTGCGGATTTCCTCGCCGATCACGAGGCCCGAGAGATAACTGGGCAGGCGCGCCGCCGCCATGCGGCCAAACAGCGACAGCGTGCGCACGCTGAAGGCGGTCTGCAGCAGGCTGGTGCCACGCAGCGCCACGGCCACGCCCTCGTCAAAAGCGGCCCAGTCCACTTCGCCATCGGTGTCCGGCAGGCTGCGCGCGAGCAGCGAGTGCTGCCGCAGCAGCGCATAAAACTCACCGGTCATGAAGGTCGAAAAATGGTCTATCCTGCCGTTGCGCACCGTCACCCATTTGCTGTGGGTGCCGGGCAGCACCAGCAAGGCGTCTTTCATGTCCAGCAATTGCAGCGCGCCCAAGACCTGGGTTTCCTCGCCGCGCATGACATCTGCCACGCCATCCCGCTCACAGCTGAGGCCTGGCACGATGGCGACGCGGCCGGCCTTGATCCATGCCAGCTGCGAGGCGACTTCGTCAAAGCCCGCCGGACAGGCGCAGTAAGGCGCTTCCAGCCAGCCCTGTTTGCTGCCTGCCATGCCGGATATCAGGCAAAAAGTGCCTGCAGCCCCCATCCAGTGGGCAAAGCATGCTTCAAAAACAGTAGCAAAGTCACCGGGCGCCACAGTCAGGATGCCGCGCGGGAAAGAACGCTCCTTGAGTACCCGGCCGTGCTTGTCCAGCAGCGCGCCGCGCAATGATGAGGTGCCCCAGTCCACCGCCAGCAGTTGCTGCATGGGTTGGCCGGCTTCAGCTTGCGCGGGAAGGTTCAATGATTGTCCCGGGGCACGAACGATCCGCGTTTACCGACCAGAAAGTCGAGGTCCACGCCCTGGTCGGCCTGCAGCACATGGTCCACATACAGCTTCCAGTAGCCCGAGGACAGTGGCGGCGGCGGTGCCTTCCACAGGTTCAGGCGACGCGCCAGTTCTTCATCGCTGATCAGCAGCTGCAGGCGGCGCTCGGGCACATTGAGCTCGATCATGTCGCCGTTCTGGACAATCGCCAGCGGGCCGCCGGCCGCAGCCTCAGGTGCGGTGTGCAGCACCACCGTGCCATAGGCGGTGCCGCTCATGCGCGCATCGCTGATGCGGACCATGTCGGTGATGCCCTTCCTGAGCACCTTGGGCGGCAGCGGCATGTTGCCGACCTCGGCCATGCCGGGGTAACCCTTGGGGCCACAGTTTTTCAGCACCATCACGCAGGTTTCATCGATGTCCAGGCTGTCGTCGTCGATGCGGGCGTGAAAGTCCTCGATGTCTTCAAACACCACGGCGCGGCCGGTGTGGACCATCAGCGCCGGTGTGGCGGCGCTGGGCTTGATGACGGCGCCGCGCGGCGAGAGGTTGCCGCGCAGCACCGCGATGCCGGCCTTGTCCTTGAAGGGTGTGGCCAGGGGCTGGATCACCTCGGTGTTGTAGTTCTCGGCATCGGCGATGTTCTCACCAATCGTCTTGCCATTGGCCGTGATGGCACTGGTATGCAGGTGCTGCGCGATTTCCTTCATGACCACCGGCAGGCCGCCGGCGTAGCAAAAGTCCTCCATGAGAAATTTGCCGGAAGGCTGCAGGTTGACCAGGCAGGGCAGCTCACTGGCGAGCCGGTCGAAATCGTCCACCGTGAGCTTGACGCCGATGCGCCCGGCAATCGCGATCAGGTGGATCACGGCGTTGGTGGAGCCGCCGATGGCGGCCAGGGTCTTGATCGCGTTTTCAAAGGCTTCACGCGTGAGGATTTTCGAGAGCGTCAGGTCTTCGTGGACCATCTCGACCGCGCGGCGCCCGGCCATGCGTGCCAGCACATTGCGCCGGCCATCAACCGCGGGGTAGGCGGCATTGCCGGGCAGGCCGATGCCCAGCGCTTCGACCATGCTGGCCATGGTGGAAGCCGTACCCATGGTCATGCAGTGGCCGTGGCTGCGGTGCATGCAGCTTTCGGCTTCAAAAAAATCCTGCAGCTTGAGCGTGCCGGCGCGCACCTGCTCGCTCATGCTCCAGACGCCGGTGCCGGAGCCGAGTTCCTGGCCGCGCCACTTGCCGCTGAGCATGGGGCCGCCGCTGACGCCGACGGTCGGCAGATCGACGCTCGATGCCCCCATGACCAGTGAAGGCGTGGTCTTGTCGCAGCCCATCAGCAGCACCACGCCGTCGATCGGGTTGCCGCGAATGCTTTCCTCCACATCCATGCTGGCCAGGTTGCGGTACAGCATGGCGGTCGGGCGCAGCAGGGTTTCACCCAGCGACATCACCGGAAACTCAAGCGGGAAGCCGCCGGCTTCGTACACGCCGATCTTCACCTGCTCGGCGATGGTGCGGAAGTGGCTGTTGCAGGGCGTGAGTTCGCTGAAGGTGTTGCAGATGCCGATGACGGGCCGGCCGTCGAACTGGTCGTGCGGCAC
>CAMLDT010000188.1 GCA_946479075.1 uncultured Polaromonas sp.
GCGGTCTTGCCGGTCTGGCGGTCGCCGATGATCAGTTCGCGCTGGCCGCGGCCGACGGGCACCATGGAGTCGATGGACTTCAGGCCGGTCTGCAGGGGCTGGTCCACCGATTTACGGGCAATCACGCCCGGCGCGACCTTTTCGATCACGTCGGTCATCTTGGCATTGATCGGGCCCTTGCCGTCAATCGGCTGGCCCAGTGCGTTGACCACGCGGCCCAGCAGCTCGGGGCCGACCGGCACTTCCAGGATGCGGCCCGTGCACTTGACGGTGTCGCCTTCGGCGATGTGTTCGTATTCGCCCAGAATCACGGAGCCGACGGAGTCCCGCTCCAGGTTCAGTGCCAGGCCGAAAGTCGGTGTGCCGTCAGCGGTTGCGGGAAACTCCAGCATCTCGCCCTGCATCACGTCGGACAGACCGTGGATACGCACGATGCCGTCGGTGACGGACACCACGGTGCCCTGGTTGCGGACGTCGCTGCCGGCGGTCAGGCCTTCAATGCGACTCTTGATCAGTTCAGAAATTTCTGCGGGATTGAGTTGCATGACTCTTTCCTTCTTTCTATGTTTGTTGACTACAGGCAGGAGATTGCGCCGGAGCGCGACATCACGAAATCAGCGCTGCTTTCATTTGCTCTAAACGGGCTTTGACCGAGGTGTCCAGCACCTCGTCACCCACCACGACCCGCACGCCGCCAATCAGTTCGGGCTCCAGCTCCACCTTGAGGTTGAGCTTGCGACCAAAACGCTTTTCAAGCGCCGACGACAAATCCGCCAGCGCCGGGCCTTCCATCGCAAACGCGCTGAACACGGTGGCGTCGGACGAGCCGGTTTGTGTGTTTTTCAGGACACGGAACTGGCTGGCGATTTCGGGCAGGACGGCAACGCGGCCGTTTTCAATCACGGTCCGCAGGAAGTTCTTCGCAGCTTCCGACAATTTGCTTTTGGCCACGCCCGACATCACGTCGAAGGTCTGCGCCGACGTCACGCTAGGGTTGCCTGCATATTGCTGCAACTGGACGTTGGAGGCAATCGCTGCCAGCTCATCGAGCCAGGCAGCGGTGCCGTCCAGGTCGCTCGCGGCGGTCTTGAACAGCGCTTCCGCATAAGGACGGGCAATGGTGGCTAGTTCTGCCATGGTGATGCTCGCTTGAAGGTTTCAGTCAAAGTCAAAGTTCGGTCTTCAGGCGGCCCAGCAAGTCGGCATGCACACCGGCATTGACTTCCTTGCGCAGGATCTGCTCGGCGCCCTTGACAGCCAGCGCGGCCACCTGCTCGCGCAGGGTTTCGCGGGCCTTGACGGTCTGCTGTTCGGCTTCCACCCTGGCGGCAGCAATGATCTTGTTGCCTTCTTCGGTGGCCCGTGCCTTGGCTTCTTCAATCATGGCCTGTGCGCGGCGCTCGGCTTCAGCCAGGCGCTGGGCGGACTCGTTGCGTGACTTGGCCAGTTCTTCTTCCACACGCTTGTTGGCGACGGAAAGTTCGGACTTGGCCTTGTCGGCCGCAGCCAGACCGTCGGCGATCTTGCGGGCGCGCTCGTCCAGGGCAGCCGTGATGGGTGGCCACACAAACTTCATCGTGAACCCGACCAGAATCAGGAACACGATCAACTGGATTATTAGGGTACCTGTAATGCTCACTGTTCATCCTTTCCCCAGGAGCCCGGCCAGCGGCCAGCCCGAAGGAATGACATTTTTAGGTTAGATGAAGGCTTACTTGGGCAGGTTGGCGATTTGCGCCAGGAACGGGTTGGCCGTGGCGAACCACAGGGCAATACCGGTACCGATAATGAAAGCCGCGTCGATCAGACCGGCCAGCAGGAACATCTTGGTTTGCAGCTCGCCCATCAGTTCAGGCTGGCGTGCAGCGGCTTCGAGGTATTTGCTGCCCATGATGCCGATACCGATACATGCGCCAACAGCGCCGAGACCGATGATGAGGCCGGCGGCCAGAGCGACAAAACTAATAACTTCCATGATGACTCCTTAGGACTAGGTTGCGAGAGAAAAAAGAAAACAAAAAACGTCAGTGGTGATCGTGGGCCTGGCCGATGTAAACCAGCGTCAGCATCATGAACACGAAAGCTTGCAGCGTGATGATCAGGATGTGGAAGATCGCCCACGCAGAACCGGCAATGATGTGGCCAATCGCCAGGCCGATACCGGTGGCGGACAGTGACCACGCGCCGCCCATCAGGGCAATCAGCAGGAAGATCAGTTCGCCGGCGTACATGTTGCCGAACAGTCGCATGCCGTGCGACACCGTCTTGGCAACAAACTCGATCACCTGCATCAGGAAGTTGAAGGGATACAGCGCCCAGTGATTGCCGAAAGGCGCGGTGAACAGCTCGTGAATCCAGCCGCCCAGGCCCTTGACCTTGACGTTGTAGGCCAGGCAGGTGAGCAGCACCCCGAGCGACAGGCCCATGGTGACGGAGAGGTCAGCCGTGGGAACCGAGCGCATGTAGGCGTGGTGCGGGTCCAGGCCTGCCGCCCCGTGGCCCCAGGCCCAGATCGCCGGGATCAGATCCACCGGCAACAGGTCCATGGCATTGAGCAGGAAAATCCAGACAAACACGGTCAATGCAAGCGGCGCCACCAGCTTGCGGCTCTGGGCATTGTGAACAATGCCTTTGGCCTGGGAGTCCACCATTTCTACCAGCAGCTCGACCGCCGCCTGAAAACGCCCGGGAACGCCTGAAGTGGCCTTGCGAGCCGCCTTCCAGAGGAAGAAACAACCCACAATGCCCAGCACGATGCTGAAAAAAGCAGAATCGAGGTTGATGACGGTCAGATCAAAAGGACCCACCAGCTCCTTGTTGCGCCAATGCGTCAGGTGGTGAACGATGTATTCACCGGCCGTCTGGCCCCCATGTTCCGCAGCGTTCTCAGCAGCCATTTATCGCTCGCCTCAAAGTTTTTGATGCCTGGCCGCCAAAAACAGCGCGAACCAGGACACTTTCATTGTCACCACCAGGCCAATCAACATGATTGGCCAACTCAACATCGGAACCAGTCTCGGCGCCGCAAACAGCATTGCCAGCGTCAGCGCAACCTTGACCAGTTCCCACAAAAAGAATCCGGCTACAGCTGTACCCGGATTCATGGACCAAACCTTGCCCGTCAAACCGCGCGCAAAAAGCGCCGCAGGAATAACCACCGATAGCGAGCCGTAAAGAGCCGACCACCCCGGGCCCGGCTTTCCGGTCACTGCCCAGGCCAGCGCAGCCACCACAAGGCCTGCGGCCAATTGCCCGGCCAACACCCGCCAGAGCGAGACCTGCGGATGACTTTTTCGCAACTGCTGCGCCTGTTCGCGCGTCAGCGGCTTGAAATCCTCCTGGTCTGCCTCCACCCTGTCACTGAAAGTCCTTGCGGACTCCGGTACCGGATCAACCGCCGCATCTGTTATTTTGTTCATCACAAATCACGGGGCCGGTCACGGCTGGTTATTAGCAAAGCCCCTGATTATACGTAGAAACCCACCCGCCACCAAAATGCCCCTGCCTCCCGCTGCGGTGAAAAGCCGCACTGCCCGCAGCACAGGCCCGGCACAGCGATTGCGGGCGACAATCGGAACCCAATGCGTCGCATCCACGCGACGCCTGCCGCCCTTGGTGGTGCTTTTTGCCCACCGGAAAGACCCGCCATGCCCGCCCTGATGAAATTTCTCCATATTGCTGCTGCCGTGCTGTGGCTGGGCGGCATCAGTTTCATGCTGCTGGCGCTGCGCCCTGCCGCCGCCAGGCACCTGGCACCGCCCCAGCGCCTGCCGCTGATGGCCGACGTGCTGCAAAACTTCTTCAAGTGGGTCTGGCTGTCCATCGGGCTGTTGCTGCTGACCGGTCTGGGCATGCTGATGGCGGTGGGCATGAAAAACGCGCCTGTCGGCTGGCACCTGATGCTGGGCCTCGGCCTGTTGATGTTTGCGCTTTTTGGCCATTTGTTTTTTGGCCCGTTCCGGCGGCTGAAGCGGGCGGTCGCGGCGGCCGACTGGCCCGAGGGCGGCAAACGCGTCGGCCAGATCGCCATGCTGGCTGGCATCAATCTGGGCTTGGGCGCGCTGGCAATTGCGGCCGTCATTTTCCTGGCCTGAGGGGCCTTTGCCCCACCGACCAACCAAGCCATGACGCGCGACAAGCACACCCACCCCCCGGCCGGCAAGAAAAAGCAGGAACGGCGCAGCCACTGGAGCGACCGCTTCACCCAGGGCGTGAGCCGCGAAACCCTGGCAGCCCATCCGTGGCTCAAGCCCGTGGCGCACCACCTTCAGGAGCCGGGGCTGTGGCATCTTCAGCATGAGGCCGTGGCCCGCGGCGTGGCCATCGGGCTGTTCTGGGCCTTTGCGCTGCCGGTCGCGCAAATCCTTGCCGCCGCCGCGCACTGCGTCTGGTGGCGCGGCAACATTCCGGTGGCGGCCGGCGCCACGCTGGTCACCAACCCCTTCACCATCGGCTTCTGGCTCTGGCTGGCCTACAAGCTCGGCAGCCTGATCCTCGGCCTTTCGCCCCACGAAGCCGCCGCCGGTGACGCGGTGCTCGAAGCGGCTTCAACCAGCGCCGGCTTTGATGCACTGGCCTGGCTGCAGCGGTTTGGCTGGCCGGCCGTGCTGGGCATGGCGATTTTTGCGGTCGGCGGCGCCGCCAGCGCCTATGTGCTGGTCAAGCTGGTCTGGCGCTGGCGCGTCTGGTTCAAGCGGCGCGTGCTGCGGCACGGCAAATAAGGCTGCGCGACAATAGAGGCAGCCCCAACCCACATTCAAGATGACCTCTCCCACCCCTCTCCTGCCCGACACGCCCTGCTACCTCAACGGCGAGATCACCGCGCTCAGGGACGCGAAGATCAGCGTCATGGACCGCGGCTTCATCTTTGGTGATGGCGTCTACGAAGTGGTGCCGGTGTACGGCGGCAAGCCTTTCCGTTTTGCCCAGCACATGGCGCGGCTGGACCGCAGCCTGGCCGAATTGCGCATCGCCAACCCGCTGACGCAGGCAAAGTGGCAAGAGATCACCCGCCAGCTGGTGGACGCCTATGCGCTGTCAATGCACACCGCGCCCGAAAAAATCGACCAGCTGGTTTATATCCAGATCACGCGCGGCGTCGCGTTGCGCGACCACGTGATGCCGCCCGACCTGGCGCCCACGGTGTTTGTCATGACCAGCACCATGAAGCCGCCCACGCCCGCGCAGCGCGCCGACGGTGTGGCCTGCGTCACCGCCGACGACTTCCGCTGGAGCAAGGCCCACATCAAGGCCACCAGCCTGCTGGGCGCGGTGTTTGCGCGCCAGATCAGCGCAGACGCCGATGCGGTCGAGACGGTGATGTTTCGCGATGGCTACCTGAGCGAAGCCGCCGCCTGCAACGTCTGGGTCGTGAAAGACGGCAAGGTGCTGGGCCCACCCAAGGACAACCTGGTGCTCGAAGGCATCCGTTACGGACTGATCGAGGACATCTGCCGCGACGCCGGCATCGCCTTCGAGCTGCGCCGCATCACCCGCGAGGAAGTGCTGGGCGCCGACGAACTGTTGCTGTCCTCGGCCACCAAGGAAGTGCTGGCCATCACCCTGCTCGACGGCCAGCCCGTGGGCAGCGGCAAGCCCGGCCCGGTGTATGCAAAGTTGCATGCGGCCTACCAGCGCGTCAAGCAGGCCCAGGCATGAACGCCGCCGTCCCGCCACCACCAGGCGCGCCAGCCCCTGAAACGCCGCGCCAGGAATCGCTGATCGAGTACCCCTCGCAGTTCCCCATCAAGGTGATGGGCGAGAAAACCGAGGGACTGGTGCACGCCATCACCCTCATCGCACACCAGTTCGACCCGGCCTTCGACGCTTCCACCATCGAGTTGCGCGAAAGCAAGGGCGGCAAGTATTTGGGCGTCACCATCACCGTCACGGCGACGTCCCGCGAGCAGCTTGACGAGCTGTACCGCACGCTGAGCACGCACCCGATGGTCAAGGTCGTCCTTTAACCACGCAAGCGCCAACCCATGCAGGTTGAAATGCCACCCCCACGCTCCGCCGCTGCGCGGGTCGCTGCCCCCCGAGGGGGCTGGCCTTGCTTGGGGCGGCCCGGCGCGGCGGCCGTGTCGTGTTAACGCGGCAACTCGGGCAGGTCGATTACCTGCCCACCTGGCAGGCGATGCAGGCCTTCACGGCCGGACGTACCCGCGATACCGAAATTTCGAGCCAAATCGGCCTCCAGCCCCCGTCCGGTGGGCGTGACCAGCTATGGATTTGTGAGCATCCTCCGGTTTACACACAAGGCCTGGCTGGCAAAACCGAACATGTGCTGAACCCCGGCAGCATCCCCATCGTGCAGACCGACCGCGGCGGCCAGGTCACTTACCACGGCCCCGGGCAGGTGGTGGCTTACCCGCTGATCGACCTGAAACGCGCCGGCTACTACGTGAAGGAATACGTGTACCGGATCGAGGAGGCCGTGATCCGCACGCTGGCGCATTTCGGCGTCACCGGTCACCGCGTCGCCGGCTCACCCGGCATTTATGTGCGGCTGGACGATCCAGCGGCGCATGAAGCCCTGACGGGACCGCGCGACCCGCTGGACCCTTTTCGCGGCCTTGGCAAAATCGCCGCGCTGGGCATCAAGGTCAGCCGCCAGTACAGCTACCACGGCGTGGCTTTGAACGTCGCGATGGACCTGGAACCCTTTTCCCGTATCAACCCCTGCGGCTACGCCGGGCTGCAAACCACAGACCTTTCTACAATCGGCGTATCGGCAAGCTGGCAGGA
>CAMLDT010000189.1 GCA_946479075.1 uncultured Polaromonas sp.
TGCCGGCCTACGAGCAGGTGCTCAAGGCCGCGCACAGCTTCAACCTGCTGGATGCACGCGGTGCCATCAGCGTGACCGAACGCGCCGCCTACATCGGTCGCATCCGCAACCTGGCGCGCGCCGTGGCGCAGAGTTATTACGAAAGCCGTGAGCGCCTGGGTTTCCCGATGGCGCCGCGCGAGTGGGTGGACGCGATGACCCCGACGATCAAGAAGGCTGCATAAGAAATGACAACGAAGAACCTTCTGGTCGAACTGTTTGTGGAAGAGCTGCCGCCCAAGGCGCTCAAGAAACTCGGCGACGCCTTTGCCGGTGTGTTGTTCGAGCAGCTCAAGGCCCAGGGCCTGACCGCTGCGGACTCGGTCTTGACCTCGTTTGCCTCTCCGCGCCGCCTCGCGGCTCATGTCACTGCTGTCGCCGCGCAGGGCACCGACAAGGCGGTTTCGCAAAAACTCATGCCGGTGGCGGTGGGGCTGGATGCCTCCGGCAATGCCACGCCGGCACTGCTCAAAAAGCTGCAGGCGCTGGGCGCCGACGCCTCGGCCGTGGCCGGCCTCAAGCGCGCCCCTGACGGCAAGGCCGAGGCATTGTTTTACGACAGCAATGTCAAAGGTGCCACGCTGGTGGAGGGTTTGCAGAAAGCCCTGCTCGAAGCGATTGCCAAGCTGCCGATCCCCAAGGTCATGACCTACCAGCTGGCCGATGGCTGGAGCGATGTGAAGTTTGTGCGGCCAGCCCACGGCCTGGTTGCCTTGCACGGCAGCGAGGTCGTCGCCATCGAGGCGCTGGGTCTGAAAGCCGGCAACAGCACGCACGGTCATCGCTTCGAGGCTGCCGTCGATCCTGTGGTATTCAAGGACGCTGACAGCTATGCGGCCACGCTGAAAAAAGATGGCGCGGTGATCGCCAGTTTTGCCGAGCGCAAGGCCGAGATCGAAAAACAACTGGCTGCCGCTGCAGCCAAAGTTGGCGGTGGCGTCAAAGCCATCGACGACGACGCGCTGCTCGATGAAGTGACCGCGCTGGTCGAGCGGCCCAACGTGCTGGTCTGCGAGTTCGAGAAAGAATTCCTCGATGTGCCGCAGGAATGCCTGATCCTCACGATGAAGGCCAACCAGAAGTACTTCCCGCTGCTCGAAGCCTCGGGCAAGCTCAGCAACAAGTTCCTGGTGGTCAGCAACATCAGCCCGGCGGATGCGAGTGCCGTGATCGGCGGCAATGAACGCGTGGTGCGCCCGCGTCTGGCCGATGCCAAATTCTTCTTCGACCAGGACCGCAAGAGAACCTTGGCCTCGCGTGTTGAAGGCTTGGGCAAGGTGGTGTATCACAACAAGCTGGGCACGCAAGGCGAGCGGGTTGAACGTGTGCGCGCGATTGCGAAGGCCATCGGCCAGCAACTGGGTGGCGACATGCTGGCGCAGCAGGCCGACCAGGCTGCGCAGCTGGCCAAGACCGATCTGGTGACCGACATGGTCGGCGAGTTCCCCGAGTTGCAGGGCATCATGGGCCGTTATTACGCGCTCAATGACGGCCTGTCGGTGGAGGTGGCCGATGCGATTGAAGACCACTACAAACCCCGCTTTGCCGGCGACGAGTTGCCGCGCAACGAGGCAGGCGTGGTGGTGGCGCTGGCCGACAAGCTCGAAACCCTGGTCGGCATGTTCGGGATCGGCAACCTGCCGACCGGCGACAAGGATCCGTTTGCCTTGCGCCGTCATGCACTTGGCGTGATTCGCATGCTGGTCGAGAAGGATTTGCCTGTAGGTCTTGCCGACCTGGTGGCGGTTGCAACACCGGTTTTCGGCGACAGGATCCAGCACGCTTCGGCCGCGCTTGTTGACTTCATCTACGACCGCTTCGCCGGTTCTCTGCGCGAACAGGGTTACAGCGCCCAGGAAGTGGATGCGGTGCTGGCCCTGCGTCCGCAGCGCCTCGGCGACGTGGCCAAACGCCTCGCCGCCGTTCGCGCCTTCGCAGCCCTGCCCGAAGCCCCGGCCCTGGCCGCCGCCAACAAGCGCATCAGCAACATCCTGAAGAAAGCTGACGCGGTGGATGCCCATGTCAGCGATGCGCTGCTCAAGGAGCCTGCGGAAATTGCGCTCTACGCCGCCATGCAGAACGTGGTGCCCCAGGCCCGGGCCCGGTTTGAAGCCGGCGACTACACCGCTTCATTGCAATCGCTCGCGGCGTTGCGCGCGCCTGTCGATGCCTTTTTTGAGGGCGTGATGGTCAATGCCGAGCAGACCGATTTGCGCCTGAACCGGCAAGGCCTGCTCAAAAGTCTGCATGAGGCCATGAACCGCGTGGCCGACCTTTCCAAACTCGCTGCCTGATCCGGGAACCCCGTGAAACTCGTCATCCTCGACCGCGACGGCACCATCAACCGCGACAGCGACGACTACGTCAAGTCGCCGGAAGAGTGGGTGCCGCTGCCCGGCTCGCTGGAGGCCATTGCACGGCTCACCCACGCGGGCTGGCATGTGGTGATCGCGTCCAACCAGTCGGGCCTGGGCCGTGGTCTGTTTGACGTGGCGGCGCTCAATGCCATGCATTCCAAGATGCACCGCTTGTTGGCCGCGCTGGGCGGGCGCATCGATGCGGTGTTTTATTGCCCGCACAGCCCCGAGGAGCGCTGCACCTGCCGCAAGCCGCTGCCCGGCCTGTTTGAGCAGATCGGTGCACGCTTCGGCGTGCCGCTCAAGGGCGTGCCCACCGCGGGCGATACAGTGCGTGATCTGGTGGCGGGCGCCGCCGCGGGTTGCGAGCCTCATCTGGTGCTGACCGGCAAGTCGGAGGTGTGGCGCAGCGGCGGGCAACCCGAGGGCCTGCCCCCAGGGACGCGGCTGCACGCCGACCTGGCGGCCTTTGCTGCGTTCATCCTGAGCCGCAGCGCGGCGCCCTGACGCTATAAAAATGGTAGCTGCTTGCCCTTGCTGCATAAGGGCTGGAGCCATAAAACATGCATAACCTGACCGAGAAGACACCATGGCCCTGATCCGCTCCATCCTGCATCTGCTGTGGATGACTGTCACCGTGATTCCCTGGGCCCTCGCCGTCCTGGTTTTTTCGCTGTTCGGCAGCAGCACGCAGATTTACTGGATGTGCGCCGGCTGGTTGCGCGTGGCCGTCAGCGGCGGCACCTTCATCCTCGGCATCAAGAACCGGGTGACCGGCATGGAAAACCTGCCGACCGGCGAAAAAAGCGCGGCCGTGCTGCTGCTCAAACACCAGAGCACCTGGGAGACCTTTTCGATGCCGACGCTGATGCCGCATCCGCTGGCCTATGTGTTCAAGAAAGAATTGCTCTACGTGCCGTTTTTCGGCTGGGCCATGGCCCGCATGGACATGATCCATATTGACCGCAGCCAGCGCGCCCAGGCTTTCAACAAGGTGGTGGAACAGGGCCGCCGCCTGATGGGCCAGGGTGTCTGGGTCATCATGTTTCCGGAAGGCACACGCATAGCGCGCGGCCAGCATGGCGTTTACAAAACCGGCGGCACGCGGCTGGCGATAGAAACCGGCGCGCCGGTGATTCCGATTGCCGTGACTTCGGCCAAGTGCTGGCCGCGCAAGGCTTTCATCAAGAAGCCCGGCATTGTCGATATCTCGATTGGCAAACCGATCAGCAGTGTGGGCCGCAAGCCCGATGAACTGATGCGCGAAGTCGAGGCCTGGATCGAAGCCGAGATGCGGCGGCTCGATCCCGAGGCTTACCCGGAAACCGCCACCACCCGCTTCTGACGCCCGGTCTGGGGCGTTATGGCCTGTTCGCACTTGTATAAATAGTGTGAACAGGCCCTAAACTCCCGGGATGCAAAGGCTTCTCCAGTTCACGCTTGACCTGTTTGGCACCGAGATTCCCGCGCCGGCACCCGTGGCGCCGCGCCGGGCTGGAAAAATCAGGTCAAATCGGCCTGCAGCCCCCGTCCTGCCTGCGCAACCTGCTATTGAAGCGCTAGCAGATGCCGGCCCGGTGGATTTGCGACCGGCGCAGACCCTGCAGCAGGTTCTGGCACCCGCCACCTACCGCCACCCGGCGGCCACGCGCGAAGCGCTGCTGGCCGACACCGTCGTGGCTTACCAGTTCCGCCGCGGCAAACGCCGGACCATTGGCTTTTCGGTGGGCGCCGATGGCCTGGTGGTGAGCGCCCCCAAGTGGGTGCCCCTGTATGAAATTGACAAAGCCGTCCAGGAAAAAGCCGGCTGGATTCTTGCCAAGCTGCAGGAAACCCGCGCGCGGCATCAGCGGCTGGAAGCGGCGCGCATCGAGTGGCGCGACGGCACCACACTGCCGCTGCTGGGCGAGACGGTGCAGGTGGTGATTGATCCGCGCCATGCTTTCGGGGGCATTGGCGGCGAACTGCAGACCGCAGAAAGCTCTGACCCCGCAGCGCCCCGGAACATCCTGCGCATCGGCCTGGCCCACGACGCCACGGCCGAGCAGATCCGCGATTCGGTGCAGGCCTGGCTGATGCGCCGGGCCAAACAGGTTTTTACGGACCGGCTGAACCACTTCGCCCCGCATCTGGGGGTGCAATGGCGCAAACTCAGCCTGAGCAGCGCGGGCACCCGCTGGGGCAGCGCCAGCGCCGATGGCGCGATACGCCTGAACTGGCGGCTGATCCATTTCAAGCTTTCCGTCATTGATTACGTAGTGGTTCATGAACTGAGCCATCTGCGTGTGATGGACCACAGCCCGCGCTTTTGGGACACAGTGCGCGCGGTGGTCCCGGATTACGCAGCCTTGCGCAACCAGTTGAAAGATGAGGCCGTGCCCCGATGGTAAGTTCATGGTCCGGCACTTGCTGAAGCCATTGACCAGACAGTGCGAACAAGGAGAAACAGAACCATGCGGCGACTACGCATAGACAATTTTGTGAACTTCTGTAATATGACAAAGATGATGAAAATGATGGCCTTGACCGGCCACCGATCAACGCGCATGGTGAAGGTCTTATGAACGACAACCCCATCCTTGTAGTGGAAGACAACCCGGACCACCTCGAACTTACCGTCCTGACCTTGCAGGAGCAGGGGCCCGATACCGCGATCGTCACCGCCCGTGACGGCGCGGAAGCCCTGGACTACCTGTTTGGCCAGGGTGCACATGCCGGGCGCGATACCCACAAGCAACCAGCGTTCATTTTGCTGGACATGAAATTGCCCAAGCTGTCGGGCCTGGACGTGTTGCGCAGTGTGCGTGCCAACCCGCTCACGGCGCTGGTGCCTGTGGTCATGCTGACCTCGTCCAGCGAACAGTCCGACATCATTGCCTGCTACCAGAGTGGTGCCAACGGGTTTGTGCGCAAACCGGTGGACTTTGGGGACTTCACTGAAAAATTGAGTCGCCTGAAGGAATACTGGCTGCAGGTCAACGAGTCCATCGCGACGGCTTGAACCGCACGGTCCTGTCCTGCGCACGGCACTGCGCTGGCCCGGTTTCCGGGTGACTTACAGTTGGGTGAATCAATACAGCTGAAAGCACCATGAAGGCCAGGCTCAGTTTGCGCGCACGCATCGTCATGCTGGTGGTCGTGGCGATCGTTCCCCTGTTTGGCATGTCCATCGCCAAGGCCCTGCACAATGCCGGCGCCGAGCTGGAACGGGCCCGGGGCGACCTCCGGTTCGCTGCGTCGCTGGCGGCAGCCAGCCAGCAGCGTGTGGCCGATTCCGCGCGCCAGGTGCTGACGCTGATTGGCGCCCTGCCTGACATCCAGGACATCAACAACACCGATTGCGACCGCTATTTTTCACGCCTGTCGCGGAGCCTGCCGGAATACGCCAACCTGGGGGTGATCGGGCTGGACGGCCTGACCCGTTGCCACGCGCTGGGCAGCGCCACCAAGGCCTATCTCGGCGACCGGGCCTATTTTCAGGACGCCATCGAACAACGCCGGTTTGTCATCGGCACGTATGCGGTGGGCCGGCTGGCGAACAAGCCCGTCATCACCTACGCCCAGCCCGTGATCGATGCTTCGGGCAAGGTCACGGGCGTGGCTTTCGCCTCGTTTGACCTCGCTGAAATGGCCCGGCTGATCGATGGCATAGAACTGCCCTCCGGCGCGGCGCTGGGGGTCCAGGACCGTGAGGGTGCGCTGCTGGCTGGCAAGCCCAAACTCCCGATCAATGTCGGTGACACGGTGCGCAGCCCGGTGTTGCAGGACGCCGTGAAAAGCCTGAGCACGGGGGTTCGCGAGGGCCAGGACGGTAGCGGGCACGAACGCTTGTGGGCCTTCATGCCCAGCAGCCCCCACCCCGAGTCGGCGGTGTTTGTTTCCGTGAGCCTGGACCGCGACCGGATCGTGGACCCGGGCCACAGGCAGCTGTGGCTCGAACTGGCGGTGCTGACGCTGGTGGCTTTTCTGGGCGCGTGGGGGGCGTGGATGATTGGCGGGAGCGCGATTCTGGGGCCGGCGCACCAGATTCTGTATGCGACAAAGCAGCTGGAAAAAGGCCATCACGGGGTTCGCATCCCGGTGCGCCCGGACCGCACAGCGGGCGAGTTCGACAGGATCGCGGCCAGCTTCAACCTGATGGCCGACTCGCTGGAGCAGCGCCAGCGTGAAGTTGGAAACGAACTGGCGCGCAGCCGCCAGGCCTATTCGACGCTGGAGCTGACCGTCAACAGCATGCAGGAAGGCCTGATGGCGGTTGACACCGCCGGCCGGGTGTTGCTGATCAATGAAACAGCGTCCCGGCTGTTTGCCATCGACGACATGTCCATGGTCCTGTCCCCGCGCTGGC
>CAMLDT010000190.1 GCA_946479075.1 uncultured Polaromonas sp.
TGGCTTTGGGTTTGAGCCTGTTCACCGGCGCTGCCGCTGTGCTGGCCCAGGCCCCTGCGGCAGCTCCCGCCGCCTCCGAAGCTGCCGCACCGGCAGCACCCGCAGCGGCAGCCACACCGGCGCCGGCCGCTGCCGCTGCACCAGCTGCTGCCGAAGCTGCCGCACCCGCTGCGCCCGCTCCGGTTCCCAACAAGGGCGACACCGCCTGGATGATGGTCTCCACCATGCTGGTCATTCTGATGACGGTTCCCGGCCTGGCACTGTTCTACGGCGGCCTGGTCCGCAGCAAGAACATGCTGTCGGTCCTGATGCAGGTCATGGTCACCTTCTCGATGATCGTGGTGCTGTGGTTCATCTATGGCTACAGCCTCGCGTTCACCGAGGGCAATGCCTTCTTCGGCGGCTTTGACCGGCTGTTCATGAAGGGCGTCTGGGACAACGTCGCGGGCACTTTCGCCAACGGCGCGACCTTCAGCAAAGGCGTTGTGATTCCTGAAATCGTCTTCGCTGCCTTCCAGGCCACCTTCGCCGGTATCACCTGCGCACTGATCGTCGGCGCCTTTGCCGAACGCATGAAGTTCGCCGCCGTGCTGATGTTCATGGTCATCTGGTTCACCTTCAGCTATGCACCGATGGCGCACATGGTCTGGTTCTGGATGGGCCCTGATGCCTACACCGCTGCCGGTGTGGTTGACGAAATGACTTCGAAAGCCGGTTACATCTGGCAGTCGGGCGCGCTTGATTTTGCCGGCGGTACCGTTGTGCACATCAACGCCGCTGTCGCGGGTCTGGTTGGCGCCTACATGGTGGGCAAGCGTATCGGTTACGGCAAAGAAGCCATGGCGCCTCACAGCCTGACACTGACCATGGTCGGTTCGGCCCTGCTGTGGGTGGGCTGGTTCGGTTTCAACGCCGGTTCCGCGCTGGAAGCCAACGGCTTCGCCGCCCTGGCCTTCATCAACACCCTGGGTGCGACCGCCGCTGCGGTGCTGGCCTGGTGCGTCGGTGAAGCGCTGATGCGCGGCAAGGCGTCGATGCTGGGTGCAGCATCCGGTGCCGTCGCCGGCCTGGTGGCGATCACCCCCGCAGCCGGCAACGTCGGCATCGGCGGTGGCCTGATCATCGGCCTGGTCGCTGGTTTTGCCTGCCTCTGGGGTGTCAATGGCCTGAAGAAAATGTTGGGTGCGGACGACTCGCTCGACGTGTTCGGCGTGCACGGTATCGGCGGTATCCTCGGCGCGCTGCTGACCGGTGTGTTCAATTCGCCTAGCCTGGGCGGCCCCGGCTACGTGGCTGACTGGGTCACGGCCACCATGGTCACCGCTGCGGATTACTCCATCGTCGGCCAGGTCTGGATCCAGCTCAAGGCGGTCCTGATCACCCTGGTCTGGTCCGGTGTGGTGTCCTTCGTTGCCTACAAGATCGTGGACCTGACCATCGGCCTGCGTGTCAGCGAGGAAGACGAGCGCGAAGGCCTCGACATTACCTCCCACGGCGAAACCGCCTACAGCCGCTAAACCCGGCACACGCCGCAGCTGCCTGGCAGCTGCGGCAGGATTTTGAAATAGCGAGAGTCTCCTTTGGATGTTCGGCCCGCCAGAACTTCGGTTCCAGCGGGCCATTTTTTTTGCGAGTGGAATCCGGGCTCCTGCACAATGGCAGCAGGAGACGCCATGAACAACGATTTCATCACCTTGTCGGAGGGCAGCCTGCGTTGCGAGGTCAAGCCAGCTCTGGGCGGCTGCATCACCGGCCTGTGGTTTCAGGACCTCCCGGTGTTGCGCTCGACCCCCGCTGCCGAACTCGCCACGGTCCGGCTTTCAGGCAGCTACCCGCTCGTGCCCTTTTCCAACCGCGTCGGCCATGCCACGCTCAAGTGGGAGGGCACCAGCCACCCGCTGGTGCAGAACAACGGCCCCGAGCCGCATGCCATCCACGGCATCGGATGGCAACGGCCCTGGGAGGTGCTGGAGCATGACGGCGCCTTGCTGATGCTGGCCTGCGAGCACCGCGCCGACGCGGCCTGGCCTTTTGCCTTTGACGCCTCGCAGACCTTCCGCCTGCGCGGCAATGTGCTGGAGTTGACGCTGAGCATGACCAACCAGTCGTCCGTTCCTGCGCCGGCCGGTCTTGGCTGGCACCCTTACTTCGTCAAGCGGCCGGGCAGCCACATCACGTTCGGTGCCACCGGGCGCTGGGAAATGAACGTCGAGAAATTGCCCACGCACCGAGAACCTTCCGGGGGTCTGGATGCCGACTGCGCCGGCCTCGACGTTGATCACTGTTTTGACGGCTGGGACGGCTGCGTCACGCTGCGTGACGAGTTGCTGCAAACCCGCATCAGTGCCAGCCTGAGCCGGCTGGTGGTTTTCACCAACGGCACCCGCGACTTCGTGGCCATCGAGCCGGTCAGCCATGTCAACAACGCCGTCAACCTGCTGCAGGCCGGCGCTGCGCCGGCGGGTGATCTGGGCATCGAGGTGCTGGCGCCCGGCGAGTCCATGAGTGTGCAAATGAGCATTGCGGTGGAGAGCGCCCCATGAGCCCGCCCTGGCAAACGGTGGTGGCTTCGCCCAGCGAACTCGGCGAATCACCTTTCTGGCACCCGGAGGAGCAAATGCTTTATTGGGTGGACATTCCCGGCCGCCAGCTTCACCGCTGCAACGTTTTCATGCAGACGGTGGAAAGCTGGCCGCTGCCCTCGGAGCCCGGCTGCATCGCGCCGGCCCGCACGCAGGGTGTAGCCAGCGGCCTGGTGATCGCCCTGCGTGACGGCATCTACCGAGCGCGGCAGTGGGGCGGGCCGCTGGAGCGGTTGTTGCCGGCCGGGCACGATACCGCCACCACCCGCTTCAATGATGGCAAGGCCGATCCCGCGGGCCGGTTCTGGGCCGGCACCATGTATGAGCCGCGCGACGTGGCGGCAGCGCAGCTTTTTTCCATGGACTGCCGTGAGGGTCGCCCGCCGGTGCTGGAGCGCAAGGCGGGTGATGCCACCATCGCCAACGGCCTGGCCTGGTCGCCTGACGCGGCCACCGTGTACTGGACCGACACCACCGCGCATGTCATCCGCGCCTGGGACTGGGACCCGGTCAGCAACAAGATGCAGCGGAGCCGCGTTTTCCGGAAGTTTCCGCCCAAACCGGCCGGCTGGCAGCCCGGCATGGCGGGCGCGTCAGCGGCTTATGGCGGCCGGCCTGATGGCGCTTCGGTGGACGCCGAAGGCAATTATTACGTGGCGATGTTCGAAGGTGGCCGGGTGCTCAAGCTCTCTCCTGGCGGCGAGCTGCTGGCCGCGATCGCCACGCCCACGCTGTGCCCGACCATGGTGTGTTTTGGCGGTGACGATCTGCGCACGCTTTACCTCACCACGGCCCGCCACGGCCGGCCTGCGGCCGAACTGGCGGCGATGCCTGCGTCGGGCTGCGTGTTTTCCATGCGGGTAGAAGTGCCCGGTTTGCCGGTGAACTATTTTCTGGACTGAGGCCGCGCCCCGGCCCACTGCAAATAACTAACGGCCAGCATTCAAAAAAATCAAACCGGGCGGATCCACCCCGCCTTACCATCTCCGCCATGGATGCAGCGCTTCAATCGATCATCAGCCAGGTGCAGGCGGCCGCCGCAGCCGGCACCGCCCTGCGCATTCGCGGCGGCGGCAGCAAGGACTTTTACGGCGAACCGGCCACCGGCGAGCTGCTGGACACCCGGCCGCTGACCGGCATCACCAGTTACGAGCCCAGCGAACTGGTGGTCACGGTGCGGGCCGGAACAACGCTGGCCGAGCTTGAGGCGGTGCTGGCCGAACGTGGCCAGTGCCTGCCCTTCGAGCCGCCGCATTTTGAAGGCGTCACTTACAGTGGCACGGCCACCGGGAGCGTAGCGACCGTAGGTGGCATGGTGGCCGCCGGCCTGAGCGGTCCGGCGCGCGCCAGCGTGGGCGCGGTGCGCGACTATGTGCTGGGCCTGACCCTGCTCAATGGCAAAGGCGAACTGCTCACCTTTGGCGGCCAGGTCATGAAAAACGTCGCCGGGTATGACGTGTCGCGCCTGATGTGCGGCGCGCTCGGCACGCTGGGACTGATCACCGAAGTCAGCCTCAAGGTGCTGCCGCTGGCGCCGGCCGAGGCCACCCTGAAGTTTGAAATGGACCAGGCCCGGGCGCTGGCGCAGCTCAATGCCTGGGGTGGCCAGCCGCTGCCCCTCAACGCCAGCTGCTGGGTCGACGACGGGCAGACCCAGACCCTGTACCTGCGCCTGCGTGGCGCGGTGGCGGCCGTGGAAGCCGCCTGCAAGTCGCTGGGCGGCGAACGCCAGGACAACGCGGCCACCGCACCCGACTGGACCCTGTGCCGCGACCAGCAATTGCCCTGGTTCCTCGAACGCGGCGAGCGCGACCTCTGGCGCCTGTCGGTGCCGCAGACCGCCCCGGTGCTGGACCTGCCCGAGCCGCCGCTGGTCGAGTGGCACGGCGGGCTGCGCTGGGTGCGCGCCCTGCCGGGCGATGCGGCCGCCTTGCGCGCCGCCGCTGCCGCGGCCGGTGGAAGTGCTACGCTTTTCATAGCTGCTGGCGCACAGCCGGCGAGGGCTGGAGGCCGATTTGATGCCTTGAAACCGCCGCTGGACCGGATTCACCGCCAGCTGAAACAAGAATTCGATCCGGCTGGCATTTTTAATCGCGGCCGCCTCTACCCCGACTTTTGATCCCGGCTGGCCATGCAAACCCATCTCGCTCCCGAATTCAAGAACGACGCCGACGGCCTGGCCGCCGAGGCGATTTTGCGCAAGTGTGTGCACTGCGGTTTTTGCACCGCGACCTGCCCGACTTACCAGTTGCTCGGCGACGAACTCGACGGCCCGCGCGGGCGCATTTACCTGATCAAGCAGGTGCTCGAAGGGGAAGCGCCGACGCGCACCACGCAGCTGCATCTGGACCGCTGCCTGACCTGCCGCAACTGCGAAAGCACCTGCCCCAGCGGTGTGCAGTATGGCCACCTGGTCGATATCGGCCGCAAGCTGGTGGATGAACGCGTGCCCAGACCAGCCGGCGAGAAAGCCTTGCGCTGGGCGCTCAAAGAAGGCTTGCCGTCGCCGTTGTTTGCGCCGGCCATGAAAGTTGGCCAGGCGGTGCGCGGCCTGCTGCCGGCCGCGCTGAAGGCCAAAGTGCCGGCACCGCAAGCGGCCGGCGCCTGGCCGCAGCGCGAGCACCCGCGCAAGATGCTGATGCTGGCGGGCTGCGTGCAGCCGGCCATGATGCCCAACATCAATGCGGCGACCGCGCGCGTGCTCGACGCTGCCGGCATCCAGACCCTGCTCGCGCCCAAAGCCGGCTGCTGCGGCGCCGTGAAGTTTCACCTGAACGACCAGGACGGCGGCAAGGACGAGATGCGGCGCAACATCGACGCCTGGTGGCCGATGGTGGACAGTGTCGAAGCCATCGTGATGAATGCCTCGGGCTGCGGTGTCACCGTCAAGGAATACGGCCATCACCTGAAGGACGATCCGGCCTATGCGGCGAAAGCGGCGCGCATCAGCGAACTCACGCGCGACCTCAGCGAGCTGATGCCCAAGCTGGTCGGCGAGCTGCAGGGCAAGGTGCGTGCAACGGCCGGCAAGGTGGTGTTCCATCCGCCCTGTACCCTGCAGCACGGCCAGCAGTTGCGCGGCGGCGTTGAAACCCTGATGGGTGCGCTCGGCTTCGAGGTGGCGCTGGCCAGCAGCGAATCCCATCTGTGCTGCGGCTCGGCCGGCACCTACTCGGTATTGAACCCAGAGATCGCGACCCAGCTGCGTGACCGCAAGCTCGGGCACCTGCAAGCGGCAGCGCCCGAAGTGATTGTGTCGGCCAACATTGGCTGTATCACCCATCTGCAAAGCGGCACGGCGACGCCGGTCAGGCACTGGGTCGAGGTGCTGGATCAAGCCTTGTCTGTGGCTTGAATGCTATTAAATAGGTAGCTGCTTGCGCCCGCGGGATAAGGGCTGAAGCCCGATGTGATGCTGAGTCAGGCGGCCAGCGCCTTGTCGATGTCCTTGGCCAGGTCGGCCGGTTTGTCGGTGGGCGCATATCGCCGGATCACCTGGCCGTCCTTGCCCACCAGGAACTTGGTGAAGTTCCACTTGATGGATTTGCTGCCCAGCAGGCCGGGTGCTTCGGCACACAGCCATTTGTACAGCGGGTGCGCAGCCGGGCCGTTGACCTCGACCTTGCCCATCATCGGAAAACTGACGCCGTAGTTGACCTGGCAGAACTCGGCAATCTCGCCGTTGGCGCCCGGATCCTGCGAGCCGAACTGGTTGCATGGAAAGCCCAGCACCACCAGTCCCTTGCCGGCGTAAGTCTTGTGCAGCTCTTCGAGGCCGCCAAACTGCGGCGTGAACCCGCACTTGCTGGCCGTGTTCACGATCAGCATCACCTGGCCGCGGTAGGTGGACAGCGAGATGTCCTGGCCATTGATCTGCTGGGCGTCGAAATCGTAAATGCTGCTCATGGGAGGCTCCTGGTTGGACTTCCGAATGTACTGCAGCGAGCAGGTATGGGGCCACCTGTGACTCCAGACGCGGGCCTTCAGGCGCATCCTTCGACAGGCTCAGGACGAACGGAAAAGCAAGTGGACAGGCGTGACGCTATTCCGCCGGCGCCATGGCCGCCAAAAGGGCGGCGCCGACAATCATGCTAGATCGGAAGAGCGTCGTGTAGGGAAAGAGTGTAGATCTCGGTGGTC
>CAMLDT010000191.1 GCA_946479075.1 uncultured Polaromonas sp.
CCACCGGCAGCTCCACCGTGTGTTCCTTGAAACGGTCGATGCGGGGGAAGTTGGTGGTCGGCAAAAACTCGCCGTCGATGCGCAAATGGGTGTAGCCACGTGGCCGCGCCCAGTCGGCCAGTTCGGTGTAGACGCCCTTGCGGTTGATCACCAGCGGCGCCAGCAGGCCGATGTGCTGGCCGCGGTAATTCTTCAGCAGTTGTGCGGCAATGCTTTCCGGGCTTTGCGGCATCACGGCCGCGCCGTCTTTGGTGCAATGCTGGATGCCGAGCTTGACGTAGAGCAGGCGCAAAAAGTGCCAGACCTCGGTGGTGGTGCCGACGGTGGACTTGCGACCGCCACGCGACAGGCGCTGCTCGATGGCGACCGTGGGCGGGATGCCGTAGACCGCATCGACCTCGGGCCGGCCCGCCGGTTGCACGATGCTGCGTGCATACGCATTGAGCGACTCCAGGTAACGCCGCTGGCCTTCATTGAACAGGATGTCGAAGGCCAGCGTGGACTTGCCGGAACCCGACACGCCGGTCACCACATTGAATTTGCCACGCGGAATGTCCACCGAGAGACTTTTGAGGTTGTGCTCTTTGGCGTTGACGATCTGGATCAGGCTGGAAAAAGCCGGTTTGGACTTCCAGACCTTGGGGCGCGCCTCTTCCACGCCGTGCACCTGGCCCATGGCCTGCTCGTATTCGCGCAGCGCCAGCGCGGTGTGCGACGTCGGGTGTTCGCGCACCTGTTCCGGCGTGCCCTGAGCCACCAGCAGGCCGCCGGCTTCGCCGCCTTCGGGGCCGAGGTCGATCAGCCAGTCGGCGGAGCGGATCACGTCGAGGTTGTGTTCGATGACGATCAGCGAGTGTCCGACGTCCAGCAGCTTGCGCAGCGCGCGCATCAGTTTGGCGATATCGTCGAAGTGCAGGCCGGTGGTCGGTTCGTCGAACAGAAACAGGGTGCCGCGGTTGACGTTTTTCAACGCCAGCGGCTGGCGGCTGACGCTGGCAGTTTTCGAGGCGTTGGCCAGAAAGCCGGCCAGCTTGAGGCGCTGCGCCTCGCCGCCCGACAGCGTCGGCACCGGCTGGCCGAGCTTCACGTATTCCAGCCCCACATCGACGATGGGCTGCAGCGCGCGAATCACCTCGCGGTCCTGCGCAAACAGCTGGCTGGCCTCGCTGACCGTGAGGTCCAGCACATCGGACACATTCATCAGGCGCGGATGGACATCGCCAATCGCCTTGCGTTCAATCGTGACTTCGAGAATTTCGGGCCGGTAACGCTTGCCGTCGCAATCGGGGCAACGCAGATAGACGTCGCTGAGGAACTGCATTTCGACGTGTTCAAAACCCGAACCGCCGCAGGTCGGGCAGCGGCCGTCGCCGTTGTTGAAGCTGAACTTGGACGAGGTGTAGCTGCGCTGGCGTGCCAGCGGTGCCTGCGCAAACAGCTCGCGCACCGCGTCCCAGGCACCCACATAACTGGCCGGGTTGGAGCGCGCCGTCTTGCCGATGGGCGACTGGTCCACAAACACCACATCGGTCAGGTAATCCGCACCCAGCAGCCGGTCGTGCTGGCCGGGTGTTTCTGTCGCCTTGCCAAACTGGCGCAGCAGCGCGGGTGCCAGGATGTCCTGCATCAGGGTCGATTTGCCGGAGCCGCTGACCCCGGTGACACACACCAGGCGCTGCAGCGGGAATTCGACACTGAGGTTCTTCAGGTTGTGATCGCGCGCGCCTTCGAGGATCAGGCGCGGCGTGTTGTCGGTCACCGGGCGCTTGAAGCCCATGCCGACCTGCTTGCGCGAGCCGAGGTAGGCGCCGGTCAGGGTATCCGCGTGCTTGAGGTCCTCCGGCGTGCCGTCGAACACGATCTGGCCGCCCTTCTCGCCCGGGCCCGGGCCCATGTCGATCATGCGGTCGGCCGCCAGCATCACGGCCGGGTCGTGCTCGACCACCACCAGCGTGTTGCCGGCGTCGCGCAGGCGATGCATGGCCTGGGTGATGCGGTTCATGTCGCGCGGGTGCAGGCCGATGGAGGGTTCGTCCAGCACAAACAGCGTGTTCACCAGCGAGGTGCCCAGCGCCGTCGTCAGGTTGATGCGCTGCACCTCGCCGCCCGACAGGGTGCGGCTTTGCCGGTCCAGCGTCAGGTAACCGATGCCGACATCGCTGAGATAGCGCAGCCGGGTGTGGATTTCCTCGAACAGCGACTTGAGCGCCCGGAACTCGGCATCGGGCGCCGTGCCGTCCTGCAGGGCAGCCGGTGCCAGGCCGTTGAAAAACTCACGCAGCCGGTCTATCGGCAACTGCATCAGGTCATGCAGGCTCAAGCCCGGCAGCGCTTCGAGTTGTGTGCGGCTCCAGTCCACGCTGACCGGCATGAAGCGTTTTTCCGGCGGCAGCGCCGCATCGGCATCCGCCTTGGAGCCCAGGCGCCAGAGCAAGGCTTCCAGCTTGAGGCGCGCACCGCCGCAGGTTTCGCACGGCGTGTAGCTGCGGTATTTGGACAGCAGCACCCGGATGTGCATCTTGTAGGCCTTGCTTTCCAGGTAGGCGAAGAAGCGCTTGATGCCGAACCAGTGCTGGTTCCATTTGCCGTTCCAGTTCGGCGAGCCGTTGATGACCCAGCCCTGCTGCTCGGGCGTGAGCTTGTACCAGGGTGTGTCGCGCGGGATGCCAGCTGTTTCGGCGTGGCGCATCAGGTCGTCCTGCGCTTCTTTCCAGGCCGGCGTCTGCATCGGCTTGATGGCACCCGAGCGCAGCGTAAGCTTGTCGTTCGGGATCACCAGGCCGTAATCGACACCGATCACGCGGCCAAAACCGCGGCAGGTTTCGCAGGCGCCCATGGCGGAATTGAAGGAAAACAGGGACGGCGTCGGCTCGGTGTAGCGCAGGTCGCTGTCGGGGCAATGCAGGCCGGTGGAAAAGCGCCACATTTGTTCAGAACTGTGAGCCCCCACGCTTTTCACTTCGTGAGCCTGCGGCGGTACGCTGCCCCTGGCATCAGGAACAGGGGCTGGCTCGGCTTGGGGCGGCCCTGCGCTCTCGCCGCCCCGCTCCGTCGCCTGCACATACACGTTGAGGCGGCCGCCGCGCTTGAGCGCCATTTCAATCGCTTCCACCACCCGCGATTTTTCGGCGGCCTGCACACGGAAGCGGTCGGCCACCACATCGAGCAGCTTGTGGGGGCCCGCAGGCGTGGCCACATCGCGCTCGGCATGCACGCGCGTGAACCCGCTGGCCGACAGCCATTGGGTCACCTCGTCCGCGCTGGTGTTGCCTGGCAGTTCCACCGGAAAGGTCATCACCACACGGGGATCACCGGCCGCGGTGCGCGCCATCAGTTCGGCGTAAATCGACTCCGGCGTGTCATGCCGCACCGGCTGCGCGGTTTTTTTGTCGAACAGCTGCGCGGCGCGGGCGTAGAGCAGCTTGAGGTGGTCGTTGAGTTCGGTCATGGTGCCGACCGTCGAGCGCGAGCTGCGCACCGGATTGGTCTGGTCAATCGCAATCGCCGGCGGCACGCCTTCGACCTTGTCCACAGCCGGCTTGTCCATGCGGTCCAGGAACTGCCGCGCGTAGGCTGAAAAAGTTTCGACGTAGCGGCGCTGGCCTTCGGCAAACAGGGTGTCGAACACCAGCGAGGATTTTCCCGAACCGCTGGGACCAGTCACCACCGTCATTTCACCGGTGCGGATGTCCAGGTCGAGGTTTTTGAGGTTGTGCTGGCGCGCGCCGCGGATGCGGATGATTCCCTGGGACATCGGTGGGGGTCTTTCCTGAAGAGTCAAACATTCTAGACAGCGCCCCCAGGGTGGCACGGCGTGGGGTTAAAGCCCTTTGGCGAGGGCCATGACGGCCCGCTGCTGGTTTTCCATATCGTCTTTTTGGCACTTTTATGGTCAACTGGCGCATTCACAGAACTGCGGAGAAGCGACATGAACAAACCCGGCTTGTGGTGCAGCGCCCTTCTGTTGGCGGCTTTCAGCCTTGGCGCACAGGCGCAGCTCCTGATCGGACAGACCGCAGGATTTACCGGTCCGGTGGGTGCGGGCGTCAAGGAAACAACCGACGGCGCCAAGCTTTACATCGACGCCATCAACGCCAAAGGTGGCGTCCATGGACAAAAAATCGAACTGATTTCTCTGGACGACAAGTTTGAACCCAAACTGGCCGGTGAAAACGCCCGCAAGCTGGTCGAAGAACAAAACGTGCTGGCCCTTTTCCTGACCCGTGGCACCCCTCACAGCCAGGCCATTTTTCCGGTGCTTGAGAAAAACGGCGTGGCGCTCATCGGGCCGTCCACTGGCGCCATGGTGATGCACGAACCTGTCAACAAATATGTCTTCAATGTGCGTGCCACCTACCAGCGTGAAGCTGAAAAGGCCGTAACCCACCTCACCTCCACGGGCATATCCCGGATTGCCATTGTTTATGCGGACGACAGCTTTGGTGCGGACGGGGTGGCAGGCGCACAAAAAGGACTGGCCGCGGCCAAACTGCAACCGTCTGCACTGGAAAAATTCAACCGGTCCAAGCCCGACTTCGGCCCTATCGTGCCCAAGCTTATGGCGTCCAATACGCAAGCGGTGATCATGGTGGCGTCAGGTCAGGCCGTGGTGGATGCGACCAAGGCGCTGCGGACCGCGGGATCGGCGGCTCAAATCGTGACCCTGTCCAACAATGCGTCATCGGGTTTTATCAAAAGCCTCGGAGAAAATTCGCGCGGGGTCATCGTGTCCCAGGTTTACCCTTCGGAACGCTCGATTGCCTACGGCATGGTCAAGGAAGCCCAGCAGATGGCCAAGGCCAAGGGCATGGACGAGATCAGCCCCGCCATGCTGGAAGGGTTTGCAGCCGCCAAGGTGCTTGTGGAGGGCCTGCGGCGCGCGGGACCCAAACCCACGCGTGAAAAAATCGTGGCAGGCCTTGATTCAATCCGCAAGTTCGACCTCGGCGGCCTGGAAATCAGCTATTCGCCGGACAACCACACCGGTCTGGACTTTGCAGACTTGTCCATCATTGGGCCGAACGGCAAATTCCGCCGCTGAACCCCAAAGCGGCGCCGGTCCCCGGCATCAGTCGTAAAGCGCGCTGCGGAGCTCCTCGAACTTCTCCGGGCCCACGGCGTCCTTGATCTTGGGTGCCAGCTCACGGAGCTGGGCCAGGTTGCCGGCCCCTTCAACCGCCAGGTTCAGTCGAAAACCACGCAGTCCGAGTGCGGCGGTCAGCCGCGTGGCAATCGGGTAAGCGCGTGAGTAGTGCTCCTGCGCGCTCAGCGTCGGCGGGGCGCCGGGCACCGCCTCGGGTTCCGGCTCAGGTGCGGCCACCGTGCTGGCTGCCGTGGGCGCCAGCAAGCCGCCGGCCACCATTTGATCAATATCTT
Organism: uncultured Polaromonas sp.; assembly: GCA_946479075.1. The sequence goes on from CAMLDT010000191.1 coordinate 5,377, forward strand.
CCGCCGTGACATTCAGGCCCGCTGTGGCCTTCAGCACCTCTTGCGTGCTGCGCTTTCCGTCAAACATGATGAAAGCGGAACGTTGCCGCGGCGTCAATGCACTCGACCGGTTCTGGAACGCGGACTGTCCCAGCTCCGTCTTCATGTAAACCATCGTGTTGCCTCCTTCCATACGGACCCTCTCTGGCCCGTCTGTCGTCCGTCTTTAGCCGTCTGTGCTCAAAACTCAAAAGCGCAGCGTTTTTTTGCTTGATCACGCTGCTTGAATTTAAGCCATTTTGTCTAATGCTGCACCGTTTTGGGGAAGGATTACCCGCGGGAATACCAGGCCAGGCGCACGGCCTGCGTGCGGGTCAGGCGCGGGCAGGCAACATGGGCAGGCCGCTTGCCGGCACCTGGGCGGGCGCAGGCAAAGCGCCGTGTTTCTCGCCCCCCATGTCGATCTCTCCACCCTGGCTGAGCATGTACAGGGCCAGGCCCGCGAACACCACAAAAGCCACTGCAATCTTCCACATTTCAATTCTCCAAAAAAAAACCCCCGTCACTGATGGCGAGGGCCGTTGTCAAGGCCAGCAGGCAGCGCAGCCGCGAGGCCGCGCTGCGCTCCGGATCAATCCTTGGCGTAGATGTTCACGTCCTTGGTTTCCTTGATGAACAGCGTGCCGACGATGAAGGTCATGCCGGCAATGATGATCGGGTACCACAGGCCGTTGTACATATTGCCGGTCTGCGCCACGATGGCAAATGCCGTGGTGGGCAACAGGCCGCCGAACCAGCCGTTGCCGATGTGGTACGGCAGGCTCATCGAGGTGTAACGAATGCGGGTCGGGAACAACTCGACCAGCATGGCGGCGATAGGCCCATAAACCATGGTCACCAGCAACACCAGCCAGAACAGCAGGCCGACGGTCAGCAGCTTGTTGGTCTTGGCGGGATCGGCCTTGGTGGGGTAGCCGGCAAGTTTCAGGTCATCGGCAACGCCCTTCTTGAACGCAGCGATTTCTTTGGCAGACGCCTCGTCGAACTTGAGGTTGACCACATTGCCGATGGGCGCCTCGACGGTTTTATCGCCGATCTTCACTACCGCCTTGGAACCCGCAGGGCCGGCAATGTTGTCGTAGCTCACCGAGTTCTGCACCAGGTAACGCTTGGCGATGTCGCAGGAGCTGCGGAAGTCGATCTCTCGCGCCACAGGATTGCCCTGGAAGGAGCAGGACGCCGGATCGGCCGTCACCGTCACACCGGCCGTGGCTTGCGCTTTGGCGAGGTCAGGGTTGGCGGCTTCCGTCAGCATCTTGAAGACGGGGAAGTAGGTGACCACGGCCAGCAGGCA
>CAMLDT010000192.1 GCA_946479075.1 uncultured Polaromonas sp.
TGCCATCGCGGCCGCCGGTGGTGTGGGCTTTGGCGGTGTAGAGGACTTTTTCGAGGGTGGTCATGGTGCTTCCTTTGGAGTTTGCTTCGGAATGAAGCGGGGTAAAAATTGAAAATGCGGATCTAGGCAACCAGCCGCTCGCGCAGGGTCTGCATTTGCCGGGTCAGGGCGGTCAGTTCGGGAATCGAACACTGGCTGGCTTCCAGAATGCAGCCCGGGATTTTTGCGGCGCGGCTTTTGAGCTTGCGGCCCGCCGCCGTCAGGGTGATGTGGACACGGCGCTCGTCTTCAACCGCGCGGATGCGCGAGATCAGGCCCGAGGCTTCAAGCCGCTTGAGCAGTGGCGTCAGCGTGCCCGAGTCCAGGTACAGGCGGTCGCCGATCTCCGACACCATCAGCCCGTCGCGCTCCCACAGCACCAGCATGACCAGGTACTGCGGATACGTCAGCTCCAACTCCTCAAGCAGGGGCTTGTAGAGCTTGGTCATCGCCAGCGAGGTGGAATAAAGCGCAAAACACAGCTGGTTGTCCAGTTGCAGCATGGCGTCGGTTTTTGTCAGCATGGTGCAATTGTATCTCACAATTAAATTGTGTGCAATCTAAATGGCGGCCGGAATTCCAGGCAGATGTTGCTGGCCGGCGTTCACTTGACCATGTCCCGTTTCCAGACCGCCGCAAAAGCATCGCAAAAGGCCTGCTGAACCACCGACAACGGCCGGTAGCGGTTGTGCAGCACGGCGATGGGCAGGCGGGTGGCCGTCTGAAACGGCCGGACCACCAGCTGGCGGAAGGTGGTGCCGGCCACGGCGGCGCGATCCACCACGGCGATGCCGCCGCCCGCCTGTGCCTGCCAGCAGGCCGACGTCGCTGATCGCACGAGCGACTGGACGTTCAGCGTGGATGCATGGGGTCCATAGGCACGCAGCAGCGCCTGGCCATAGGGTGTGTCGGCGGGCGAGCCAATCAGGCGTTCGCCGACCAGGTCGTCCGGCGTCACGATGCGTTTTTTGGCCAGCTTGTGGCCTTCGGGAAGCACACAGGCAAAACCGCAATCATGGCGCGACACCTGCACCAGGTTGGGATGGTCGTTGGGAAGGATCGCCACGCCGATGTCGGCCGTGCGGTCCAGCAGCGCATCCACCATGATCGGTGTGACCAGAATTTCCATGCGGGTCTGCAGCCCCGGAAAGCGCCGGGTCAGCGTGGCCAGCGTGCGCGGCACCAGGTAGGGCGCGAGGCTGGCCGAGACCGCCAGGGTCAGCATGCCGCTGCGCGGCGTGGCCAGGCTGCGGGAGACATCCTGCACGCGCTGAACGCTGCGCCACAGGGTTTCCACCTCGGTGTGCAGCGCCTGGCCTTCGGCAGTGGGAACCAGCCGGCCCTTGATGCGCATGAACAGCGCAAAGCCCAGCTGTCGCTGGGCCTGCGCCAGCATCTTGCTGACCGCCGGCTGCGAGATGTGCAGCAGTTCTGCGGCGCCCACGACGCCGCCGGTGAGCATGACGGCGCGAAAGACTTCCATGTGGCGTAAATTCATTGCAGGAACATAACCCAAGGTTATGGCCTGGGCAACTCTTTTCATTTGACGCCTGCCGGCAGGCGCCGCACCATGGGCAGCAGAGGCCACAACGGCCCCATTTCCGGAGACACCCCATGACCGCTGCTTTCGATCTTCAACGGCGCCAGGCCGTGCTTGGCGCCCTCGCCGCACTCGCGGCTCCGGCCTGGGCGCAAGGCCCGAAATTTCCATCACGCCCGGTGAAGTTGCTGGTGCCCCAGCCGCCCGGCGGCGCGGCAGACCGGCTGGCGCGCCTGCTGGGCGAGCGCCTCGAAAAGCACTGGAAGCAGTCCGTGGTGATCGAGAACAAGCCCGGCGGTGGCGTGGTGATCGGCACCCAGGCCCTGGCGCGTTCGCCTGCCGACGGCTATACCCTGGGACTGCTGGGCAGTTCGCTGAGCATCAACGCCCTGCAGCGCAAGGACCTGCCCTACGAGCTGAAGGACTTGCAGCCGGTTGCGCGCGCAGGCTACTACACCGTGGCGCTGGTCGCTGCTGCCAACTTCCCTGCCTCCGACATCAAGGGCCTGATCGCCCATGCCAAAAGCCGTCCGGCGGACAGTATTGCTTTCGGCTCCAACGGCATTGGAACCTCGGCCCACGTGGCCGGTGAAATGCTCAACCAGATGGCGGGCATCCAGATGCAGCATGTGCCCTACAACGGCGCTGCCAAGATGTACACCGACATCGTCGGCGGCGTATTGCCCATGGGTTTTTCGGTCGCGAGTTCGGCGGGGGCCTTTCTCAAGTCCGGCCAGATGAAGATCCTGGGTGTGACCAGCGCTCAGCGCAGCCCGCTGTTTCCGCAGTGGCCCGCGATTGCCGAGACCCTGCCGGGTTTCGAAGCGGTGAACTGGGCCGGCGTCTGCGGCCCGGCCGGTATGCCGCCGGACATCACCCAGCAGATCGGCAAGGACCTGATCGAAGTCCTCAAGGCGCCCGACATGGCGAAGCCGCTCGAAGCGATGGGCTTCGAACTCGCGCCGCAGGGGCCGGCGGAATTCGCCGCTTTCATCCAGAGCGAAATGAAACGGTTTGCAGCGCTGACCCGGTTGCTGCCCGCCCAGAAGTGAGAACCCCCCGTGAGCCAGACCTACCAACTATCGCGCACCATTGCCTCCGACGAACCTTATGACCTGGTGGTCGCAGGCGGCGGGCCGGCTGGCACCGCCACCGCGGTTTGCGCAGCGCGGCTGGGCCTGAAGGTGTTGCTGGCCGAAGCAACGGGCTGCCTGGGCGGCATGGGCACCAGCGGGCTGGTGGCATCCTTCGGCCCGGTATCGGACGGGGAGCGCATGCTGGTCGGGGGCTTCATGAAGGAGCTTCTTGGCACCATGTGGGAGCAAAAGGCTTTCGCGCCCCAGGTGACGCAGGATTACCTGAACCGCCAGCTCAACCGCTGGGTGCCTTTCAGTCCGGAACACCTCAAACGCATCCTCGATGACTTCACGGTCCAGGCCGGGGTGGAAGTGCGCTTCTTCACGCGCGTGGTCGAGGCCGATGTGGACGGGCGCCGCATCAACGGCGTGGTGCTGAGCAACGTCGAAGGCCTGCGCTTCGTGCCGGCCCGGGCTTTTGTGGACGCCACGGGTGATGCGGCACTGGCCACGCTGGCCGGCGCCGAGTGCAAGGTGGTCCTGCGTGATACCGAGACGGTGGCGCCCAGCACGCTGTGTTCGATCATCGGCGGCATGAACTGGGACGACCCGGCCTATGCCGGCGATGGCCTGGACAAGATCAAGGCGCGTGTGCGCAGCGAATTTGTGCCCAAAGCCATCGAGGATGGCTTCTTCACGCAGGAGGACCGGTTCTTCCCCGGCATGAACCGCGTCGGGCCGACCGGCGCCACGCTCAATGCGGGTCATGTGTTCAATCTGAATCCGCTGGACATTCGCAGCCTGTCCGACGGCATGGTGTTCGGCCGCAAACTGGCCCGCGAGTACACCGAGTTCTACCGCCAGTACGTCCCCGGCTGCGAGCAGGTCGAACTGCTGACCACGGCGCCGTCCATGGGGGTGCGCGACTCGCGCCGCATCGTGGGTGAGTTCGAACTCACCATCGGGGATTTCCTGGCGCGCCGGCAGTTCCCGGACCAGGTGGCCGTCTACAACCGTCCCACCGACGTGCACCCCAGCGACACCAGCCGCAAGGAGTACGAACGCTTTCTCAAGGACTTCCACGGCAAGGACAACCTGGGCCATGGCGAATGTGTGGGCATCCCCTACAGCATCCTGGTGCCGCGCGGCTGGGACAACCTGTGGGTGGCGGGCCGCTGCCACTCCAGCGACACCAAGGTGCATGGCTCCATCCGCGCCCAGTCGGCCGCCTACATGATGGGCCAGGCCGTGGGCACCGCCGCTGCGCAGTCCATCCGCACCGGCCAGCCGGCGCATGACCTCGATACCCAGGACCTGGTGCAGACACTGCGCACTGCGGGCGCCTTCCTGCCGCAAACACAACTGGCCCGAGGCATGACGCGGGTCTAGCGCCTGGCCGGAGCGCCCGCAGCCGTCGGGCGCTAGACTGCAGGCCCATGCCCCCAAAAAGTACATCCCGCGCCGCACCGGCCCCTCAGGTGATCGAGGAAATCCGCCCCGGCCAGTCCATCGCCCTGCTCAAGGAACTGCACATCCTCACGCGGGAAGGCAAGCTCAACCAGGACACCCGCCGCAAGCTCAAGCAGGTCTACCACCTGTACCAGTTCATCGCGCCGCTGCTGGAGGAGGTCTCTGCGGGCGGCAACACCTTTGCGCTGGCCGACCATGGCGCCGGCAAGTCCTACCTCGGCTTCATCCTGTACGACCTGTTCTTCAATGTGGCGCACGCCGGCGACAAACCGTCCGGCACCATTTACGGCATCGAGACGCGCGCCGAGCTGGTGGACAAGTCGCGCGAGCTGGCGCAGCGTCTGGGTTTTGCCCGCATGGCTTTCCTGAACCTCTCGGTGCAGCAAGCCACAACCTCGGCAGAATTGCCGGCGCAGGTGGACATCGTCACCGCGCTGCATGCCTGCGACACCGCCACCGACGACGCGATTGCTTTTGGCCTGGCCAAGCGCGCGCGCCACATGGTGCTGGTGCCCTGCTGCCAGGCCGAGGTGGCCGGCGTGCTGCGCAAAAACAAGGCGCTGAGCCTGTCGAAAAACCCGCTGGCCGAACTCTGGCGGCACCCGCTGCACACCCGCGAGTTCGGTAGCCAGATCACCAATGTGCTGCGTTGCCTCCAGCTGGAGGCCAACGGTTACCAGGTGACGGTGACGGAGTTGGTGGGCTGGGAGCACTCGATGAAAAACGAACTCATCATTGCCAGCCGGCCGGCTGCGCCGAATGCTGCCAAGACGCGGCAGGCGCGGGTGCGGCTGCAGGATGTGTTGGGGGAGTTGAATCTGGGGGAGTTGACTTCGCGGTTTGAGGTCACCGGCGGCTGATTGCCCCGTATGTTGTCCCGGCTGGATCCGGGGACCCTGCTGGCATCCTCGGGCCGCTTGGTATGCCCGCACCCGTTGGCCGGGGGTTGCCCGGCGGCAAGTAACTTTCTTTTGTTTCGCCAAAAGAAAGTCACCAAAGAAAAGGCGACCCGATGGTCTGGGTCCCTCCGCTTCGCTGCGGGCAGCCTGTGGTGCTCGCAAAAAATGGGGTCGAGCTCGAACTCGCGTTCGGCTCAGACAATCGCTCGCCCTGATCCATTTTCTGCTCCGCTCCTCGGCCCAGCCCGACGGGTGGGAACAAGCAATGCGGGGAAGAGAATCCGGAGTCCTTGAAGCGCAAAGCGCTTCAAGGACTCCGGATTCGCAACAGACCTTTATGTTTGCACGCGAACGCAGCGCATGCGGCCAGATGAGGCTCCCTGCCATCGCCCAGCGGGGCGAGGCAAGGGGGAGTTCCAACTACCGTTTCAGGCAAACCGGTGACGCCGCGAAACGCTATGAATTCAGGAGCTGCTTGCGCCCGTCTGACGGGGGCTGGAGGGCTAAAACACTTAAAAATTTCAGCCTGCGGGTTGCGGCGAGATCAGCTGTCTTCCCCATAGTCATGGTCCGGATGGTTCACGACATCGAGCTTCCAGTAACCGCGTCCCACGATGCGGTTGCGCGCCACACCCAAGTCACTGATCAACACCTGGCGGATGCGGCGCATGGCCGCTGCTTCACAAGCCAGGTAGATGCGGGCCTCTGCCGGAATCGCCGGGCCTTCGCGCAAGGCTTTCTCCAGCGGCTGGCCGGCCGCCCGATGATCCGCGCCGCGCGGCAACCAGGTCACATCGACCGCGGCGGCGCTGTGCAGCGCGCGCTGCTCGGCCGCACTGATCACTTCCAGCAGCACGCGTGCGTGCGCGTGGGCGGGCAGCGCGGCAAGTATGGTTTCGACCGCCGGCAAGGCGCTGTCGTCGGCGATCAGCAGGTGCTGGGTGGCGGCGTCATCCACCGCATAGCCGGGCCCCGGGCCCATCAGGAACAAGACCTGGCCGACGCGGGCCTGTGCCGCCCAGGTCGAGGCCGGGCCTTCGCCATGCAACACAAAATCGACATCGACTTCCAGCACCCCGGGCCGTACCGCCAGCGGTGTGTAGGTGCGCATGGACACGGCGCGCGGCCCGTCCGGCAATGGCCGCGTGGGTTCGGTCTGCCCGGGCTCCGGAAAAATCAGCTTGATGTAGCTGGCCGGGCCGGCTGGCGCAAAACCTTCGAGCTCGGCGCCGGTCAGGGTGATGCGGCGCATGGCCGGGCTCAGCACCTCGATGCGGCTGACCTCGACGCGGCGTGGCGGCCGGCGCTTGCGGGGTGCGGGCGCGGATGTGTCGGTGGGGGCAGCGTCGGGCGGGGGCGGTGTGGTCGTCAAGAAGGACTTTCAACAGGTGTCGGAGATGAGAATCATTGTCATCCGGAAGCGGTAAACCCCCGAGCTGTAGGGACAAGCCGGAAAAGCGCTGCGCGGCGGTGCGGTTTTCCGTGTGAAGTAAAGTGTTGGGTCGCGCAGGCGCCCTGCGCCGCGCCTGGCCCGCCTCCCGTCCTTGTCTTTTTCACTTCGCCCACCCCCATGACCACCTTCGGCACCCCCCTGTCCCCCCACGCAACCAAAGTTTTGCTGCTCTGCTCCGGCGAACTCGGCAAGGAAGTCCTGATTGCGCTGCAGCGCCTGGGCGTGG
>CAMLDT010000193.1 GCA_946479075.1 uncultured Polaromonas sp.
TCAGGCAGTCGATCAACTCACCCGCGTTGGACGATTTGGCCAGAAAGGCGTCGGCGCCCTCGGCCAGCACGCGCGCCCTGACGGTGTCGTTCACATAGTTGGTCATCACGATCACGCGCTGGTGCGGCTGGCGCACTGCGCAGTCCTTCAGGATGCGAAAGCCGTTGCCTTCGGTCAGGAACATGTCAACCAGCGCGACGTCCCAGCCGTCCGGATGCGCCGCCAGCCACTGCCTCGCTTCCAGGTGACCCGCCGTTTCAAACACCAGCTCCGCGCCGGGCAATTGCGCAATCACATCCCTGACAAATTCACGCATCTGCAAGTTGTCTTCAGCAAGCAGCACTCTCATCGGTTATCGGGCTTTCATCAAATAGGCACGATGATCACCCAGCCGCAGCGCGCGCACTGTAGGACGCCCAATCAATATGCTGTCGTCAGTTCAACCACCGGCCTGATGCGGCGCAGACAGCGGCCGGCGCGCCATGGCGATGGAGCTGGCCTTCGTCCAGCCGCGCGGCGCCGCCGGGATCGATGTCGAAGCGGATGTCCAGGACGTTCGAAACATGGGCGTCCTCGATGGACAGCTCCCAGCTCAGAAAGACCAGGCTGCAGTCCGTGCCCGGCAGAAAGTCGCCAGCGTCAAAACCGCTGCTGCTGCGCTGGATGACGGCATGCGGCTGGCCGGTGTCGAAGAGCACCACCGTGCCGCGCGTCAGCGGGATGCGCAGGCCGGCTGACGGGAAATGTAGGTCCAGGCCCTTATCTTCGCTGAGGAAGAGGTTGCAGAAAGCCGCACCGCCATACAACACGCCGTCATGGTGGTACTTGGCGCCGCGGCAGGCCATCAGCGCGACGTCAGAAGCGGCCAAAACTTCCTGCAGACCCCGGCTGCGCGTCCAGTCTGCTACGGCCTGCACACAGTCTTTGTAATCAGGCCAGCGCATGCGCGCCCGTGCCAGTGGCAGGGGCTCGACGTCCCCGGGGTCGAGTTGCAGTTGCTGCGCGATGTCACGCTCCCAATCGGTGATCAGCGAGGCGGCGGGTGCCGGCACATCGACCGTGTCGAACAGGATGACATCACTGACACTTCGGCTGCGGATGGCATCGCCGCGCCAGAAGTAGGCGGTCAAGTGGTCAGACATATGCGCAGCGGTGAAGGCAGGACACTCATCATGACCAGTGTAGTCAGGCGGCGACAGCCAGATTTCTGGATACGCGGGCGGCGAGTTTGAAAGTTATAGTCGGGTTCACAAAGGTCCGCGCCACTGGCGGCCAGCGGCGCGATATTAAAGTCAGGCACCGCAAAAATTGTTGGGATAGCGAGAGGAGGAGAAATGGCGACCTACGATCCGAAGATCATTCAGGAATTTGCAGAGGGCCTCTATTCCCGTGCGACCACAATTGTCGTTGTGAGCGTGCTGTTCTTCGCATTAGTAGGGGGTATGACAGGCTACTTCCTTATTCGTGGATCCGGAACTTTCATCCTTTTGGCAATTGGGGCGGCCGTCGGGTACTACTTGGGTAGCCAGCGGGCTTTTCTGCTCAAGCTGCAAGCTCAAACCGCCCTATGCCAAGTAGAAATCGAGCGGAACACCCGGAAAATATCCTCTTCGCGGATTGCGCCGTCGCAAGGGGTGTCTGCACTTGATACCGAACCTCATTCGCGAGAACCTGTTTTGGTAGACGAAGGTCAGTTGGGAAACTGTCCGAATTGCACACGCAGCTTACCTCTGTCTGCCGCTGAGTGTCCTCGTTGCAAAGCAGTATTTACCGAGGGAAGCGCTTGGAAAGTGCAGCCGCGGTGACCCATGTTCGGGTGCTTTTAAAGGGGCGTTCGACAATAACCCGCGTCGCTATCATCCCCTAGGTTGCGCAGGCAAGCTTTCGCTGTCGCGCACTGTCAATGCGCGATGCTCAACTTCAACGCTAGGCCCACAGAAAATTCCGTGACCACTTCATCCATCCTCTGGGGCGTATTGTTTGGCTCCCTGGGCGCCGGTTACGCCTTGTATGGCAAGAAGCAAAGCTCGCCGATTCCTTTGCTGAGCGGCGTTGCGCTGATGCTGTTTCCGTACTTCGTTCAGAACCCCTACCTTACCGTTGCCATAGGTGCTGCGCTTGCAGCCGCTCCGTTCATCTTCCGGTGAAGGGAAGTCCTCCCATGGCAACAGCAAGCAACAACCAGAACAGCCTGCCCGGCCGCATCCTGCGGCGCGGCCGCGAGGAACGCCTGACGCAGGCGGCGGGCGGCTTGACGTTTGCCACCGTGATCTCGCTGGTGCCGCTGCTGGCACTGAGTTTTGCCTTGTTCGCGCGGGTGCCGGCGCTGCGTGCGGCCGGGGCGTCCATCCGCGAGCATTTGCTGCGCGGCCTGCTGCCGGACGACATCGCGCGCACGGTGCTACGGCACCTGGCGCAGTTCACGGGCAATGCTGGCGGCCTCACGCAACTGGGCTTTGCGCTGCTGCTGCTGTCGGCGCTCACCTTGCTGATGAGCATTGAAAACACGCTGAACCGGATCTGGCAGGTGAAGAAGCCGCGCAGCGTGCTGCGCCGGCTGGTGCTCTACCTGGGCATGCTGCTGACCGGCCCGGTGATTATCGGCGCCAGCCTGTGGGCGGCGTCGTATCTGGTGGCTGCCTCCAGCGGGCTGGTTACGCGGCCCGCCTGGCTGCCGCATGCGCTGAACCTCGGTCCGCTGCTGCTCAGCATCGCCGGTTTTGCCTGCCTGTTCCGTTTTGTGCCGCATACGCCGGTGCGCTGGCGCGACGCCATCGCCGGCGGCTTGCTGGCCGGCGCCGCCTTTGAGCTGGGCAAACACGGTTTTGCGATCTACCTGGCCAAAGTGCCGACCTACCGCACGCTCTACGGCGCGTTTGCGCCCTTGCTGGCGTTTCTGGTGTGGGTGTATTACTCGTGGCTGGTCACGCTGGGCGCGGCCCTGTTCAGCGCCAGCCTGCAGCGTGGCCGGCCACAGCCCGCCCGGCGGCCGGCCCGGGCCTGAGCGCCTACAGGCCGGCCTTGCGCTGGAAATAACTGGGCGACTGGCCCATGGCAGCCTTGAACATGGCTGAAAACGCACTGTCACTGGCGTAACCGCTGGCCGCCGCCACCTGGCTGACCGGCGTGCCGCGCGCCAGCAGCGGCAAGGCGTGCGCCAGGATGGCCTGCTGGCGCCATTGCTGGTAGCTGGTGCCCAGCTCATCGCGGAACAGGCGCGCCATGGTGCGTTCACTGGCACCCATGTCGCCGGCCCATTCGGCCAGCGTGGCGCGCTCGGACGGCGCGCGCAGCACGGCTTCGCACAGGGCGCGCAGGCGCTTGTCGCCGTTCTCGGCGTGCGGCAGCGGCACGCCCAGCGGCTGGGCGTCGGCGTGGGTGATCTCGTCGATCAGCAGGCTGCTCAGCAGCGCTTCACGCGTGGGACTGAGCGCCGGGGCACTGCCATGCAAGTCCAGTGCTTGAATCATTTCACGGAGCAGGGGCGAGACCACCATCATGCGGCAGCCCGTCCAGCCGTCGGGCGTGGCGCTGGCGTGGATGTACAGCGAGCGGAACTCGGCTGCTTCGAGCACGTTGATGGCGTGCAGCGCGCCCGGTGCGATCCACACCGCACGCGAGGGCGGCACGATGTAGGTGATCTCGTCCGGCGTGGCGGCCGTGACCTGCACGATGCCGCTGGCGCAGTAGGCCAGTTGTGCCCAGCCGTGGCGGTGCGGCTCGAAGTGGGTGTCGGCCGGCATGCTGCGGGCGCGCACGCGCACCGGGCGCGCGGCACTGGGCGTGAAGGCGCCTATGCCGTCAATCGATTGCAGCGGCGTGCTGGGTCTGGCGTTGGGGCGGGGCATGCTTGGCTGAAATTCACTAAATGATGTCTTTTTGTCGCAATCAGGAAATCAACCCCGATATTACGATACGCCCATGACCACCAGCACCCTGAATCCATCTCCTCTCAATCCTGTCAGCCTGCGCCAGGACGCGGGCGTGATCGGGCTGGTCGGCCTGGCGCACATGATCAGCCACTTCAGCCAGCTGTTGCTGGCGCCGCTGTTCCCGTGGCTCAAGGAAGAGTTTGCCGTGAGTTACGCGCAGCTCGGCTTCCTGATGACCATCTTTTTTGTGGTGTCCTGCGCCGTGCAGGCGCTGTCGGGCTTTGTGGTGGACCGCTTTGGCCCGCGCCCCATCCTGTTCGCCGGACTGAGCCTGCTGGGGCTGGCCGCCTTCGGTTATGCCGCCAGCACCAGCTACTGGATGCTGGCTTGTTCTGCAGTGGTGGCGGGGGTGGGCAACGGCGTGTTCCACCCGGTGGACTACACCCTGATCAACCGCAAGGTCAGCGCGCCGCGCCTGGGCCATGCCTACAGTTTTCACGGCATCACCGGCAGCCTGGGCTGGGCGCTGGCGCCGGCGCTGCTGGTTTCGCTGACCTTCGCTTACTCCTGGCGGGTGGCGCTGATGGCTGCCGGCGTGCTGACCTTTGTGGTGCTGCTGGTGCTGGTGCTCAACCGCAGCAAGTTCGATCTGCCGGCCACGGCGCCGAAAGAGACGGGCACGCACACCGCGACAGAGGGCAGCTTCGCCTTTCTGCGCATACCCGCGGTGTGGATGTGTTTTGTGTTCTTCTTTTTGTATGCCGTGATCATCAGCGTGGTGCAGGCCTTTGCGCCCGAAGCCGCGCGCCAGTTGCACGGTGTGCCGGTGGCGCTGGCCGCCATGTGCCTGACGGTGTACATGGTGTGCAGCGCGGGCGGCATGGTGCTGGGCGGCTTTCTGGCGTCTGACCCGGCGCGCTGCGAACGGGTGGTTGGCCTGGGCTTTGCGGTGGCTGCCGGCGTGGCGCTGATGATTGGTTTTGCGCCGGTGCCCGGGCTGCTGGTGCCGGCGCTGTTTGGTGTGATGGGTTTTGCCACCGGCATCTCCGGCCCGTCGCGCGACCTGCTGGTCAAAAAGTCCACACCGGAAAACGCCACCGGCCGCGTGTACGGCATCGTGTATTCGGGGCTGGACATCGGCCAGGCGGCGTCGCCCCTGGTGTTTGGCACGCTGATGGACCACGCCCAATACCGCGGTGTCTGGCTGGGCCTCATCATTGCCCAGGGCCTGCTGGTGTTGAGCGCCTTCAATGTGCGCAAGGTCAGGCGCACGGTGCGGCTGGGCGCGGCCGCGGCCTGAGTTTCAGGCCGGTGGAAACGGCCGGCTCAGAAAACGCGAATCTGCCAGCCCGAAGCGCCAGGGCTGATCGACCGCTTTTGAAATCCCGATGCGCGGGCCGCTGAGCAAGCGCGGACGCCCGGCCGCGGGCAACAGTTCAAACGGCGGCGCATCCAGCGGCAGGCCGTTGTGCGCCCGGGTGATGCCCAGCGCCTGGCCGACGCGTCCTGGCCCGGCGCACAGCAGGCGAACATCGTCCACGCCGCGCCGCTCACGCATCAGCGCCAGGCCCGCAAGCGGCGCGATGGCGCGGATCAGCACCCCCGCGCCATGGCCTTCCTCGCGGCAAACGATGTTCAGGCACCAGTGGATACCGTAAGAGCGGTAAACATAGGCATGGGCCGGCGGGCCGAACATGGCGGCATTACGCGGTGTCGGCCCTGAAAAGCTGTGGGAAGCCGGGTCTTCACGGTCGTAGGCTTCGGTTTCCACAATCGTCCCGCCGACACCGTCCACCAGCAGCGTCGCACCGATCAGCCGGCGCGCCACCTCCGGCGACGGCGCCATGAAGTTGAGGCTGGCCTGGCCCATGCGCTTCAGTCCGGTGGCGGCGCGGCCGCCGCGGGCAGCCGCCTTTTTTCATTGACCAGCACATACAGGCCGGAGCCGATCAGCAGCGCGATGCCGAACCAGGCCAGCGCGTTCGGGATGTCGCCCCACACCGCAAAACCCAGCACCAGCGCAAACAGCAGGCCGCTGTAGCGAAAGGGCGCGACCAGCGTCATCTCGCCATGGCGCATGCTGCTGATGATGAAGTAATAACCGCCCGTGAGGAACACCGAAGCCAGGCCCAGGAGGCCGAACTCGAACAGGCCGAAGGCCTGCCAGCCCTGCAGCAATGAAGCCGTGCCCGAGACCGCTGTGACCGCAACGGCCGTGGCCAGCGTGATCAGGATGGACGGAACGCCGGCGTGGATGCGCCGCGTCATCAGGTCGCGTGCCGCGTGGAACAGGGTGCCGAACAGGCACACCAGCGCGTAGTAGTTGAAGCCGTCGGCACGCGGCTGGATCACCAGCAACACACCGAGAAAGCCCAAGCCGACGGCCAGCCAGCGCGCGCCGCGCACACGCTCGGCCATGAAGAGCGCGGCAAACAGCGTCATGAACAGCGGCGCCGCCAGGTTGATGGCGGTGGCGTTGGCGATGGGCAGGTGAAACAGCGAACCCAGGTAGAGCATGGTGGCCGTGGCATCGACCAGCGCGCGACCAGCGACCCAGCCGCGCGTGGCCTCGCGCAGGCGGGAGGTGGCGCCCAGCGCATGGGCGACGGCCAGCACCAGGATCACCGACATGAAGCCTCGGATAAAAATAAGCTGCGCGCTGGGCATGCTCTGGCTGGCAAATTTGACCAGCGAGTCGTTGGTGACAAAGCAGGCCATGGCGCCCACCATGCAGACAATGCCCCGTCGGTTGGCGGCGGCAGAAGAAGAACTCATGCAGCGCTTATACCGCGCTCCGGTGCCGGGCGATGCAGGTGTCGAGCA
>CAMLDT010000194.1 GCA_946479075.1 uncultured Polaromonas sp.
CCGGTGGTGTGGGCGGCTTCGAGCCACTTGTCGCTGCACGCGCCCAATGCACTGGTGCAGGAAAGCGTGCGCGCTTTTTACACCGGCTGGTACAAGGAACTGGTGACCGAGCTACCGGCCGTGACCCAAGGCATGCTCAGCCTCAATGGCAAGCCCGGCCTCGGCCTGGAACTGCTGCCCGACCTGCACCTGCGCGCCGATGCCACGTTGCGCGTCTGCGTGCCCGATTGACTTTCGAACCATGGAGACGCCATGAAAATCACTTCCGTCAAGCCCTTCATCCTGCATGTGCCTGTGACCGGCTCGCAGATCGCCGACAGCACACACAGCATTTCCCACTGGGGCGTGGTCGGTGCGCAGATCGACACCGACGATGGACTGACCGGCTACGGCTTTACCGGCACCCACGCCCATCTGCCGAGTGACCAGTTGATCACGCGCTGCATTGAGACCTGCCATGCGCCCATGCTGATCGGTGAGGACGCCGGCGACATCCAGCGCCTGTGGCAAAAACTCGCGCGCAATCCTGCGTTGCAATGGGTCGGCCGCGCCGGCATCGTCACCCTGTCGCATGCCGCCATCGACCTGGCCCTGTGGGACCTCAAGGCCAAGGCCGCGGAGCAACCCTTGTGGAAATTGCTGGGCGGGCAGGTGCGGGACAAAGTGCGGGCCTACAACACCGACATCGGCTGGCTCAGTATCGATGACGGCAAATTGGTGGAGGGCGCGCAGCGCGCCGTGGCCCAGGGTTTTACCGGCATCAAGATCAAGGTTGGCTCCACCATCGAGCGCGACCTGCGCCGGCTCGCCGCCGTGCGGCAGGCCATCGGCCCGGATGTCACGCTGGCCATCGACGGGAATGGTAAGTGGGACCTGGCCACCTGCCAGCGGTTTTGTCGCGCGGCGCAGGACTCGGACGTGTTCTGGTTCGAGGAGCCGCTGTGGCACGACGACGTGAAGGGCCATGCCCAGCTGGCGCGTGCGAGCTCGATACCCGTCGCGCTCGGTGAGCAGCTCTACACCGTCGATGCGTTCGCGGAATTTTTTGCGCAGCAGGCCATCCACTGGGTTCAGCCCGATGTGACACGCATGGCCGGGCTGACCGAGGTGCTGCGCGTGTGCGAGACGGCACACGCCTTTCGCCTGCCGGTGGCGCCGCACGCGGGCGACATGAGCCAGGTGCATGTGCATCTGTCGTATGCCCACCCCGCCTGCGAGGTGCTGGAATTCATTCCGTGGATCAAGGATTGCTTCACCGATCCGGCCGAGGTGGTGGATGGCTATTTCCGCCGGCCCGAACTGCCCGGCGCAGGCACCACGCCCACAGCCGCCGCGTGGACACAGTTCAGGCAGGCCACGTCCTGAAACCCGGGGATGCCTCTTTGCCCGGGGCAAAATACGCGGTGATGGATTCCAATCTTTTTGTGGTCATGGGCGTCAGCGGTTGCGGCAAAAGCACCGTGGGCGCGGCCCTGGCCGAGGCTCTGGGACTGCCCTTTCTGGAGGGCGATGTGCTGCACTCCGAAAGCAACGTTGCGCGCATGGCTGCTGGCGTCCCCCTGAGCGACCAGGACCGCGAGGGCTGGCTGCAGGCGCTGGCCGGGCGCCTGCGGCAGGCGCACACGGCCGGGCAGGGGATGGTGATTTCGTGCTCGGCGCTGAAGCGTTCGTACCGCGATATCCTGCGCAGCGGCGCGCCAGACTTGGGGTTTGTTTATCTGCACGGGAGCCGGGGCCTGCTGGCCGAACGCATGGCCGCACGCACCGGTCACTACATGCCGCTGTCGCTGCTGGACAGCCAGCTCGCGACGCTGGAGCCGCCGGGCCCGGACGAGAAGGCCCTGCCGTTTGATGTTGCCGAGCGGGCCGAACACATTGTGGCCGCCGTGCTGGCCAACCGGCGCGCAGGCGGCGCTGCCTCTTCCTGAACTGTGAACTGTTTTACCGGGCTGGACCGATCATGACCACTTTCACCAAAGTCATTCTCTACACCGATACCGATGGCCGCGCCAGATTCCGCGAGGAGGCGCTGGCGCTGAATGAAGGCTCGCCGCAGGCCCTGCTGTCGCCGCTGGCACCGTCTACGGGTTACCAGATGCGTCACAGCCCGGTGGGTTTTCGCAGCCAGTTTCATTGCACGCCCAAGCCGCAATGGGTCTTCATCCTGGGCGGGCAGATGGAGATCGGCCTGCAGGGCGGTATCTCGCGGGTGTTCAGTCCGGGTGAGCATTTTTATTCGGCCGACGTGTTGCCGGAAGGCGCGACCTTTGACGCCGCACTGCACGGGCACTGGAGCCGGCAGGTCGGACCTGACCCGCTGGTCACGCTTTTCCTGCAAGGGTAAAGGCTTGAGTTGCTATTGAATTCATAGCTGCTTGCGCCCGTGCAGCAAGGGCTACAGGCCTGAAAGGCTTGAATTTTTAGCGCGGCTGCATGGCGCCTGACAACAGCACCGTCTTGCCCGCGGCGCCGGATTTCACGGCCTCCACCAGCGCAGCGGCCACGTCGGCGGCGGCAATGGCGCGGTAGTTGGCAGGTGTCAGCGGCCTGAGCAGGCGCATGGTGGTGGCCGCGAACTTTTCTGCAGCGCGTTTGGGCTGGCCCAGTGTGCTGCGGTCGCCGCTCAAAAGCGAAGGGCGGGCCAACACCAGCGTGTCGTAACCGAGCCGGCCGACGGCATCTTCCATCTCGCCCTTGACGCGGTTGTAGAAAACGCTGGAGGAGGTGCTGGCGCCCATGGCGCTGACAATGCCCAGCCGGCGCGCACCGGCGTCGCGCGCGGCACGTGCCACGGCCAGCACGGCCTCGAAATCGACGGCGCGGAAAGCGGGCTGGCTGCCCGCGACCTGGATGGTGGTGCCCAGCGCGATGAACACGTCGTCCACCGCGGGGGCATGGAATGCGGTCAGGTGATCTGTCAGATGTATATGAAGTTTTCCCGACGGGCCGCCCCTAGGGAAAACAGCCCCCTCGGGGGGCAGCGAGGACACGCCAGTGCCGAGCGTGGGGGCAACAGGACTTCGGCGGCCCACACAGTGAACCGCCGACCAGCTTTTATCGGCCAGTAAACGAGCCAGAATTTCCCGACCGACCAGACCCGTTGCCCCGGCCACCAGCGCCACCCGAGCGACCGCCGCCACCGCCACCGGGGCGTCCGCCGCCACGGTAGTTGCCGCGGTTGCCGCCTGTGGGCTGGCCGGAAGAGGGGAAGCCGGAAGAGACGTGACTGGTGGGTTGGGCATCTTCGTCGCGCTCCTGGCGGTTTTGCTGACGTGGGGCCTGAGCGTTGGGGTTGCGCGCCTGCGGGTTGCCCTGCGCATAGCCCGCATTATGGCGTGGCTGCCCGCCCTGGGGCTGGCTGCGGCCGCCATTGCTGGCACCGCCGTTGCGGCCACGGCCACCACCACCATTGCCGCCGCCGTTGCCGCCACCGCCGGCGTTGCCGCCACGGCCGGTCTGGGGCTTGTTCTCGCGGATGCGGGTCATCATTTCGGTACGGGCAGCCTTGGCGGCAGCCTGCATCACGTCACGGCTCGGGGGTTTGCCCAGGCCGCCCCAGATGGTCTGACGGCCCATGGCCAGCGGCTCGGCCTTCTCGCCGGGCTCGGCTTCGAAGCCGGGCACGGTGACCTTTTCGATGTTCTGCTTGGTGAAACGCTCGATGTCCTGCATGAAACCTTCTTCGTCCAGGCAGACCAGGCTCACGGCCTCGCCGCTGTTGCCGGCGCGGCCGGTGCGGCCGATGCGGTGAACGTAGTCTTCGCTGACGTTGGGGATTTCATAGTTGACGACGTGTGGCAGCTCGTCAATATCGATGCCGCGGGCGGCAATGTCGGTGGCCACCAGGGCGCGGATGGCACCGCTCTTGAAGTCGGCCAGTGCCTGGGTGCGGGCGGTCTGGCTTTTGTTGCCGTGCAGCGCCATCGCGGGGATGCCGTTTTTGGTCAGGTGTTCGGCCACGTTGTTGGCGCCGAACTTGGTGCGGGTGAACACCAGCACCTGGCTCCAGTTGTGCTCGTTGATGATGTGCGTGAGCAGGGCTTTTTTCTTGCCGCGGCCGACCGGGTGGATGGTCTGTGTGATGCGCTGCACCGTGGTGTTGCGCGGCGTGACCTGGATGCTTTGCGGGTTTTTCAGCAGGCCGTTGGCCAGCTCGCGAATCTCGTCGCTGAAGGTCGCGGAAAACAGCAGCGACTGCTTCTGTTTGGGCACCAGCGCCAGCACTTTCTTGATGTCATGGATGAAACCCATGTCCAGCATGCGGTCGGCTTCGTCGAGTACCAGGATCTGCACCTGGCCCAGGTCCAGCGTGCCTTGGCTCGCATGGTCCAGCAGGCGGCCGGGGGTGGCCACCAGGACGTCCACGCCGCGGCGCAGTTTTTCGATTTGCGCCCCCATGCCGACACCGCCGAACATGACCATGGAGGACAGCTCCAGGTATTTGCCGTAAACGCGAACGCTTTCCTCAACCTGCGCGGCGAGTTCGCGCGTCGGGGTCAGGATCAGGCAGCGCACGGCGTTGACGCCGCGCTTGTTTTTCAGGGCCGGCTCGCTCGACAGGCGCTGCAGCATGGGCAGCACAAAGGCGGCGGTTTTGCCGGTGCCTGTCTGGGCGCCGCCCAGCAGGTCGCCGCCGGCCAGCACGGCGGGAATCGCCTGGGCCTGGATGGGGGTGGGTGTGTCATAGCCCTGCTCAAGCACGGCTTTAAGAATGGCCGGAGCCAGATTCAGATTTTCAAAGGTCATGGTGTTGCACTGCAGGAGTGCTCAGGATCGGCCTGTGGGAGCTTGTGGGCGTCCCGCCAGTCAAAGGCAGATTGGGGTCAGGAGCTTGGGCCAGAAACACCCTGAATCGTTGCCGAAACTGTCACTGAGGTGTGCCCGAATGTTGCAGGCAACTGGCGCCAGCAACGTGGGTATTGTCGCACGGAACGATAATCGGGGCATTGCCGCAAGAAAATCGCCGAAAATCAACGGCTGGCTTGCGCTCACGCCCTTTCTTTTGTACTCCCCCTTTTTTAGAAGTTGAACCCTGATGGCCCAGTACGTATTCACCATGAACAAGGTCGGCAAGATCGTGCCGCCCAAGCGCCAGATTCTCAAGGATGTGTCGCTCAGCTTTTTCCCGGGCGCCAAGATCGGCGTGCTCGGTACCAACGGTTCGGGCAAGTCCACCCTGCTCAAGATCATGGCCGGCCTGGACACCGAGATCGAAGGCGAAGCCACGCCGATGCCTGGCCTGAACATCGGTTATCTGCCGCAGGAACCCAAGCTGGACCCCGCCCACACCGTGCGTGAGAGCGTCGAGGCCGGCATGGGCGCGGTGTTTGCTGCCAAGGCCCAACTTGAAGCCGTGTATGTCGCTTATGGCGAACCGGACGCCGACTTTGATGCGCTCGCTGCCGAGCAAGCACGTCTGGAGGCCATCATTGCGACCTCGGGCAGCGACTCCGAACATCAGCTGGAAATCGCCGCCGACGCGCTGCGCCTGCCGCCCTGGGATGCCGTGATCGGTGTGTTGTCCGGCGGTGAAAAGCGCCGTGTGGCGCTGTGCAGCCTGTTGCTGTCCAAGCCCGACATGTTGCTGCTCGACGAGCCCACCAACCACCTGGACGCCGAATCGGTGGACTGGCTGGAGCAGTTCCTGCAGCGTTACCCCGGCACCGTCGTGGCCATCACTCACGACCGTTATTTCCTGGACAACGCTGCCGAATGGATTCTCGAACTGGACCGCGGCCATGGCATTCCCTGGAAGGGCAACTACAGCACCTGGCTGGACCAGAAGGGCGAACGCCTGGCACAGGAGCAAAAGGGCGAGGAAGCCCGCGCCAAGGCCCTGAAGAAAGAACTCGAATGGTCGCGCCAGAACCCGAAGGCACGCCAGGCCAAGAGCAAGTCGCGCCTGGCCCGCTTCGAGGAGCTGTCGGACTTTGAATACCAGCAGCGCAATGAAACCCAGGAAATTTTCATCCCCGTGGCCGAGCGCCTCGGCAATGAAGTCATCGAGTTCAAGGACGTCAGCAAGTCTTTCGGCGACCGTCTGCTCATCGACAAGCTGAGCTTCAAGGTGCCGGCCGGCGCCATCGTCGGCATCATCGGCCCCAACGGCGCCGGCAAGTCCACGCTGTTCAAGCTGATCGCCGGCAAGGAGCAGCCCGACAGCGGCGAGGTGGTGATCGGCAAGACCGCACGCATGGCCTTTGTGGACCAGCATCGCGACGACCTGGCCAATGAGAAAACCGTCTGGGAAGACATCTCCGGCGGCCTCGACCTGCTGACTGTCGGCAAGTTCACCATGCCCAGCCGCGCCTATGCCGGCCGCTTCAACTTCAACGGCGCCGACCAGCAAAAACGCGTGGGCATGTTGTCCGGCGGCGAGCGCGGCCGCCTGCACCTGGCCAAGACCCTGATTGCCGGCGGCAACGTGCTGATGCTTGACGAGCCGTCCAACGATCTGGACGTGGAGACCCTGCGCGCGCTGGAAGACGCGCTGCTGGAGTTCGCCGGTTCGGTGCTGGTGATCAGCCATGACCGCTGGTTCCTGGACCGCATCGCCACCCACATCCTGGCGGCCGAGGGCGACAGCCAGTGGACCTTCTTCGACGGCAACTACCAGGAGTACGAGGCCGACAAGAAGAAGCG
>CAMLDT010000195.1 GCA_946479075.1 uncultured Polaromonas sp.
CTGGAAGCGCACCCAGATGTCGGCCTGGATGTATTCCATGATGTGGCCGATGTGGAAATTGCCGTTGGCGTAGGGCAGGGCGGTGGTGACAAAAAGGCGGCGCTGGGACATAGGGGGCTTTGTGGCTTTGGAGGCTAACCCGCGATTTTAAGTCGGCGGCGCCAAGGAAGCGCTGAACAAGTCCTTGCGGGGGCGCGGCAGCCGGATCGGGATGGGATGCAAGGTGGTTTTCGCGGCCCATAGCCAGCTATGGACAAGAAATGCCACGCAGCAGACCGCCCGAGTCCGGCTGATCGCGCGCTGCGGGGGGGCTTGTTCAGCGCTTCCCGAAACCCCCCTGCGCCGAGGTGTTGGCCCTGCGGCGTTAGACTGGTGGCAGTTCCGGCGGCAACGCCCGCCTTTCAGATTTATCCGGAGATTTTCCCCCATGGCAGTAGAACAACAGGCCATCCTGAACGCCCTGCAAGGCGTGCTGGATCCCAACACCGGCAAGGACTTTGTCGGTACCAAGGCGATCAAAAACCTGCAGATCAGCGGTGACGACGTCGCTTTTGATGTGGAACTCGGTTATCCGGCGAAAAGCCAGCTCGCCGGCATCCGCAAGCTCTTGATCCAGGCCGTCAAGGGCGTCGCCGGTGTCGGCAACGTCTCGGTCAACGTGAATTTCAAAATCGCCAGCCACAGCGTGCAGCGCGGCGTGCAGCTGCTGCCCAACGTCAAGAACATCGTGGCCGTGGCCTCCGGCAAGGGCGGCGTGGGCAAAAGCACCACCGCCGTGAATCTGGCGCTGGCGCTGGCCGCCGAGGGTGCCAGCGTCGGGCTGCTCGACGCCGACATCTACGGCCCCAGCCAGCCCATGATGATGGGCATCGAGGGCCGGCCCGAAAGCGTGGACGGCAAGAACATGGAGCCGATGGAGAACTACGGCCTGCAGGTCATGTCCATCGGTTTCCTGGTGGCCCAGGACGAGGCCATGATCTGGCGCGGCCCGATGGCGACCCAAGCGCTGGAGCAGTTGCTGCGCCAGACCAACTGGAAAGACCTGGATTACCTGATCGTTGACATGCCGCCGGGCACCGGCGACATCCAGCTCACCCTGAGCCAGCGCGTGCCCATGACCGGCGCCGTGATCGTCACCACGCCGCAGGACATCGCGTTGCTGGACGCCAAAAAAGGCATCAAGATGTTCGAGAAGGTCGGCGTGCCGATTCTGGGCATCGTCGAAAACATGGCGGTGCACATCTGCAGCCAGTGCGGCCATGCCGAGCACATCTTCGGCGAAGGCGGCGGCAAGAAGATGGCGGCCGACTACAACATGGATTACCTGGGCGCGCTGCCGCTGGACATGCAGATCCGCCTGCAGGCCGACAGCGGTCGGCCCACCGTGGTGGCCGACCCCGATGGCGAGGTGGCGAGCATCTACAAGGCCGTCGCACGCCAGGTGGCCATCACCATCGCCGCCAAGTCGAGGGATTTTTCCAGCAAGTTTCCGAGCATCAAGATTTCGAAAGACACCTGATCCCGCGGCCGCCCATGAGCACTTCCGGCTTTTTCCTGCAATCACCCGCCGCGCATGGCGTCGCCCGGCCTTGTGTGTACGTCGCGGTGGTGATGCGGCGGGAACGCATCGCCAATGCGTGGCAGCCGTGGCGCTGGTCGCTGGCCGACATCGTGCCGCATGAGGCCGGCTTCGGGCCGCAGCCGCGTTTGCTGATCAAGGACGACAGCGAGGAGCGCTGGCTGCACCCGGGTTTCAAGGTCGAATTGTTCACCGACGACGCCGAAGGCTATTACCTCAATGCCACCACCCAGCACCCCTGTTTCTGGGTGGTCTGGCGCATGGAGGAAGAAGCCGTGCTGGCCGATGAACCGGTGGCTGTGCCGCAAATCGTGACCCTGAGTTACCACGACGCCGGACGCTGGCTGGACGCGCAGGAAACCGTCGAGCAGGTGCCGGCGCCGGCGGACGTGGTGAAGTGGCTGCAGGATTTTGTGGATGCTCACCATGTGCTCGAAGCCAAACGCCGCCAGCGGCCGCAGAGCTTTCAGCCGCTGCAGGACCGCTTTGGCAACCCGGCGCGTGTGAGCACAGGAAAACCACGAGGCGGGCCGGGCCATGGCTGACGAGGAGCCGCGCGGGTTTCTGGGCCGCTGGTCGCGCCGCAAGGTTGATGCGGTGCAGGGCAAGCCCCTGGCCGAAGCTCCGCCCCCGGCCCCCACGCCGCCATTGCCTGTGGCTGCGCCCATCGCGTCGTCGGCGGGCGCGGCGAAGCCACCAGAACCGGCCGCAGCGCCGGTGAGTGAACCCGCAAAGACCCTGTCGCTGGACGATGCGAAACTGCTGACCCAGGATTCTGATTTCAAGCCTTTCATGGCGGCCGGTGTGGGCGCGCAGGTGCGCAACGCGGCCATGAAAAAACTGTTTGCCGATCCGCATTTCAACATCATGGACGGCCTGGACATTTACATTGACGACTACTCCAAGTCCGATCCGATTCCGGAGGCCATGCTCAGGCAGATGAACGGTGCGAAGTTTCTCAACCTGTTTCCCGAGGACGGGGCCGAGGCCGCAAAAACCCCTGACCAAACCTCACCGCGGGAAAATGCGAATGACCCTGCGGATCAAACCGTGGCACAGTCCTATGAAGATCCGGACATAAGCACTTCGTCCGTCCCGCTCCCCGAACACCCCAGCCAGCCCGAGTCCTCCGAAAGCTCCGGCGCCAGCCAAGAACACCATGCCGACCCTGATTTGCGACTGCAACCAGACCATGCCGCTCCAGCCCCAGACGCTGGGCGCGGCACTCAATGAAACGCTGACCCTGCATTCGGCGTTGTGCCGGCGCGAAGCCGGCGCCTTCCAGCAAGCCGCGCAATCCGGCGATGACGTGGTGGTGGCGTGTACCCAGGAAAAACGCCTGTTCGCCGAAGTGGCCCAACAGACGGAAGGGGTCACTTCCGTGGTCAAGTTCGTCAACATCCGCGAAACCGGCGGCTGGAGCCGGGACGCGTCCGGCGCCATGCCGAAAATCGCGGCGCTGCTGGCTGCCGCCCATTTGCCCGATGCCGAGCCGGTGGCGACCGTCACCTACAAGAGCACGGGCCGCTTGCTCATCGTTGGCGCCATTGACCAGGCCGAGCAGGTCGCCGCCCTGGTGGCCGACACGCTCGATGTGACGATTTTTGCGCAGGGGGTGTCCGGCCAGGCGGCGCCCGGTTTTCCCGGCCAGGAGCGCCGCTACCCGGTGGTCAGCGGCACCGGCCTGCAGCTGAAGGGATGGCTGGGGGCTTTCGAGGCGAGCTGGACCCAAGGCAATGCCATCGATCTTGATCTTTGCACCCGCTGCAATGCCTGTGTGGCCGTGTGCCCGGAAGGCGCCATCGACCTGAGCTACCAGGTGGACAGCGCCAAATGCACGGCGCACCGCGATTGCGTGTCGGTCTGCAAGGTGGCCGGTGCGATAGATTTCGGCCGCGAAGCGCAGGCCGTCTCTGAAGCCTTTGACCTGGTGCTGGATCTGGGGCGCGTGCCGCTGGTGACGCTGCATGCGCCGCCGCAAGGCTATTTCGCTTTGGACATGTCCGCCGGGCTGGCCTCTCCCGGCCTGTTGCCGCTGGTGGTGAAGCTGCGCGACATGGTGGGCGAATTCGAGAAGCCCAAATTTTTTGCCTACAAGCAAAAGTTGTGTGCCCACAGCCGCAATGAAACCGTGGGCTGCAATGCCTGCGTGGACATCTGCTCGGCGGGCGCGGTGAGCAGCCAGAAAGAACGCCAGCAGATTGTTGTCAACCCCAACTTGTGCATCGGCTGCGGCGCCTGCACCACGGTCTGCCCGACCGGCGCGCTGACCTACGCCTATCCGCGCACCAGCGAGCAGGGCGTGCGTATCAAGACCCTGCTGGGCACCTATGCCAAAGCCGGCGGGCGCCAGGCGACGCTGTTGTTCCACAGCCAGGGCAGCGGCCAGCAGGCCATCGATGCACTCGGCCGCGCTGCGCGGCTGGACAAGGCGGTGCACGGCATTCCTGCGCGGGTGATCCCCCAGGCCTTGTGGCACACCGCCAGCCTCGGCCTGGATGTCTGGCTCAGTGCGATGGCGCTGGGTGCGTCCCAGGTGGCGGTGCTGGTGACCGACGAGGAGGCACCGGCCTACCTGGAAGGCCTGAAAGAACAGATGGCGGTGGCCCAGGCGCTGCTCAGCGGGTTGGGCTACAGCGGTGTGCATTTCCATCTTCTGCGCAGCGCAGCGGGACAAACCGCGGCGCTGGATGCCGCTTTGCAGCAACTCGACCGCAATCGCACAACGGTGCCTGCCGTTGCCGCGAGGTTTGCGGTGGCCCAGGAAAAACGCAGCACCCTGGACATGGCGCTGGACCACCTGATGAGCCAGGCGCCTGCGGCCTTGCCCGAGGCGCTGGCGCTGCCTGCGGCCGGATCGCCCTTTGGCACCCTGCAGGTCAACCGGGACGCCTGCACCCTGTGCCTGAGCTGCGTCAGCGCCTGCCCGTCGGCCGCGCTGCAGGACAACCCGGAGCGGCCGCAGCTTCGTTTCATCGAGAAAAACTGCGTTCAATGCGGCTTGTGCGCCACGACCTGCCCGGAAGACGCCATCACGCTGGAGCCGCGCCTGCTGCTCACGCCGCAGCGCAAGGAAGCCCGTGTCCTGAACGAGAGCCAGCCTTACCAGTGCATCCGCTGCAGCAAACCCTTTGGCACGCTCAAGGCAATCGAGTCCATGCTCGGCAAGCTGGCCGGCCATGCGATGTTCCAGGGGCCGGCCGCCGAGCGGCTCAAGATGTGCAGCGACTGCCGCGTCATCGACATCTATTCAGCCGGCAACGAGCTGAAAATCACTGACATCCGCTGACCCTGCCACGCATTTGAAACGGAAAACGGCTGAACCCGCATGACCTTACAAGCCCAACTCGTTGCGTCCGCGCTGGACGAAGAAACCGCCCGCGCCGAAGTCTATGGCCTGCTGGCCGCGTTGTACTACGCGCCCCCGCCGGCTGAACTGCTCGAAAACATCCGCGTCGCCGTCACCGAGACCCCGGCGCCCGGTGCGGTGCTGGAGGCCTCATGGACCGAGCTGGTCGGCGCCGCGCGCCGCCTGTCCAATCAAGCCATTGCGATGGAATACGAGGCGCTGTTTGGCGGCGTCGGCAAGCCCGAGGTCTACCTGTTCGGTTCGCATTACCTCAGCGGGTTTCTCAATGAGAAGCCGCTCGCTGCATTGCGTACCGATCTCGACGCGCTGGGCCTGGCGCGCGATGAAGCCATGTCTGACACCGAAGACCACGTGGCCTACCTGTGCGAGGTCATGCGTTACCTGATCGCCGGCGATGATGTTGCCGTGGCCAACCTGACGCGGCAGCGCGAGTTTTTTGCCAGCCATCTGCAGCCATGGGCGGGCGATCTGTGTGACGCCGTGGGCGGCCACCCCAAGGCCGATTTTTATCGCTGCGTTGCAGCATTCACCCAAACCTTCTTCAGCGTTGAAATGCAGGGCTTCGACATGCTGGTCTGAGTTCCCGCTGTTTCTCAAATTGCGACACTTTCCCCGTGATTGGATGCTTGCAGGTAAAAAGTAAGTTATCTTATTTTCTCCTATGGTTTCCCCTAGGCTTTGTCATTAATTTGCAGCAACACATTGCCCACTCCGTCGGGCTGACGTACAGTTAGGAAAACAGTTACATAGGCGGGCAAGCCGCCTTTTCACAGCAAGCTTCCTTGGAGATCGCGATGCAGGACAGCCAGCCAAAACCCTCACGCCGGGGATTTTTCTTCGGCGCAGCCGTCACCGGTGCCGCCGCTGCCGCGGTCGTCGCCCTTCCGGGTGTCCAGGCTCCCGAAGTTTCCAGTGCGGAGCCCAAGCCTGCGCCTGAAAAAGGCGGCGGCTACAGTGTCTCGGAACACGTCAAGCGCTACTACCAGACCACGCGCGTCTAGTCCCCGCGGCTAGCCCCTTTTCCCCGCTTCAGTTTCATTTACACGGAGAGCTCCATGCTGCTCACGAAAAAGCCTCACGGCATTCACGGTGACCCGGCGCATCGCGCCGGTTCTTCACGTTTTGTCCAAAGCCTGTCCCGCGGTCTGTCGAATGCCCTGCCCACCATGGACAGGCGCGCCTTTCTGCGCCGGTCCGGTCTGGGCGTCGGTGTGGGCCTGGCCGCAACCCAGCTGACGCTGGTGAAAAAAGCCAAAGCCGCCACCCCGGGTGCCGGCGACGGCAGCGGCAAGATTGAAGTCAAACGCACGGTCTGCACCCACTGCTCGGTGGGTTGTGCCGTGGATGCTGTGGTTGAAAACGGCGTCTGGGTGCGCCAGGAGCCGGTGTTCGATTCGCCGATCAATCTCGGTGCGCATTGCGCCAAGGGTGCCGCCCTGCGCGAGCACGGCCATGGCGAATACCGCCTTCGTTATCCGATGAAGCTGGTCAATGGCAAATACGAGCGCATCAGCTGGGACACAGCGCTGAATGAAATCAGCGCGAAGATGCTGGAACTGCGCAAGGCCAGCGGGCCGGATTCGGTTTACGTGGTCGGCTCGTCCAAGCACAACAACGAGCAGTCTTACCTGCTGCGCAAGTGGGTCAGCTTCTGGGGCAGCAACAACTGCGACCACCAGGCCCG
>CAMLDT010000196.1 GCA_946479075.1 uncultured Polaromonas sp.
AGGTCATCGCGGGCAACCATGCGGACGAGTTCCCGCTGGTGGTCTGGCAGACCGGCTCCGGCACGCAGACCAACATGAATGTCAACGAGGTGCTGGCCAACCGCGCCAGCGAGATCCTCGGCGGCGAGCGCGGCGAAAGCCGGCTGGTGCACCCCAACGACGACGTGAACCGCAGCCAGTCGTCCAACGACGTGTTCCCGACCGCCATGCACGTGGCAGCGGTCGATGCAATCACCCACAAGCTGTTGCCGGCGATTGCCAAACTGCGCGCCACGCTGGCCGGCAAGGCCGTGGACTTTGACGGCATCGTGAAGATCGGCCGCACCCATTTGCAGGACGCCACGCCGCTGACCCTGGGCCAGGAGTTTTCGGGCTATGTCGCCCAGCTTGAACACGGTGAAAAACATGTGCGTGCTGCTCTGCCCCACCTGTGCGAACTGGCACTGGGCGGCACCGCCGTCGGCACCGGCCTGAATGCGCCCAAAGGCTACGCCGAGCAGGTGGCGGCCGAGCTGGCGCGCCTGACCGGCCTGCCTTTTGTGACCGCGCCCAACAAGTTCGAGGCCATGGCCTCTTGCGATGCGCTGGTGCATGCCCACGGCGCGCTCAAGACGCTGGCCGCGAGCATGATGAAAATTGCCAACGACGTGCGCTGGCTGGCCAGCGGCCCGCGCAGCGGCATTGGCGAGTTGTCGATTCCCGAGAACGAACCGGGCTCGTCCATCATGCCCGGCAAGGTGAACCCGACGCAGAGCGAGGCCGTGACCATGCTCTGCTGCCAGGTGTTTGGCAACGATGCGGCCATCAATTTCGGTGGCGCCTCCGGCAACTTCGAGCTCAATGTGTTCCGGCCCATGATCGCCCACAACTTTTTGCAGAGCGTGCGTCTGCTGGCCGACGGCATGGCGAGCTTCAACGACCATTGCGCGGCCGGCATAGCGCCGAACCGTGACCGCATTGCCGAGCTGGTGGACCGTTCGCTGATGCTGGTCACGGCGCTCAATACCCACATCGGTTACGACAAGGCGGCCTTCATTGCCAAGAAGGCGCACAAGGAGGGCAGCAGCCTGCGCGACGCGGCAGTGGCTTCGGGCCATGTCACTGCCGAGCAGTTCGACCAGTGGGTGGTGCCAAAGAACATGACTGGGCGGTCATGATTTGCTATTGAATTTATAGCTGTTTGCGCAGTGTGGACGGGGGCTACAGGCCGATTTGGCATAAAAAAAGGGCCAGAAGGCCCTTTCTGCTGCGCTCGGGTGCAGGTTCAGTGTTTCTGCGACCCGACGCCCGACATGATCTTGTCGGTGTAGGCGATGGCCAGGGCCGACAGCAGGAAGGTGATGTGGATGACCGTCTGCGCGATCAGCACCCGGTCGGTGTAGTTGTCGGCGTTGATGAAGGTTTTCAGCAGGTGGATGGAGCTGATGCCGATGATGGCAGTCGCCAGCTTGACCTTCAGCACCGAAGCATTCACATGGCTCAGCCACTCGGGCTGGTCACGGTGGCCTTCCAGGTTCATGCGGCTGACAAAAGTCTCGTAGCCGCCGACGATCACCATGATCAGCAGGTTGGAGATCATGACGACGTCGATCAGCGCCAGCACCACCAGCATGATGACGGTTTCGTTCAGCGTGGTGACCGGGGCCGAGGTCTTGTAGCCGATGCTGGTGACCAGCGCCTGCAGGGCAGTCTGGCTGCCGAAAACGGCTTCGACCAAATGCAGTAACTCGACCAGAAAGTGAAAGACATACACGCCCTGTGCAACGATCAGGCCCACATACAACGGCAACTGCAGCCAACGGCTGGCAAAGATGAAGTTGGGAATCGGGCGCAGCGGGGAGGCCTTGGGAGTGGCGGGCTTGAGGTCTGACATGGATGGGGCGGAGGGTTTTGCGGGAGTGCGGATTGTAGGCTGGCTGTCCGCAGGGCACGATTTCGGGTTAAATTTGTAAGCTTCCAGCCAGTCAGTGGTCTGTAAGTGCTGAACCTGACATTAGCACGCATCAATGACAACCCGAGGAGACAAGTCATCATGAACGCGCCTTCATCTGCCATCGAGTCCACACTGGTTGAAAACCGGGTCTTCTTCCCCAACCCCGAGCTTGCCAAATCCGCCCGCATTTCGGGCATGGACGCCTACAACGCACTCTGCGCGGAAGCCGAGAAAGACTTCGAAGGCTTCTGGGCCCGGCTGGCGCGCGAGAACCTGAGCTGGAAAAAACCCTTCACCCAGACACTGGACGAGTCGAACGCGCCGTTCTACAAATGGTTTGCCGACGGTGAACTCAATGCCTCGTACAACTGCCTGGACCGGCACCTCGGCACCGCCACCGAGAACAAGAAAGCCATCATCTTCGAAAGCGATGATGGCAAGGTGACCAACGTCACCTACAAGGAATTGCACGGCAAGGTCTGCCAGTTCGCCAATGCGCTCAAGGCCAAGGGCGTCAGGAAGGGTGACCGCGTCATCATCTACATGCCGATGACCGTGGAAGGTGTGGTGGCCATGCAGGCCTGCGCGCGCATAGGCGCGACCCATTCGGTGGTGTTCGGCGGCTTTTCCGCCAAGAGCCTGCAGGAGCGCATCCAGGACGCCGGTGCGGTCGCCGTCATCACCGCCAACTTCCAGTTGCGCGGCGGCAAGGAGCTGCCGCTCAAAGCCATCGTCGATGAAGGCATCGCCATGGGCGGCTGCGAGTCGATCAAAAACGTCATCGTCTACCAGCGCACGCCCACGCCCTGCAACATGGTCGCCGGTCGCGACAGCCTGATGCAGGACCTTGTTGCCGGGCAGCCGGCGACCTGCGAGCCCGAATTCGTCGGCGCCGAACATCCGCTGTTCATCCTCTACACCTCCGGCTCCACCGGCAAACCCAAGGGTGTGCAGCACAGCACTGGCGGTTATCTGCTGTGGGCCAAGCTGACCATGGACTGGGCCTTCGACATCCAGCCCTCCGATGTGTTCTGGTGTACCGCTGACATTGGCTGGATCACCGGCCACACCTATGTCGCTTACGGCCCGCTGGCCGCCGGCGCCACGCAGGTGATCTTCGAGGGCATCCCGACCTTCCCGAACGCCGGCCGTTTCTGGCAGATGATCGAAAAACACAAGGTCACGATTTTCTACACCGCGCCGACGGCGATCCGTTCGCTGATCAAGGCCGCAGAGGGCGACGAGAAAGTGCACCCGGCGCGTTCCGACCTCAGCAGCCTGCGCATCCTCGGCTCAGTCGGCGAACCGATCAATCCAGAAGCCTGGATGTGGTACTACAAAAACGTCGGCGGCGAGCGCTGCCCGGTGGTGGACACCTTCTGGCAAACCGAAACTGGCGGCCACATGATCACGCCGCTGCCCGGTGCGACACCGCTGGTCCCCGGCAGCTGCACCTTGCCGTTGCCCGGCATCATGGCGGCCATCGTCGATGAAGTCGGCAAGGACGTGCCCAACGGCTCCGGTGGCATGCTGGTGGTCAAGCGGCCCTGGCCCTCGATGATCCGCACCATCTGGAACGACCCCGAGCGTTTCAAGAAGAGTTATTTCCCCGAAGAGATGGGCGGCAAGTACTACCTGGCGGGCGACGGCGCGGTGCGCAGCACCGACCGCGGCTACTTCCGCATCACCGGCCGCATCGACGACGTGCTCAATGTGTCCGGCCACCGCATGGGCACCATGGAAATCGAGTCCGCGCTGGTGTCGCATTCGGCGCTGGTGGCTGAAGCCGCCGTGGTGGGGCGCCCCGACGACCTGACCGGCGAAGCCATCGTGGCTTTTGTGGTGCTCAAGCGCACACGTCCCACAGGCGATGAAGCCAAGGCGATTGCGAAGGAGTTGCGCGACTGGGTCGGCAAGGAGATCGGGCCGATTGCCAAACCGAAAGACATCCGCTTCGGCGACAACCTGCCCAAGACCCGCAGCGGCAAGATCATGCGACGTCTGCTGCGCGGCATTGCGAAAGGTGAAGCCATCACGCAAGACACCTCCACGCTTGAGAATCCGGCCATTCTCGACCAGCTGTCTGAAAAGCAGTAGCCGAGGCGCGCCAGCCGCGCTGGCCATGAAAAAAGCCCGCGAAAAGCGGGCTTTTTTGCGCGCGGGGCCAGCCTATTTCTGCGTCAGTACCCAGGCGGCCAGTTTCTTGGCTTCATCGGCATTGACCTGCGCATTGGCCGGCATGGGCACGGGCCCCCAGACGCCTGCGCCACCCTTCATGATCTTGGTGGCCAGTTTGTCCACAGCGTCTTTTTGACCGGCGTATTTGGCGGCCACGTCCTTGTATGAAGGACCGACCAGCTTGGTCGCCACGGCATGGCAGGCCATGCAGTTTTTGGCGGTCGCCAACTGCAGGTCGGCCATGGCCGGCGTGGAGGCCACCGCACCGGCGGCAAGGGTGGCGATCACCAAAAAGAGACGTTTCATCGTTGACCTCGTGGGAAGAGTTTTGAAGTGTGGCTTCGGTTACATTCAATCAACGCAATTGTAGTGCGGTGAGTTGACCTTGCGCCCCGAGGGTTTTCCGCCGCCACAGGAGTTTTTCATGCTTTTTCTCATCATCGGTGTCATCGGCATCCTGCTCAAATACCTCGAAATCGGTTTCGTCGCCACGCTTGCCTGGTGGATGGTCCTGACGCCGTTTGCCCTGGCTGTGGCCTGGTGGTGGTGGGCGGACGCCAGCGGATATACCAAGCGCAAGGAAATGGAAAAAATGGACAAGCGCAAGCAGGACCGCATCGACAAGCAGCGTGATGCGATGGGGATGCTCAAAAAGAGGAAATAGGGCCCCACGTCCGCTCACTGCGAGCCTGCGGCAGCTCTCTGCCCCTTGCACTGGAAAAGGGGGCGCTCCGCCTGCGGACTGGCAAAGCCGGATCCGTGGCGCCTGCTTGAACAAGAGCCGTTCGCTGCGCTCCGGCCAAAAAAAAGCCCCTGCAGTTCTGCAGGGGCTTTTTTCATGGGGCTGAGGCCCTCAATAGTCGTCGAGCACGGCGCCCTTGCTGGCGCTGGAGGCGTTGAAGGCAAACTTGGCTTGCACGCCGCGCATGTAGCGTGGCAGGGGGGCTTTCCAGCCTTGCTTGCGTTTGGCCAGTTCAGCGTCGTCGATGTTCAGTTGCAGCAGCAGCTGCTTGGCGTCGATGGTGATCGAGTCACCTTCCTGGATGAAGGCAATGTTGCCGCCGGCCGCCGCCTCGGGCGCGACATGGCCGACCACCATGCCCCAGGTGCCGCCGGAGAAGCGCCCGTCCGTGATCAGGCCGACGCTTTCGCCCAGGCCGGCGCCGATCAGTGCACCGGTCGGTGCCAGCATCTCGGGCATGCCGGGACCGCCCTTGGGGCCGAGGTAGCGCAGCACCATCACGTCGCCCGCCACAATCTTGCCGGCCAGGATGGCGGCAAGTGCCGACTGCTCATCGTCAAAAACGCGCGCCGGGCCGGTCATCACCGGGTTTTTCAGGCCGGTGATCTTGGCGACGCAACCTTCGGGCGAGAGGTTGCCCTTGAGGATCGCCAGGTGGCCTTGCGCATACATCGGCTTGTCGATGGGACGGATCACGTCCTGGTCGGCGCGTGGCGCGTCCGGCACGTCTTTCAGCACCTCGGCAATCGTCTTGCCTTCAATCGTCAGGCAGTCGCCGTGCAGCAGGCCGGCTGCCAGCAAGGTTTTCATGACCTGCGGAATGCCACCGGCCTTGTGCAGGTCCACCGCCAGGTATTTGCCCGAAGGTTTGAGGTCACACAGCACCGGCGTTTTGACCCGCACACGCTCGAAGTCGTCAATCGTCCAGTCCACGCCGGCCGCATGCGCAATCGCCAGGAAATGCAGCACGGCGTTGGTCGAGCCGCCCGTGGCCATGATGACGGCGACAGCGTTTTCAATCGATTTTTTGGTGACGATATCGCGTGGCTTGATGTTCTTGCGGATCGCCTCGACCAGCACTTTCGCCGACTCTTTCGCCGAGTTGGCTTTTTCGTCGTGCGGGTTCGCCATGGTGGACGAGTAGGGCAGGGAGATGCCCAGCGCCTCGAAGGCCGAGGACATGGTGTTGGCGGTATACATGCCGCCGCAGCTGCCGGTGCCGGGAATCGCGCGGCGCTCTATCTGCAGCAGGTCCTCGTCGCTCATGCGGCCCGACGAATGTTCGCCCACGGCCTCGAACACGCTGACGATGTTGAGGTCCTTGCCCTTGTAGTGGCCGGGCAGGATGGTGCCGCCGTAAACATAAATCGCCGGCACGTTGGCGCGCAGCATGCCCATCAGGCCGCCGGGCATGTTCTTGTCGCAGCCGCCGACCACCAGCACGCCATCCATCCACTGGCCCTGCACGCAGGTCTCGATGCAGTCCGAAATCACTTCACGGCTGACCAGCGAATACTTCATGCCTTCGGTGCCCATGGCCATGCCGTCGGAGATCGTCGGGGTGCCGAAGACCTGCGCATTGCCGCCGGCTTCCTCGATGCCGGCAATCGCCGCGTCGGCCAGCTTCTGCAGGCCGCTGTTGCAGGGGGTGATGGTGCTGTGGCCATTGGCCACGCCGACCATGGGTTTCTTGAAGTCGCCGGCCTCGTAGCCCATGGCGT
>CAMLDT010000197.1 GCA_946479075.1 uncultured Polaromonas sp.
CGCCAGCCCTGATCCGTCTGGCCCTGCGCTCCTCGGCGCATACAGAAGGGTGGGGAAGAAGCGAGCACGGCGACAAAAATCCGGAGTCCTTGAAGCGCGAAGCGCTTCAAGGACGGGAATCCCAACAGACGGTCATGTGTGCACGCGAGCGCAGCACACGCGGCCACATGAAGTCCCCCTCCATCGCCCAGCGGGGCGAGGGAGGGGTTAGGGGTGGGAGTGGGGAGTTGCGCCTACTGTCCAAGGGCGAACCGGGGACGCAGCGTGACGCCCCAAGTCCGCTTACTTGGTCAACCCTTCATGCCGCATGGCCGCCTGCACCGCAGGCCGCGCCGCCATGCGCTCACGAAACGCCGTGATGTTGGCAAAGCCCGTGATGTCCACGCCGACGCGGGGCGCCCAGTTGGTCACGGTGAACAGATAGGGGTCGGCCACGCTGAATGCATCGCCCATGAGGTACTGCTTGCCGGCCAGCTGGCCGTCCACCCACTTCAGGCGCGACAACAGCTTGTCGATGACCGCGGACTTGTACTCGGCCGGTGTGGCGGGGTTGAACAGCGGGCTGAAGCCCTTGTGCAGCTCGGTGCTGATGAAGTTCAGCCAGGACTGCATCTGCGTGCGGGCCACGGTGCCGTTGGCGGGCGCCAGCTTTTTGTCGGGCACCTGGTCGGCGATGTATTGCACGATGGCCGGGCCTTCGGTGAGGCGCGTGCCGTCATCCAGCTCCAGCAGCGGCACATAACCGAGGGGGTTGATGGTGTAGTAGTCGGTGCCGTCGTCAAGCTGATGGGTTTTGGTGGGGGCGGCCAGGTGCTCGAATTTCAGGCCGGATTCGTGCAGCGTGATGTGGGGGGACAGGGAGCAGGCGCCGGGTGAGTAATAAAGTTTCATGGAAAGTGTCCTGGTTGGTGTGGATGCCGCAGGGCGACGCCGCGTCGCCCAGGCTGCGATCCTAGCGCCTGGCGGCTTTTCATGCAGGCGCGCCGGCCGGGCTGTGCCGCCGGGAGCCTGCTTTCAGGCAAAAAAGTCCTTCAGCCCCCGCCAGTCAAGCGTAATCAGCTATTAAAACAGGAGCGAAATGTTGCGATCTGGCCTTGTCCTACAGGGCGTCGCGCGGGGCGCTGATTCGGCGCTGCCGAAGCCGCTCCTAAGATCACACCATTGTTTTTAGGGGCAAGTTGCGCCTCTTCAAGGAGAACCCGATGCTGAAGTACGCCATCATTTTTGCGATCATTTCCCTGATCGCTGGTGCCCTGGGCTTTGGCGGCATTGCTGCCGGCTCTGCGGGCATTGCCAAGATCCTGTTTGGCCTGTTCCTGATCCTGGCCGTGGTGTTCGTCGTGCTGGCGGCGCTGGGCGTCGGGGCGGTGAAAAAGGTCCTTAAATAAATGCAGACCATGCTTGCGTGGCCGCAGGGTGTGACCAATCCCGCCGACAAGCGTGAACCGCAGGCCGATCCCGGCACGGCGGTGTCGCGCGACAGTGCAAAGCGCGCCAGCGTGGCGCAGTTGCTGCTGGTCGCGCGGCTGAAGGCGCGCAACCGGCGCGATCTGGCGGTGGACACGCTGGAGCGCGGCGCCCATGTGATGTGGGTGACCTGCAAAAGCTGGTTTTCTTCCGGCCAGCCGCCTTCCGGTGCGACAGACAACCCCGACACCCCGACCGACAAAGTGACCGATGCACACCGCGACCGTTGATTGCCTGCTTGACTATGACGTGGTGAGCCCCACGCATTTCCTGTTCAACATCGAGGCGTCCTTTCACGACAGCCACAAGGTGGTCGAGGAGCGGCTGACGGTCACACCCAGCGTGAAGGTGCGCCACTTTTGCGACGAGCGCAATGGCAATCGTTTCTTCCGGCTGGATGCACCGCGTGGGTTGCTTTCGGTCAATTACCACGCGCAGGTGGAGCTGCACCACCCGCCGGTTCCCCTGCACCTGGACGAAGTACCGGTGACTGCGGTGCCCGACGAGGTGATGCATTACCTGATGCCCAGCCGGTACTGCGAATCCGATGTGATGAGCCGCGCCGCGCAGCAGCTTTTTGGCCATTTGCCGCTCGGGCTGTCACGGGTTCGCGCCATCGAAAGCTGGATTCACGACTCCATTCTTTACCTGCCCGGCTTCAGCACCTCGACCACGAGCGCGCAGGAGGTCTTTGTGCAGCGTGCCGGTGTCTGCCGTGACTTTGCGCATCTGGGCATCACGCTGTGCCGCGCGCTGAACATTCCTGCGCGGCTGGTGGTGGGTTATGTGTATTTCGACGAGCCGCCCCAGGATTTCCATGCGGTGTTTGAAGCCTGGCTCGACAACCGCTGGGTGATGTTTGATCCCACGCGCATGGCGCCCATCGACCGGCTGGTGCGCATAGGCACCGGGCGTGACGCCAAGGATGTCGCTTTTGCCACCATTTTTGGCGGCGTCACCATGCTGCGCAAGGAGCTGACCATCGAGCAGGGCGACATTCGCGCGGGCGACGCCTTGTCTGCCCGGGTTTCCTCCCAGCCCGATCCTCTGGCGGATCCGGTTATCGCCTGAAGCGGGGCCGCGCCGTTCAGTCGCGGTAGCTGGGGTCGAGCTTTTCCAGCTTGCGGATCAGTGAGGGCCAGACAAAGGCGCCGCCCATGCCGCCGGTTTGCACCCGCATGGCTTCGGCCACACCCTTGACGATTTGCGGATTGACCGGGATCAGCTCGCCGCCGGCCTGCGCGTCGAGCTGGATGCGGCAGGTGTTTTCGAAGGTGTACATGCTGAGGAAGGCATCGGGGACGGTCTTGCCGACCACCAGCAGGCCATGGTTGCGCAGCATCAGAAAGTTGGCCTTGCCCAGGTCGGCCTGCAGGCGCGGCTTTTCGTCGTCGCGGAAGGCCACGCCTTCATAGTCGTGATACGCCAGCGAGCCCAACACAAAGGTCGATTGCTGGCTGATCGGCAACACGCCGCACTTCTGCGCACTGACAGCAACCCCGGCCCGGGTGTGGGTGTGCATGACGCAGCCGGCATCGGCACGGGCTTCATGCACGGCGCTGTGGATCACAAAGCCGGCGGGGTTGACCGGAAAGGGCGAGTCGATGACCTTGTTGCACTTCTCGTTAACCTTGACCAGGCTGGACGCGGTGATCTCGTCGAACATCAGGCCGTAGGGATTGATCAGGAAATGATGCTGGCCCGCGCCGCTGACCGACTCTGGCAGCTTGGCGCTGATGTGGGTGAACACCAGGTCGCTCCAGCCGTACAGCGCGGTGAGCCGGTAACAGGCGGCGAGCTCGCAGCGCAACTGCCATTCTTCAGCGCTGACCACTTCTTTCAGGGATGGGATGTGCATGGTGTTTGTCTCCTTGGAATGTTGGCGGTGCCAGGGTACGCTATGAAATCAGGAGCTGCTGACGCTTGTGGGACAAGGGCTCAGGCTTGATTTGATACTTATTCTAGTGCGGCAGCGACACACTTGTCCCCTCGTGCAAGGCGCTGCTGCCTGACGCGGCGTGCGCATGGACCCGGTGGCTGAAATGCCGTGTTGGATCAGATCCCGGATGACCGCTGAGGTGCCGTCGCCAGCTCCAGCGACGTGAGCCACACCATCGCTGCCGTGGCGCTTGCGCCGCACATTTCCGCCGACGGCATCAGTTGCCCACACACCGCCGGCCGCTCAGGCCGGCCGAAGATTCGGCAGGCATTGGCGTCGTCAAGCTGCACGCAGCGCACCCCGGCCGGCTTGCCCTGGGGCATGCCGGGAATCGGCGAGCTGATGGACGGTGCGATGCAGCAGGCGCCGCAGCCGGGGCGGCAGTTCATCACCATTTGCTATCAATAAAAGAGCTGGTCATGCACGCCCAGCAAGGGCTGGAGGCCGATTTATTCATTCAAACGGCGGCTGGCATCCAGCACCTGCTCGATCACGGCACGCACGCTGCTGCGGTGTTTTTCGTTGACAAGTTTGCCCTCTGTATCAAACGCATCGCCAGCGTGGCCCAGCGCGAAGGCTTTGGGCGCGACCCAGCATTGCGCGTTGAGCAGCAGCGGCGCGAGGTGGCTTTGCGAGCGCAACCCACCCAGCGCGCCGGGTGAGGCGCTGAGCATGCCCACGACCTTGCCGTTGAAGGACTTGAAGCCCTCCTGCCAGGACGGGTCGCCCCTGACCGGGCTGGAGACCCAGTCGATGGTGTTTTTCAGCAGGGCGGTGTAGCTGCCGTTGTACTCGGGCGAGCAGATGATCCAGCCGGGGTGTTCGAACAGGATCTGCTTGAGTTTCATCACGTCGGCCGGGGTGCCTTGGGCTTCCAGGTCGGCGTTGTACATCGGGATGTCGAAGTCGGCCAGCTCGATGTGGGTGACCTCGGCGCCGGCTTCACGCGCCAGGGCGGCGGCGGCGTGGGCGAGTTGGCGGTTGAAGGAAGCCTGGCGGGTGCTGCCGGCAAAGATCAGGAGTTTGGGGGGCGTGGACATGGCCTGATTTCACCACGAGCAGGCAAGAGCCAGCGGCCCTCCCGGAAAACCGGGTAAAATGTACAAAACATTGAATTTGTACAAAATGCACTCCATTCCCCTCAGTGAGTTCCGCGCCAATGCTTCTGCCACGCTTGATCTGGTCGAGCAGGGCGAAACCGTGCGCATTTTGCGCCATGGCAAACCGGTGGCGCAGCTGGTGCCGGTGGTGGCAGAAGAGCCTGCAAAACTGCCCAGCTGGAAGCGGCCCATCGAACCGCTGAATTACTTGCGCAAGCCCGAAAAGACCGGCGCGCAGATGATCATCGAAGAGCGCGAGAGCGGCTGGTGACAGGCCTGCCATGAATATCCTGTTTGACGCTTCGGCGATTTTCAAACGCTACTCCGGCGAGACCGGGGTCGCGCAGGTGCTGACGCTGCAGGCCAGGGCCAGCCGCATCACCGCTTCGGCGCACTGCAAGGCGGAAGTGGCGTCAGCCCTTACCCGGCAATGGCGTGAGCGCCTGTTCAACGATGAAGAATACGAACGCATTCTCGCGGCCATCCACAGCGACTTTGACGAACTCACCGTGATGCCCCTGTCGTCGCCCGTCGAACGGTATGCCATTGCTGCGATGCGGCTGGCGACCCTGCGCGGCATGGATGCACTGCACATTGGCAGCGCCCAGGCTGCCAATGTGGATCTTTTTGTCACCGCCGACCGGCGCCAGGCCCAGGCGGCGGCGGCTGTCGGCCTGAAGACTGAACTGATAGAAGCCTGAAGGCTGAAGAAGACCCCTATGTTTTACCCGCAAGAATTTGACGTGATCGTGGTCGGTGGCGGCCATGCCGGCACCGAGGCTGCGCTGGCTTCGGCGCGCATGGGCTGCAAGACCCTGCTGCTGACCCACAACATCGAGACCCTGGGCCAGATGAGCTGCAACCCGTCCATAGGCGGCATCGGCAAGGGCCACCTGGTCAAGGAAGTCGATGCCATGGGCGGCGCGATGGCGCTGGCCACCGACGAGGGCGGCATCCAGTTCCGCATCCTCAACAGCTCCAAGGGCCCGGCCGTGCGCGCGACGCGCGCGCAGGCCGACCGCGTGTTGTACAAGGCGGCCATCCGCCGCATGATCGAGAACCAGCCTAACCTCTGGCTGTTCCAGCAGGCGGTGGACGATTTGATGGTCGAGGGCGACCGGGTGGTGGGTGCCGTGACGCAGGTCGGTATCAAGTTCCGCTCGCGCACCGTGGTGCTGACGGCCGGGACCTTTCTGGACGGCAAGATCCATGTCGGGCTGCAGAACTATGCGGCGGGCAGGGCGGGTGACCCGCCGGCGGTGTCGCTGAGCGCGCGCCTGAAAGAACTCAAGCTGCCGCAGGGCCGGCTGAAAACCGGCACGCCGCCGCGCATCGACGGGCGCAGCATCGACTTCAGCAAATGCACGGTGCAGCCGGGCGACGGCATGCCTGGCGGCACGCCCGGCGCGGTGCCGGTGTTCAGCTTCATGGGTGGGCAGATCCAACATCCGCAGCAAATGCCCTGCTGGATCACGCACACCAATGAACGCACCCACGAGATCATCCGCTCCGGTTTTGACCGCAGCCCGATGTTCACCGGCAAGATCGATGGCGTGGGGCCGCGCTACTGCCCGAGCGTGGAGGACAAGATCAACCGCTTCGCCGGCAAGGAAAGCCACCAGATTTTCCTGGAGCCCGAAGGCTTGAGCACGCACGAGATTTACCCCAACGGCATCTCGACCAGTCTGCCTTTTGACATCCAGTACGAGCTGGTGCGCTCCATGGCAGGCATGGAAAACGCGCACATCCTGCGCCCCGGCTACGCCATCGAATACGACTACTTTGACCCGCGGTCGCTGAAGTCCAGTTTTGAAACCCGCCAGATCGGGGGCCTGTTTTTCGCCGGCCAGATCAACGGCACCACGGGTTATGAAGAGGCCGCAGCCCAGGGCATGTTCGCCGGTATCAACGCCGCCCTGCAATGCCAGGGGAAAGACGCCTGGCTGCCCAAGCGCGACGAAGCCTACCTCGGTGTGCTGGTGGACGACCTGATCACCAAGGGCGTGACCGAGCCGTACCGCATGTTCA
>CAMLDT010000198.1 GCA_946479075.1 uncultured Polaromonas sp.
TGACCCTGCAGTTGCTCGGCCTTTTTGGCCGGCCACTGGAAGGGAATCGTCACCAGTTCGCGGCCGCCGACTTCACGCGCGGCCTCGACCACCAGCTTGTAGGCGCCGGGGGGCAGGGCGCTCAGGGCCTTGCTGCCTTCGGTGACGTTGATCTGGTGCTTGCCGGCGGGCCGGGTCGGGCTGGTCACGCCGTCAATCGGCAACTGCAGCTCGCGGCCGGTGCGGCGCCACCATTGGCGCATGTCCTTGAGCCACTTGGTGCCTTCGGCGTTTTTGTGGTTGACCTCGTACCACACGGCCAGGGTGCCGGCGACGCTCTGGTCATCGCGCTCGACCCAGACCGCGACATAGGGGCGGTGGTACTCGGCCACATTGAGCCGCGGAATCTCGACGTTGACACCCAGGCCGGCGGCAAATGCCGGCGTGCCCAGCATGGTGCCCAGCGCGAGGGAATAACGGATGTGCATGTATCAACTCCTTCAATGAATAAACAGGATGGCCAGCAGCACCGGCGCCAGCAGGCCCAGGCCGACCACCGGCCAGGTCAGCGCGCGTTTGGCCGCGTGCATCTTCAGGATGAACAGGCCCGTGAGCGAAAACACCAGCGGGGCCGCGGCAAAGATGTCGATGAACCAGCTCCAGGCCACACCGGCATGGCGGCCTTTGTGCAGGTCGTTGAAATAGGAAATCCAGCCGCGGTCGGTGATTTCGTACTCGGCCTCGCCGCCGTCCAGGCTCAGGCGCAGCCAGCCGTCGCCGCCCGGCCGCGGCAGCGACAGGTACACCTCGTCGGGCGACCATTCGGCGGGCCGGCCGGCGGTGTCCAGCGACCATTGCTTCAACACCCAGGCCTGCACCGCCGGTGGCAGCGGTGATGTCTTTTTGCCCGCAGCGCCGGCGGCGGCCTGCTTCAGCCCGGCGAGCAGCGGCTCGGGCAGGACGGCACGTTGCGACACCACGCTGGGGCGCGCCTCGATCTGGCCGGCGTGGTTGAGCGTGAAGCCGGTGATGCTGAACAGCAGCATGCCGACCAGGCACAGCGCGGCGCTGATCCAGTGCCACTCGTGCAGGTTCTTGAGCCACCAGGCGCGCCTGGCTTTGTCGGGGGTTGCTTGCATGTGGACTCGGCTCAGCGGCGGCGGAACATCTGCACCTTGTGCTCGCGCACCGGCGCGGCCGGGTTGCTGCCGCAGTGGTCGCAGCCGGAACCGCAGGCGCCGGCATCGGCTGCCGCCTTCTGCAGGTGGCGCGACGCGGCCAACCGTGGCGACAGGCGCATGAGGGTGCGCGCCAGGCGGCGCTTCGGCCCGGCCGGCAGGAACATCCAGACCGAATAGAGGGTGCACAGGGCGACCACGGCGTAAACCACAAGGTCCTGCAGCATGATCAGGCCGTCAGCGCCAGCACGGCGCGGTAGGTGACAAACGAGGCGGCATAGGCCAGCGCAAACAGGTAGGCGGCCATCAGCAGCGGGTAGCGCCAGGAGTTGGTCTCGCGTTTGACCACGGCCAGCGTCGAGATGCACTGCGGCG
Source organism: uncultured Polaromonas sp. (assembly GCA_946479075.1). Next base: position 1,533 of record CAMLDT010000198.1, read on the forward strand.
CAAACACATACCAGGCCAGCAGCGAGTAGGCGGTGGCCGTGGACCAGCTCTGGGCGATCAGCGGGGCCAGCGCCACCGCGGCGTCGTCACCGGCGGCAGACAGCGAATACACCGTGCCGAGGGCGCCGACCGCGACCTCACGGGCGGCCATGCCGGGCACCAGCGCAATCGAGATCTGCCAGTTGAAACCGATGGGCGCAAACACCACTTCCAGCGCCTTGCCGATCATGCCGGCAAAGCTGTACTGGATGGCCGCGCCGGTGGCGCCGTCGGGCGGGCCGGGGAAGGTGGACAGGAACCACAGCACCACCATCAGCGAAAAAATGATGGTGCCCACACGCCGCATGAAAATTTCCACCCGCTGCCACAGGCCCAGCAACAGGTTGCGCAAATTCGGCACACGGTAGGGCGGCAGCTCCAGCATCAGCGGCTGGTAGCTGCTCTTGGCCCAGGTGCGCTTGAAGACCCAGGCCACGGCCATGGCCGAGACGATGCCCATCACGTACAGCGCAAACAGCGTCAGGCCCTGCAGGTTGAAAACGCCGACCTGGCGCTCCGGAATGAACGCGCCGATCAGCAGCGCGTACAGCGGCAGCCGGGCCGAGCAGGTCATCAGCGGCGCGATCATGATGGTGGCCAGGCGGTCGCGCCAGTGCGGGATGGTGCGGGTGGCCATGATGCCGGGAATGGCGCAGGCAAAACTCGACAGCAGCGGGATGAAAGCACGGCCCGACAGGCCGACCTTGCCCATGACGTTGTCCAGCAGGAAAGCGGCGCGCGGCAGGTAGCCCGAGTCTTCCAGCATCAGGATGAAAAAGAACAGGATCACGATCTGCGGCAGGAACACCAGCACGCCGCCGACACCGGCGACGATGCCGTCCACCAGCAGGCTTTGCAGCAAGCCGGGCGCCATGTGTTCCTGGATCAGCGTGCCGGCCCCCGCCACACCATCCTTGATCAGGTCCATCGGCAAATTGGCCCAGGCAAACACCGCCTGGAAGATCAAAAACAGCACCGTGGCCAGCAGCAGCAGGCCGGCCACCGGGTGCATCACCAGGGCATCGACGCGGTGGTTGAAACGTTTGACCTGGCCTGCGTTGGGCACGGCGGCCGCCAGGATGGCGCGTACCTGGGCTTGCAGCTCAGCCGTTTCCTGCGCGCTCGATGCTATGGGATTGATAGCTGGAGACGCAGGCGGGACGGGGGCTGGAGGCACAAAATGCTCAAAAGGCTTGTCATTGCCGGCGTAGAAGGCTTGCTGGGCCGCCTGCAGCAGGGCGTCACGCCCGCTGTCGTTTTGCTTGCCGCGCCAGGCGGCAAACCAGGGGTTGTGCACCGCCACGGTTTCAATCACCGGCATGCCGAGTTCGGCCGACAAGCGTGCGATATCGATCTGCAGGCCGCGCGCACGCGCCACGTCCATCATGTTGAGCGCCAGCACCATGGGCCGGCCCAACGCACGCAACTGCAGCACCAGGCGCAGGTTCATGCGCAGGTTGGTGGCGTCAACCACCGCGATGATGCCGTCCGGGCGATCCTCGCCCTCGCGCAGGCCCATCACCACGTCGTGCGTGACGGCCTCATCGGTGGTGGCCGGGTTCAGGCTGTAGGCGCCCGGCAGGTCCATCACCGCGAGCTCGCGGCCATCGGGCAGGCGGGTCCGGCCCTCCTTGCGCTCGACGGTGACGCCGGCGTAATTGGCGACCTTCTGGCGCGCGCCCGTCAGCAGGTTGAACAGCGCGGTCTTGCCGCAGTTCGGGTTGCCGACCAGGGCGATGCGCGGCAGCGCGGCAGGGGACAGGGGCGTAGCGGCTGTCATGCGTCGCCTCCCACCAGGTCATGGATCAAGTGGCGAGCAGGGGTCGGCTCCCTGCTGACATTCGCCTGCTGCCGATCCCCGGCTTGGCCGGGGCCCCTCGTCAGGTGGCTCATGTCAGCGCCTTCACCTGCACGCAGCTGGCCTCATGGCGGCGCAGCGCAAACACCGTGTCGCCGACCTGCACTGCAATCGGTTCGCGCCCGCCCGGGCCGCGCCGCAACACCCGGATGTTTTCGCCGGGCATGAAGCCCAGTTCTGCCAGCCGCTGCAACAGGCCCGAGGCCTCGTCCTCGCCCTGCGCTGCCGTCAGGCTGACGATGGTGGTGTCCCGGTTGGGCGCCAGGTCGGCCAGCAACACGGCGGTCTGCAAGGTGGAAGGAGAGGGCATTGCGGCAGGGTTCATGAAAAAAGCGGCATCACGCCATCAGGCCATCAGTTGGCGCCGGCCCGCGGGCTGGCGTCATTCTTTATGAGAATCATTACTATTTGCATTGTAGTGGAAGCGCGGTGGTCGCCGCGGTGAATTTGCGGTAAAGACCGCACGCCAGCCGGGTGTTCAGCCCGGCAGCAAGGCCTGAAGCGCCAGCACCGCCGCCATGGCCGCTAGGGCACCACTCATCACGGCCAGACGCGCAGCGCGACGGGGCGCATAACTGAGCACGCCGACGACACCCAGCGCACCGGCCGTCAGCATGCCCAACCACAACACCCAGCCCTGTGCCGGTCCGTAGAGGGCCAGGCAGGCAGCCAACGACAGCATCAGGCCGACTGCGCCGGCCGTCTGCAGCCAGGGCCCGCGCCGGCCCGGCGAGCTGCCGCGGCCATAACTGTCTTCGTGGTGGCGATCCATCGCCAGCCCCAGGGCCGCAAACCCCGAAAACGCGGTGCACCAGGCGCTGACCGCCAGCGGCCACGCGCTCACAGCGCCGGCTCCCGTGTCAGGCGCGCCGGCGCCGCGCGTTTTGCGGCGGAGGGCTTGCGCCGGCCCAGCCACGCCGCGCACAGCAGCAAGGCCGCGCCCAGGGCCAGGCAGCCCAGGTCAACGCCGGCCACCGCCCACAGGCCGGCCGGGATGGACACCCCCAGGTGCGTGTCGGTGGTGGCTGCATTGAGCAGCGGGATGGCACTGAACAGCAGGCCCGCCAGGCCCAGCTGCGCCACCCACATGCGGCGCGACGGCCAGGCCAGGCCGGCGACGGCGGCGACCGCCCAGACACCAAAGAACAGGTTGATCTCGGCCTGCCCGCGCCCGGCCATGGCCACAGGCAGCAGGCGGTTGGCCCAGAAGAAGGCCGGCATGGCAATCATCAGGCCGGCGATGGCGCCCACGTTCAGCCCGTCCACCAGGCGCGAGCCCCAGCCCACACGGCCACCTTGGGCGACGACCTTGGTGTACTTGTTGCGTTCCTTGACGGCCCACAGCAGCAAGCCGGTGGCCACCATGACACAGCCGGCCAGCCCCGACAGGAAGAACAGGCCGCGCAGCAGTGGCCCGCTGAAGCGGCCCTGGTGCAGGCCGTACAACACGCTGCGGGTGGTGATGACCGCGCCGCGGTCCTCGCCCACCTCGCTGAGCAGCTTGCCGTCGGTCCCGCTGAAAACCAGGGCGGGCTGTGACGAGGACATGTCGTGGTCCCCCTTGCGCGACAGCGTGACGGTGGCCAGCGCATCGCCGGGGTTGTTGACGGTGATGCGGTCAACGCTGTCCGCCCCCCAGCGCTGCTCGGCCTGCGCCATCAGCGGGGCCATCGGGGCCAGCGGCACGCGCATGCCCGAAGGTTTGGGATCACGCGGTCCGCTGGCCGGGAACACCTCGGCGATGAAGGCCTGCGGGTCGCCTTTGTAGGTGATCTGCGGGCCGAAAGGCATGTACATCAGCATCAGCGTGACAAGACCGGTGTAGGTGATCATCAGGTGGTAGGGCAGGGCCAGCACGGCGGTGGCGTTGTGCGCGTCCAGCCAGCTGCGTTGACCCTTCTTCGGGCGGAAGGTGAAGAAGTCGGCAAAGATGCGCCGGTGCGTGACGATGCCGGTGACGATGGCCACCAGCATGAACATCGCGCAAAAGCCGATGATCCAGCGCGCCCACAGCGCCGGCATGTAGTGCAGGTCAAAGTGCAGGCGATAGAAAAACTCGCCGCCGCGCGTTTCACGGGTGGCCGCCAGCGGTTGGCCTGTGGCCGGGTCCAGCACGGCGCTGTAGAAGCGGCCGCGGCGCGTGACACCGGGCTCCAGCGGCGGCCCGGCTGCGCCTTTGGCAAGCGGCGCGCCCGACCAGGTGGCACGCACGCCGGGTTCGCGTTCGGTGGGCAGCGTGATGAACCAGCGCTGCCCGGTGGGTGCGCGCTGCTGCAGCGCGGCGACGGCCTTGTCCACGACGCCGGCTTGCGGCAGCAGGCTTGAGGCCGCCTGGTGCAGCTCGGGCTTCATCCAGAGCGTGATCTCGTCGCGGTAATAACTGGCGGTACCGGCCGCAAACACCATGAACAGCACCCAGCCGACCAGCAGGCCGCTCCAGGTGTGCACCCAGTTCATGGACTGGCGAAAGCCTTCCTTCATGAGCTGCTCCGGACATACAGGTGAAAAACCACCGCCAGCGACAGCGGAAGGGCGGGCAGCAGCAGGCCCAGCCAGGCGCGCCATGCGTTGCGCACGGCAAACACCCACATCACCGCCAGCGTGTAGATCACAAACGAAACGAGCATGCCGAAGATCGCCGCCTCGGCCCGTGCAGCGGGGAAGTAGATCGCCGACACCGTGGCCACCAGCGCCGACAGTGCGTAGCCGCCGGCGATGGCGGCCAGCGTGCGCGATGCCACGCCAAGCCGGTAGCTGAGCGCTGCGTTGCCGCGCGGCAGCCAGCCGTGGCGGCTGTAGCCCTCGGCGTCGGCGTCACCGCAGGGGACAGAAGCCGGTGCATCGTCGATGTGGACAGGCGTCGTGCTCATGGGTGCTCCTAGTAACGCGCCTTCAGCGCCAGCACGAACCTGCGCGGTTCGCCGTAAAAGTTCTGGCGCGAGACACCGGAGACTTTTTCGTAGTACTTGTCATCCAGCAGGTTGTCGGCGCTCAAGCTG
>CAMLDT010000199.1 GCA_946479075.1 uncultured Polaromonas sp.
GGCTCGGTGGAACCGGATTTTTTAAGCCAAATCAGCCTCCAGCCCTTATGCGACGGGCGCAAGCAGCTATCAAAAACAGAGCATCTGGGCGCCCCGGCGTGGCACTTGCGGGGGGAAGCGACCGCCGCGCTGGCTGCCCTGGCGCTGGCCCTGCGCGAAGCCGGGCTGGCCCATGCCTGGCGCGATGAGCAGCTCGCGGTGAGGGACGCGCGGGGGCGGCGCGTCGGCAGCGTGGAGCGCGCCGTGGTTCGCGTGCTGGGCATCGCTACCACGGCGGTGCACCTGATCGGGCGGGCCGAAGATGGCCGCTTCTGGGTGCAGCAGCGCGCGTGGAGCAAGTCCAACGACCCCGGCCTGTGGGACACGCTGATGGGCGGCATGATCAGCGCCGCCGACACCCTGGAAAGCGCACTGGAGCGCGAAACCTGGGAAGAGGCCGGCCTGCGGCTGGGCCAGTTGCGCAGCATCGTGCGAGGCGGCCATGTCGATATCCGCCGTCCGTGTGACGATGGTGGCGGCGCCGGCTATGTGATCGAGCGCATTGACTGGTACCACTGCACCGTACGGGACGGGCTGGTGCCGGTGAATCAGGACGGCGAAGTCGAACGCTTCGTGCTGATGGACGAAAGCGAGATGCTGGAGAAGATGCACGCCCATGAATTCACCAGCGAAGCCGCGCTGATCCAGGCTGCGCTGCTGGCGTGACACCCTGGCAGCAAGAGGGCTCTACACCCTGCCGATCTCGGGCCACCGGTGGTGCAGGTAAACCCAGGCCAGCAGCCCGATACCCATCATCAGCAGCGAGACCGCCGCCAATGCCACGGTGGAATGCATGATCAGCGGCGCAATCACACCGGCCACGATGCCGTTGGCGGTGGAACCGATGAAGGCCTGCAGCGACGAGGCCATGCCGCGCCGTTCGGGGTAGAGGTCCAGCACCAGCAAGGTCACCACCGGCACCATCAGCGCCCAGCCGAAGGCGAACACCGCAATCGGAAACAGCGCCCAGGACACATGCGCCTTGAACAGCAGGTTGGCGATGAGGTTCAGCACGGCGACGACCAGCATGATCACAAAGCCGTGGCGGATCTGCTGCTTGGGTGCGATGTTTCCGGCCAGGCGCCCGCTGAGCCAGGCGCCGGCCATGATGCCGGAAATGGTCAGCACAAAAAACCAGAAAAATTGCGTGGGCGCCAGCTTCAGGTGTGAACCCAGGAATTCGGGTGCGGCCAGCACATAGAGGAACATGCCATTGAAGGGCACGCCGCTGGCCAGCGCCAGCAGGAAAAACCGCGCGCTGGAGCCAAGCTGCCAGTAGCCGCGCATCAGGTGTTTGACGTTAAAGGGCTGGCGCTGGGTCACATGCAGTGTTTCGGGCAGCAACCGGTAGTTGGCGGTCCACAGCAGCACGCCGACGCCAGTGAGAAACCAGAAGATCGCATGCCAGTTCAGGTGCACGAACAGCCAGCCACCGATGATGGGCGCAACTGCCGGCGCAACGCCAAAATAAATCGTCACCTGGCTCATGACCTTTTGCGCCTGGGCCGGCGGGAACATGTCGCGGATCACGGCGCGCGAGACCACAATCCCGGCGCCGGTGGACAGGCCCTGCAGGGCCCGGAAAAAAACCAGCTGGCCGATGCTTTGTGACAGCGCGCAGCCGGCCGATGCGGCCGTGAAAACGGCGATGCCCCACAGCACCACCGGGCGGCGCCCGAAGCTGTCGGCCAGCGCGCCGTGGAACAAATTCATGAAGGCAAAACCAAACAGGTAGGCCGACAGTGTTTGCTGCATCTCGACCGGCGTGGCGCCCAGAGAACCGGCGATGCCCGAAAACGCCGGGATGTAGGTGTCGATGGAAAACGGGCCCAGCATGCCCAACACGGCCAGCAAGGCCGCCAGGGCCCAGCGCGGCGCTTTCCAGAGCTGGTCGGCGTTGGGGTTCATGGGCAGGCGGCCCGGCGCCGGTCAGCCGGCCTGGTCATCGAGCAGCACACTCTGGCGCAGGCGGTTGGGTGCCAGTGCGCCGGCCGAATCGAGGATGGGATAGGCAATCGAGCAGATGTGCGAGTTGATGCGCTTGAGGTCACTGATCAGGTCGATGTGCAGCGAACTGGTCTCCATGCTCTGGGCGGTGCGCTCTGAAAGCCGGCCCAAGTGCGTGCTTGCGTAGGCGCGCTCCAGATCGCGGAAGCGCGCTTTTTCTTCCAGGAGTTTTTGTGCATCACGCACACTGCCGTTCAGAAACACGCTCATGCTCAAGCGCAGGTTGTCGATCAGGCGCGCGTGCAGCTCGCAAATTTCAGCCATGCCGGCTTCGGAGAAATTCCGCCCCGGCTTGATCTTCTTGTCCTCGATGTCGATCAGCACGCGCTCGATGATGTCGCCGATCTGCTCCATGTTGATGGTGAAGCTGATGATGTCCGTCCAGCGGCGGCTTTCTTCCTCAGCCAGCGCCTCGCGCGAAATTTTGGTCAGGTAATACTTGATGGCCGAGTACAGCGAATCAACGGTGTCGTCCAGCTTGCGCAGGGTTTCTGCGAGTTGCAGGTCGTTCCTGCGGATAACCTCCAGCACCCCGAGCAGCATGCTTTCCACCACGTCGGCCTGGTGCAGGGCCTCGCGCGCCGCATTGGAAATGGCGAGAGAAGGGGTGGACAGCGCCGACGGGTCCAGGTGGTTGGGCCGGGTGCTGACGAGCGGTGTGTCGGCCTTGGGCAGGAGCTTCTGCGTCCAGCGCGCGACCGGGTTGGTCAGGCCGATGAAGGCGACACCGACCACAATATTGAAACTCAGGTGAAACAGCACCACGGCGCTGGCCCGGTCGCCCAGGAAGGGCAGCACGTGGCTGATCCACAGGCCGACAAAAGGTGCCGAGACCATCACCCCCATGATCTTGAAAGCCAGCGTGCCGATGGGCACCTGGCGGGTTTCGATGGACGATTTCGCCGTCGTCAGCACCGCCAGCACACCGCTGCCCAGATTGGCACCCAGCACCATGCCGAGTGCGACATCCAGCGGGATGCCGCCGGAGGCTGCCAGCGTGGCGATCAGCAGCACCACCGCCAGGCTGGAGTAGGAAATCACGGCCAGTGCCATGCCCAGTGTGATCTCCAGCAGGAGATCGCTGCCGACGGACGCAAACAGCGCTTTCACGGCCGGCGATTGCGTCAGCACCACGGTGGAGTCGGTCACCAGCCGGAGGGCCAGCAGCATCAGGCCGAGACCGATGAGGATGCGGCCGACACGTCCGATGGTCGAGGCCTGGCGCGGGATGAACAGCACCACCCCGACAAAGATCAGCAGCGGCGACAGCCAGGACAGGTCAAATGAAAACACCACAGCGATCAGGGCTGTCCCGATGTCGGCGCCGCGCATCACCGCCAGCGCGGCCGGCAGGGTCATCAGGCCCTGGCCCACGAAGGAAGAAGTGATCAGGGCGGTGGCGGTGCTGGACTGCACCAGCGCCGTGACGCCGATGCCCGACAGGGCCGCCGTGAAGCGGTTGCCCACGCTGCGCGCGAGGATGTGGCGCAAATTGGCACCGAACACGCGCAGGATGCCGGTTCTGACCAGGTGGGTGCCCCAGACCAGCAGCGCAATGGCTGCCAGCAGATTCAACAGATGCTTCATAAACTAGGAATCACTATAACGCCCACCTGCCGTTTGTTGGCATCCTTCGACACTTGGAGCACCGGGCGGAATTTTCCGCCGGGGCTGGCCCAAGGAAAATTGGCCCCCTCGGGGGGCAGCATTACACGCAGTGAAAAGCGTGGGGGCGCATTCAGCTTCTTTTGACCCGCAACAACTCATCCAGGATCAGGCAGATCGCGCCGATGGTGATGGCGCTGTCGGCAATGTTGAAGGCGGGGAAATGCCAGCCGGCGTAGTGGAAGTCGAGGAAGTCCACCACGTAGCCGTGCATCATGCGGTCGATGACATTGCCAACGGCGCCGCCCAGGATGCAGGCCAGCGCAAACGAAAACAGCTTCTGGCCGGAGTGGGACTTCAGCATCCACAGGATAAACAGTGCGGCTGCAATACCCAGGATGGTGAAGAACCAGCGCTGCCACCCGGAGGCCGAGGCCAGGAAGGAAAAGGCCGCGCCGCTGTTGTGCACCCGCACGATGTTGAAAAAACTGGTGACGAAGGTCGCGTCACCGAGCTGGTAGTAGCCAAGGATCAGCACCTTGGTGAACTGATCGGCGATCAGCAGAATCAGGGCCAGGCCCAGCCACGGATACAAGCTGGCGGAGTGGGTTCCAAAGGTGGTCTTGGCCATCAGGCAAACTTTCTTGACTCGCCGGCGCCGAACAGATTGCTGGTGCAGCGGCCGCACAGCGTCGGGTGCGCAGCATCATGACCGACATCAGCGCGGTAGTGCCAGCAGCGCTCACATTTGGTGTCAGAACTGGGCTTGACCCTGATGGACAGTGCGTCATCAGCTATTAATTCAATAGCAGACGTGATGAAGGCAAACTTCAAATCGTCGCCCAGGCTGGCCAGCAGTGGATAGTCCGCCGGCGGCACCGCCAGCGTCACATTGGCTTGCAGCGAGGAGCCGACCTGGCCCTCAGCGCGCAGGGCCTCGATGTCCTTGTTCACCGCATCACGCAGTTCGCGGATGCGGCCCCACTTCGCCAGCAGGTCCGCATTGGGCGCAGCCAGCTCGGCATAGGTTTCCATGAAGATCGATTCCGAGCTGCCAGCCAGCTTCCAGGCTTCTTCGGCGGTGAAGCTCAGGAAAGGCGCCATCCAGCGCAGCATGGCCTGGGTGATCTGGTGCAGCGCGGTCTGCGCGCTGCGCCGGGCCAGCGAATTCGGCGCCGTGGTGTAGAGCCGGTCCTTGAGGATGTCAAGGTAGAAGGAGCCCAGGTCTTCGCTGCAGTAGATCTGCAGCTTGGAGACCACCGGGTGGAATTCATAGACCTCGTAATGCGCCAGGATGTCGGCCTGCAGTTGCGCCGCGCGGCTCAGCGCGTAGCGGTCGATCTCCAGCATCTGGTCCAGCGGCACGGCATCTTTGGCCGGATCGAAGTCGCTGATGTTGGCGAGCAAAAACTTCAGCGTGTTGCGCACGCGCCGGTAGGTGTCCACTACCCGCGCGAGGATCTTGTCGTCGCCGGCAATGTCGCCCGAGTAGTCGCTGGCGGCGACCCAGAGGCGGATGATCTCGGCGCCCAGCTTTTTGCTGGTTTCCTGCGGATCGACGCCGTTGCCCTGCGACTTGCTCATCTTGCGGCCCTGGCTGTCCACGGTGAAGCCGTGGGTCAGCAGGCCCTTGTACGGCGCGTGGTCGTACATCGCGCAGGCGGTCAAGAGCGAAGAGTGGAACCAGCCGCGGTGCTGATCATGGCCTTCCAGGTACAAATCGGCCGGCCAGGTGGACTGCCCCGCATGGCTTTTTTGCAGCACGGTGTAGTGCGTGGTGCCCGAGTCGAACCACACGTCGAGGATGTCGTTGCTTTTGGTATAGAACTCCGCGTCCGCGCCTATCAGCGACTCGGCCGTGGCCTTGCTCCAGGCCTCGATGCCGCCCTCGGCGACCATGGCGGCGGCCGTATCCATCAGTTCCATGGTGCGCGGATGCAATTCGCCGGTGGCCGTGTGGACGAAAAAAGGCAGCGGCACGCCCCAGTTGCGCTGGCGCGAGATGCACCAGTCGGGTCGCCCGGCGATCATGTCGCGCAGCCGGACCTTGCCGTTTTCGGGGTAGAAGCTGGTTTCCTCGATGGCCTTGAGCGCGAGCTGGCGCAGGGTCTGCGGCGCCTTGTCTTTGGTGAACACGCCTTCGCCCTCGTCCATGCGGATGAACCACTGGGCCGCAGCGCGGTAGATCACCGGCGACTTGTGGCGCCAGCAATGCGGGTAGCTGTGGGTGATGGTTTCGGTCGCGAACAGCCGGCCGGCATCTCGCAAGGCATCGATCACCAGCGGCGCGGCCTTCCAGATGTTGAGCCCGCCGAACAGCGGCAAGTCGTCCACGTAGCGGCCGTGCGCCTGCACCGGGTTCAGGATGTCGTCCACGGCGATGCCGTTGGCGATGCAGGAGTTGAAATCCTCCACACCATAGGCGGGCGAGGAGTGCACGATACCGGTGCCGTCGTCGGCGGTGGCGTAGTCGGCGAGAAACACCGGACTCAGGCGGCGGTAACCTTCATGCACCTCGTAAAACGGATGCTGGAAATTCAGCAGCGCCAGATTTTTGCCTTCGGTGGTCGCCAGCACCGTGCCGCTGAGCTTGAAACGCTCCATGCATTTTTCGACCAGTGAGGCGGCCAACAGCAGGATGCCGCGTTCGGTATCGACCAGCGCGTATTCCAGCTCGGGATTCAGGTTCAGTGCCTGATTCGCCGGGATGGTCCAGGCGGTCGTCGTCCAGATCACCGCAAACGCGTCTTTTGCGAGGC
>CAMLDT010000200.1 GCA_946479075.1 uncultured Polaromonas sp.
GGATCAGGGCGAGCGATTGTCTGAGCGAAGCGAGTTCGAGCTCGACCCCATTTTTCGCGAGCACCGCAGGTTGCCCGCAGCGAAGCGGAGGGACCCAGACCATCGGGTCGCCTTTCTTTTGGGTACTTTTCTTTGGCGACGCAAAGAAAAGTGCCTCGCCCGCCGGGGCGAGACCCGGCTTGCTGGCACACCTCAAAGGCACGAGGAAAAAGATGGACCCCGGATCCAGTCCGGGATGAAGCCCCGCTGAGGCTTCAGCTCAGCACCACACTGCTCAAACGCCGCCGGTAAGTCGCCACCACCGGATCATCCGGCGGAATCTGCCCGTCCGCGACCTTGACTTTCGGCGGCTCGATGATTTCGAGGATGGAGACAAAGGTCTTGCGTGCCAGCTCCTCGTTCCACGACTTGTCGCGCATCAAAATTTCCAGCAGTTCGTCCATGGCCGGGACCCAGCGCTGCTGGCGCATGTGAAGCTGCGCCAGCGCATGACGCGCCGCAAAATCACGCTTGTTGGCTGCAATTTTTTCATCAAATTCGGCCTGAGCCCCCGCCAGGTCAGGGTGAGCAGCTCCTGAATCGATAGCATCGAACCAGTGCTGCAGCGCCTCGAACTTGCGCACCAGCGGCACTTTGGGCACGGCCGGCGCAAAGGCCGCCTTCGCGTGCTCAAGCTGCCCGTGCTGCAGCAGGAAGCGCACATAGTCAAACAGCGCGTTGTCGTTCGACGGGTCGTTGGCCACTGCGGCCTTGAGCTTTTCCAGCACGGCGGCCGGGCTGGTGTCTTCGGGCTCGGCCGGCGTTTCTTCTTCCGGCGGCAGCTCCTCCGCGGGCGGCAGGTGTTTGTCGAGGAATTCCTTGACCTTGCCTTCGGGCAGCGCGCCCTGGAAACCATCGACCGGCTGGCCGTTGACCATGAGGATGCAGGTCGGGATGCTGCGGATGCCGAAAGCCTGTCCGAGTTGCTGCTCCTGGTCCGAATCGATCTTCACCAGCTTGAAGCGCCCGCCATAGGCGACCTCGACCTTTTCGAGGATGGGGCCCAGCGATTTGCAGGGGCCGCACCACGGCGCCCAGAAATCGATCAGCACGGGCGTGGTCATGGAAGCCGCAATGACTTCCTCTTCAAAGTTGGCAAGGGTGACGTCGATCATGATGCTCAGGACATAGGGGTGGGACGGGAGATTTCAACCGGCGCGCGGCCAGGCACGGGACGATAGCACGGCATGCGCGGGGCCAGCCCTTAAAATCAGGCGGCCCGGCACTTTGCCGTCCGAGACCTCGCCCCAGACCAACTCCCGACCTTGAAGGTCCCTATGACAACAAGCCCTCCTTCCGTCAGCCCCCTGGTGGGCGTGCTGATGGGCTCCAGCAGCGACTGGGACACCATGCAACACGCCGTGCAGATCCTCACCGGGTTCGGCGTGGCCCACGAAGCGCGCGTGGTGTCGGCGCACCGCATGCCCGACGAGTTGTTCGCCTATGCGGAGCAGGCGGCCGGCCGCGGCCTGCAAGCCATCATTGCCGGGGCCGGCGGTGCCGCGCATCTGCCGGGCATGCTGGCGTCCAAAACGGCCGTGCCGGTGCTCGGTGTGCCGGTGGCCAGCAAACACCTGCAGGGCGTGGACTCGCTGCACAGCATCGTGCAGATGCCCAAGGGCATCCCGGTTGCGACCTTTGCCATCGGCAACGCCGGTGCGGCCAATGCGGCGCTGTTCGCCGTCGCCATGCTGGCTCTTCACGACAAGGCGCTGGCGGACAAGCTGCAGGCTTTTCGCGCGGCGCAGACGGCTGCTGCGCAGGCCATGACCCTGCCGCCCGCCGCATGAGCGGGTCCCCGATCTTTCCCGGTTCGGCGGACGCCTCGGGCCGCCCTGCCACCCTGGGCGTGATGGGCGGCGGCCAGCTCGGCCGCATGTTTGTGCACGCGGCCCAGCGCCTCGGTTATTTCACCGCCGTGCTCGATCCCGACCCGACCAGCCCGGCCGGCCGCGTCAGCCACCACCACATTGCCACGGGTTACAGCGACGCCCAGGGCCTGGCGCAACTGGCGGCGCTGTGCGACGCCGTCACCACGGAATTCGAGAACGTCCCGGCCGATGCGCTGCAGGCGCTGGCGGCCAGCCGGCCGGTGGCGCCCGGCGCAGCGGCGGTGGCGGTGGCGCAAAACCGCATCGAGGAAAAAGCCCACTTCACCGCCAGCGCCGGGGTGGCGGGGGTGACCTGCGCGCCGTATGCGGTGATTGAAACGCCGGCACAGCTGGAAGCCGTCAGCGCCGACCTGCTGCCTGGCATCCTGAAAACCGCACGTTTGGGTTACGACGGCAAGGGCCAGGTGCGGGTTAAAAACGCCGCCGAACTGGCGGCTGCGTGGATCGGCTTGAAGCAGGTGCCCTGTGTGCTGGAAAAGCTGCTGCCGCTCAAGGCCGAATGTTCGGTCATCGTCGCGCGCGGATGGGACGGCAGCATCACCGGGTTTGCGCCGCAATACAACGTGCATGTGGACGGGATCCTGGCGGTGACCGCAGCTTATGAAGGAAATATGCCTCCAGCCCTTGCGCAGCGGGCGCGGGCAGCTACAGAATCAATAGCAAATCACATCGGTTATGTCGGCGTGTTGTGCGTCGAGTTTTTTGTTATCGACGACGGCAGTGCCGACGGCGCACTGGTCGTCAACGAGATGGCGCCGCGCCCGCACAACAGCGGCCACTACACCATGGACGCCTGCGACGTGTCGCAGTTCGACCTGCAGGTGCGCGCCATGGCCGGTTTGCCCTTGCCGCAGCCACGCCAGCATTCGCCGGCCATCATGCTCAACCTGCTGGGCGACGTCTGGCTCGATGCGTCGGGCCAGGCCCGTGCACCCGACTGGCAGGCGGTGCTGGCCTTGCCCGGCACGCATTTGCACCTTTACGGCAAGCTCGAAGCGCGCCCCGGCCGCAAGATGGGCCACCTCAACATCACCGGCGCGGACATCGCCGCCGTGAAGGCCGTGGCACGCCAGGCTGCGCAGCTGTTGGGTTTGCCCGGGCTGGAAGCGCTGCAATGATCCGCGACGGCCGGGATCCGGCAGCGGTGGCCGAGGCGGCGCGCGTCATCCGCGCCGGCGGTCTGGTGGCCTTTGCGACGGAAACCGTTTATGGCCTGGGCGCCGATGCCTCCAGCGACGTCGCGGTGGCCGGCATCTTTGCCGCCAAGGGCCGGCCCAGCGACCACCCGCTGATCGTGCATGTGGCCGAACCCGCGCAAGTGGCCGATTACGCGGCGGAGGTGCCCGCGTTTGCCCAGCGCCTGATGGGCGCGCTGTGGCCCGGCCCGCTCACCGTCATCCTCAAGCGCCGGCCCGGTGTGGCGGCGGCCGCCGCCGGCGGGCAGGATTCCATCGGCCTGCGTTGTCCGGCCCATCCCGTGGCGCAGGCGCTGCTGAAGGCCTGCGGCACCGGTGTCGCCGCGCCGAGCGCCAACCGTTTCGGCCGCGTCAGCCCGACCACCGCCCAGCATGTTGCCGACGAATTCGGTGACGATGTGCTGGTGCTTGATGGCGGGCCCTGCGCCGTCGGCATCGAGTCCAGCATTGTCGACTGCACGCGCGGCCGGCCCGTGTTGCTGCGCCCCGGCGTCTTCACCCGGGCGCAGCTCGAAGCGGCCTGCGGCGAGCCGGTGCTGGACCACCGGGACAGCTCGGACGATGACGCCCCGCGCGCGTCCGGCACCCTGGAGTCGCATTACGCGCCCAACGCCAAAGTCCGGTTGATGGACGCTGCGGCCCTGCAGGCGGCGCTGGACCTGCTCGGCGCCGATGCGGCCCACATCGCGGTGTATGCACGTGCCGTCATGCGCATCCGGTCCGACAGAGTGGTGTATCGCCGCATGCCGGACGACGCGCTGGCCACGGCCCAGCAACTGTTTGCGGTGCTGCGCGGTTTTGATGCGCAGGGCGTCAAGCTGATCTGGATTGAACACCCGCCGCTGGACGCGGCGTGGGATGGTGTGCGCGACCGGCTCGGGCGGGCCGCTGCGGATTGACGCATCGCATGGTCACAGGGCATAGTGGACAAGCGCGCCGGCGCGCCGCTCCCTGAGCCCTATTTCCTGAAAGCCTGTAAGTCTGAAAGCGCACCCATGACCTCTTCCCCCGACACCGGCGCCCGCCCGGCCGTGGCCGCACTGCTGCAGCAACTGCGCGAAGGTCGCGACACCGCGGCGGCAGAGCAGGAGATTTTGCGCATCACCGCAGGGCTGGATGCCAGACTGCGCCAGCGCGATGCGGATGTGGCCGCCGCCATCAAGGAACTGGAGTCGTTTTCCTACTCGGTCTCCCACGACCTGCGGGCGCCGCTGAGCACCATTGACGGCTTCAGCCGCCTGCTCGAAAGTTCTTCGGCCAAGGGCGATGCGGAACGCAGCAAACACTACCTGCAGCGGCTCCGCCTGGGCGTGGCCAACATCAACGAGCTGATCGCTGCACTGCTGCAGGTGTCGCGACTGTTGCGTGCGCCCCTGGTGCCGGAGGCGGTGGACCTGGGCGCGCTGGCGCAGGATGCGCTGGCGGCCCTGCAGGCCGCCGAGCCGGCGCGGCAAAGCCAGGTGTATGTCCAGCCTGGCCTGACGGCCCGGGGGGATCCGGTGCTGCTCAAGCAACTGATCGATCAACTCGCGGGCAACGCCTGGAAATTCAGTTCAAAAAAAGACAGGATCATCATCGCGGTCGGCAGCCAGCCGGGGGCGGACGGCGAAACGGTGTACTTCGTGCGCGACCAGGGCGCTGGCTTCGACATGGCCCATGCCGAAAAACTGTTCGGCATCTTCCAGCGCATGCACGTCTCCACCGACTTCCCCGGTCTGGGCGCCGGCCTGGCGATCGCGCAGCGCATCGTGGCGCGGCATGGGGGGCGGATCTGGGCGGAAGCCGAGGTTGAAAAGGGCGCGACGGTTTACTTCACGCTGCCTGGAGTTTGAGTGGTCGTGTGAGTCATGCCCGACGCGATCCGGGACCTTGTTGATAACTTCTACCGTTCGGGCTGAGTCTGGCCTCGCCTGTCCTGAGTCTTTCGAAGGGTCGAAGCCTGTGCAAGCTTGTGCTTCCGTAGGTCTTCCAACAAGCCGGGGGTTGCCCGGCGGCAACTCACTTTCTTTTTGCGTCGCCAAAAAGAAAGTAAGCAAAGAAAAAGGCGACCCTGCTGTCTGCGTCCCCTCCGCTGCGCTACGGGGCAACCTGCGGTGCTCGGTCCAGCCGGGGCCGGGCTCGAACTCGCCTGCGGCTCAGACAATCGCCCGTCCTGATCCGTCCGGCCCTCCGCTCCTCGGCGCATACAGAAGGGTGGGGAAGAAAAATCGATGCGGGGACAATCCGGAGTGCATGAAGCGCAAAGCGCTTCATGCACGGGAATCCCAAGAGACAGTCGTGTTTGCACGCGAGCGCAGCGCACGCGGCCACATGAAGTCCCCATCCATCGCCCAGCGGGGCGAGGGAGGGGCTAGGGGTGGGAGTGGGGAGTTGAAACTACTGTCCAGAACGGCCAGCAGGCGCAGCGTGATGCTTCGAGCAAAAGCGTCGCGGTAGTCGTTACCGTTCCTGCACTGCCCACTGAATCAGCGCATCCAGCGCCGGCCGCGCCGCGCCGGCATTTGGGTGATTCACGATGCCGACGACGACGTAGCGTGCACCGCTGATGCCGTTGGCATAACCGGCCACGGCCGTCACGTCGCGCAGTGAGCCGGTCTTGATGAAGGCCTGGCCGGCGACATTTTTGGCGCGTGCGCGCATGGTCGCGTCCATGCCGGCGACGGGCAGCGAGTCGAGCAAGTCCTGCGCGACGGGACTTTGCGCCGCCTGTTGCAGCAGGGCCGCCAGGCTGCTGGCGCTGATGCGGGAGATGCGGCTCAGGCCGGAGCCGTTGTCCATCAGGGGCGCGGCTTGTTGCGGCAGCGACTTTTTCCACCACGCCGCCAGCGCCGCGCGGCCGGTGTCGGTCGAGGCCTGGTCCAGCTGACCGCCCGGCGTGCGCTGGCTCAGCGTCAGAAACAGATGCCGGGCCATCACGTTGTTGGAGTATTTGTTGATGTCGCGCACGATCTCGCGCAGCGGCAGCGAGGGCGCTCCCAGCCGCAGCGGGGCTTTCTCGCCGGAAATCGTGCCGCGCGCACGCAGCAGCGCCAGTTCGCCGGGCGTGGCATCGCGCACGGTGCCGGTCAGCAGGCCGCCCATGGCGCGCCATGAGCCCTCGATGGCGCGTGCCGCAAAACTCGCGGGATCGGCATAGGCGCTGGGCCAGATACGTTCACCGCAGGCTGCCGAATAACTGCCCTTGAACTGCAGGCGGTTCGGGTTGTCCACGCTGGCCTGCAGCTCGCTGCGCCAGTCGCCGCAACGCGCCA
>CAMLDT010000201.1 GCA_946479075.1 uncultured Polaromonas sp.
CGCTCGATCAGGCCGGCTCGGCCAAACCGGCGGTGCCGTCGAATCCGCTGGCCGACCTGCCCAAGCCGGGGCTGGAAGATCTGGTCAAGCAGGCCGCGCCCCCGGCCGATCCCGCCCAAGCAGCTGCAGACGCCGCCAAACTGCTGGACGCACTCAAGGATGCCGCAGGCGGTCCGCCAGCGTGAAATAAGTCTTGATTCCTGTGCTTTTTCATCCTGAAAGCCACAGCCCTCCCCTATTTGGGGGATGCCGCTGCGACGGCCTGCCCCCTACAGTCGAGCGGTTGCTGTGACAACACGTGATTCAAGAACAAGGCAAAAAGGCGAGGAAGCAAGGTCGATCAACAGACCGGTCCGATCTCAACGACGTCCCCGAAAGGGGACTTTCACAAGCCACCGCGAGGTGGCTTTTTTTTGCCTGTCGCCCTGCGGCTGCGCGTTACCATCGGTGCCCCCAGCCACCACGCCTGCAGGAGTTCACCGTGAGCCCAAACCGCCCCAACGCACCCGCCGCCCAGGGCTTTTCTGGTCAGCCGCAAGAGCGCCTTCCGATGATGGCGCCAGACACCATGTCTGCAGCGCAGCGCGCCTCGGCGGACGAGCTGATTGCCGGTCCGCGCAAGGCCGTGCTGGGCCCCTTCATCCCGCTGTTGCGCAGTCCCGAACTGATGGCCCGAGTCGGCAAGGTCGGTGAATACCTGCGTTTTGACTGCGTGCTGGACGTACGCATCCGCGAGCTGTCCATGTGCCTGGTGGCGCGGCAGCTGAGCAACCAGTTCGAGTGGCTGGTGCATGCGCCGCTGGCGCTCAAGGCCGGCGTGGCGCAGGCGGTGCTGGACGCTGTCGCCGCTGGCAAGTACCCGCAAGGTACGGCCGCCGACGAGGCGGCCGCCGTGGACCTGGTGACGGAACTGCTGGCGCACCACGGCGTCTGTGATGCGTCCTATGCGGCGGCCCTGGCCGTTTTCGGCGAACAGGGCGTGGTCGAGCTGACGACGCTGGTCGGCTACTTCGCGATGGTCTGCTGGGTCATGAACGTGGCGCGCACGCCAGGACAACCGCAGGCCGGCTTCAACGCGCTGGAAGCGTTTCCGGCCTAATACCGCACCCCGAAAATATCGAAACATGCAAGCGCGTCTTCGCACCCAGGGCGGCGTTGCAACCCTTGCGAAGGCGTCCAGCCTTCGCTGCAGCTTGCGCCTTGCCCTAGGCACGAATCCATCACTTTCATTTTGTTTCGCTACTTCCAGGTTGCGGTACCGGCAGGGCCGACAGCACACGTGCCGCGCTGATGTCGTTCAGACAGCGGGTGTGGCCCAGCGGACATTCGCGCTCGAAGCAGGGCGCACAGTCGAGCGGCGGCCGGTAGTCCGGATCGTTCTTGAGCCACAACACGGTGGCCCGCTCGCTCAGCGGCGGGGTGTGTAGCGGGCTGGACGAACCAAAAATCGCGACCTGCGGCACGCCAAAGGCCGCGGCCACATGCATCAGGCCGGAATCATTGCTGACCACCTGTCTTGCGGCAGCGATGGCGCACAGGGCTTGCACCAGGGTGGTTTTGCCCGCGAAGTTCAGGCACTTCCCCGCCTGTAGCGCATTGACCGGCGCTGCAATTTCTTCGCACAGCGCGGCCTCCTTGCCGGAGCCCAGCAGCACCACCGGCACATCCAGGCTTTGCGCCAACGCCGCAAAGTGCGCAGCCGGCCAGCGTTTGGCCGGACCATATTCAGCGCCGGGCGCAAACACCACATAAGCGCCGCGCTGCAAACCGAGCGCGGACAGCGCCTGCACCACGTCGCTGTCCGGCATCTGCAGCACAGGCCTGTCGGCCGCCAGATCCGCCTCCCCGCTGAGCGCCGAATAAAACGCCACCATGGGCGGGCGCTGCCCCTTGGCCGGATTTTTCAGGCGGTGCGTCAGCAGGCCGAGGCGCGCCTCGCCGAGATAACCGATGCGTTTGGGAATGCCGGCCAGCAGTGGCAGCAGCGCGCTTTTCAGGGAGTTGGGCAGGACGTAGGCCGTATCGAAGCGGCCTTCGACCTGCCGGGCCAGCGCGCGGCGTGCCTTGAACTGCAGGCCGCCGTGCGCGAACGGAAACTCGATCACCTCGTGCACCTGCGGCATGGCGCGATAGACCGGCGCCACCCAGGGCAGCGCGCCCACAGTGAGTTTTTCACCGCGCGCATGCAGGCGCCGCAGCAGCGGTTCGGTCATGACTGCGTCGCCTATCCACTGCGGAGCAACGACGAGGGCCTCAGGCATCACATCTTCCCTTCCAGGGCCATCGCGGAACCGGCTTTGCCGGGCCGCAGATGGCGCCCCCTGGAGGGGGAAGCGGCCGCAGGCCGCCTCGGGGGTGGGTCAATGTCCACCGCCGAAATGCTCACCGTCTTTCAGCTTGTACACCGTGCCGCAATACGAACACTTGGCTTCGCCGGTGCGCGCCACATCCAGGTAGACCTTGGGGTGGCTGTTCCAGATTTTCATGTCCGCTTTGGGGCTGGGGCAGAACACGCCGCCTTGCGGGTTCAGGTCTTTGGCCAGCAGTTCGACGGTGAAGGAGGTAGGCATGATCAGACTTTCGCGAGCCAGTGGGAATACTTGGGATTGCGTCCGTTGACGATGTCAAAAAACGCGCTCTGGATTTTTTCGGTGATGGGCCCGCGCGAACCGGCGCCGATCTCGATGCGGTCGAGTTCGCGGATCGGCGTGACTTCCGCGGCGGTGCCGGTGAAGAAGGCCTCGTCGGCGATGTAGACCTCGTCGCGCGTGATGCGTTTTTGCACCAGTTCGAGGCCCAGGTCCTTGCAGATGTGCAGGATGGTGTTGCGCGTGATGCCGTTGAGTGCGCCGGCCGACAGGTCGGGCGTGTAGACCACGCCGCCCTTGATCACGAAGATGTTCTCGCCCGCGCCTTCGCTGACAAAACCGGAGGCGTCGAGCAGCAGCGCTTCGTCGTAGCCGTCGTCCAGCGCTTCCATGTTGGCGAGGATGGAGTTGGTGTAGTTGCTGACCGCCTTGGCCTGCGTCATGGTGATGTTGACGTGGTGGCGCGTGTAGCTGGAGGTCTTCACACGGATGCCGCGTTTCATGCCCTCTTCACCGAGGTAAGCGCCCCAGGCCCAGGCGGCGACCATCAGGTGGATGGTGTTGCCCTTGGGCGAAACGCCGAGTTTTTGCGAGCCGATCCAGGTCAGCGGGCGCAGGTAGCAGGACTCCAGATTGTTCTCGCGCACCACGGCTTTTTGCGCGTCCATGACTTCGTCCATGCTGAACGGAATTTTCATGCGCAGGATTTTGGCGCTGTTGAACAGGCGCTCGGTGTGCTCTTCGAGCCGGAAGATGGCCGTGCCGTTGGCGGTGTTGTAAGCGCGCACGCCCTCAAAGGCACCGCAGCCGTAATGCAGGGTGTGGCTCAGCACATGGATCTTGGCGTCACGCCAGTCGACCATCTGGCCGTCCATCCAGATCTTGCCGTCACGGTCTGCCATGGAAGGGGGAAGGGGGGACATGTGGGAATCCTCTGTGGGTGGTTCTGTGGATGGCTGAGGCGGGCCATGCCGGTGCCGGCAAAACCCGAATCGCTGATTTTACGGGGCCGGTGGCGGCTGGCTGGAATCGGAAAGCGCCGGCGCCTCTGTCTCGGGCTGGGCGGGCCGGAACAACTCGTAATGGCTGAGCTTGCCGCCGGCGAAGGTGCAGGTCACCGACGAGCCGGACGTGTCGGTCCAGACAAAAATTTCGGGCTGCTCATCCTTGGGCGAGCGCAAGGCGCCGAGAGAACGCGTCATGGCCACCACATGCAGCAGCGTCAGCCCGGGCTTGAGCTTGGCGTTGAGCATGACGGCGCTGGCGACATACCCAATGGGCTGGTCGGCCGCCCGCCTGAGCACCTGCATCATGCGCGTGAAATGCAGCAGCACCCACATCAGCAGACCGCCCACGGCGGCGGCCACGCCGGCCCAGCCATAGCTGCGGTAAGCCAGCAGCACCACGGCGACACCGGCGATCGGGACGAGAATTTTCTGGAAGTTCATGGCGCCATTTTCGCAGCCACGGCGGACCGGCCGGCTGCGGGGAGTGCGTAGTCGGATGCCTGACTAATTTTTCAAGCCATTTAGGCCTGCAGCCCCCGTCCGGCGGGCGCAAGCAGCTACTATTTTTATAGCGGCCCTTGCACCACCCGCACCTGAACGGGCCCTAGCGGTCCTTGAGCAGGGCCTGCATCTTGCGGCGCAGAGCCTTTTCCCGCTGCTGGTCGGCCAGCCAGTCCTGCCGGATGGCCCGCGTCAGCGAAACCGCCATCAGCAGCACCACCAGCGAAAACGGCAGCGCAAAAACAATTGTGGCGGTCTGCACCGCTTTCAGGCCACCGGCGAACAGCAGGCTCAGCGCAATGCCTGAGACCAGCGTCCCCCAGATGATCTTCACGCGCGCCTGCGGCTCGGGGTCGCCGCGGCTGCTCATCATGGCCAGCACCAGCGTGGCCGAATCGCCCGAGGTGACGAAAAACACCAGGACCAGCACGGTGGCCACCACCGACATGATGGCGCCGCCGGGCAATGCGCTGAACATGGCAAACAGCGCGGTGGAGACATCGGCCTTGACCGCCTCGGCCAGCGGGACGCCCTGGAAAATCTCCATGTTCAGCGCCGTCCCGCCGAAAATGGAAAACCACGCAAACCCGACCAGCGTGGGCGCCAGCACCGTTCCGGCAATGAACTGGCGGATGGTGCGTCCACGCGAAACGCGCGCGATGAACAAGCCCACAAAAGGCGACCAGGACAGCCACCAGGCCCAGTAGAAAATGGTCCAGTCGCCGACCCACGCGTTTTCGCGGAAGGGCGTCATGCGCAGGCTCATGCGCACGAATTCGCTCAGATACGACCCCAGCGTGTTGGTAAACGTGTCGATGATGGCGATGGTTGGGCCGACCAGCAACACGGCCAGGGCCAGCCCGGCGGCGAGCAGGAGATTGCCGCTGGAGAGCCACTTGATGCCCCGGCCGACGCCGCTCAGGGCGGAAGCCAGAAACAGCACGGTGGTCACCACGATGATGCCGGCCTGCGACGCCGCACCCACCGGCAGGCCGAACACCGCGTGCAGGCCGCTGTTGATCTGTGTGGCACCCATGCCGAGCGAAGCGGCGACACCAAACGCCGTGGCCACAACGGCCAACACGTTGAAGGCTGGCGAGAGCCTCCGGATGAAGTCCCAGGGCAGCGCGTCGGTCACGGAGCTGACCAGCGCTGGGGACTTGCGGCGAAACTGGAAAAACGCAATCGACAGCCCGACGATGCCGTAAATCGCCCAGGGATGAAGCCCCCAGTGGAAGAAGGCATAACGCATGGCGGTGTTGGCGGCCTCGGGTGTGCCGGGTGTCACGCCGGGCGGTGCGGTCACATAGTGGGAAACCGGCTCGGCCACCGCCCAGAACACCAGGCCGATGCCCATGCCCGCAGCAAACAGCATGGCAAACCACGCACCCACTGAAAACTCGGGTTCATCGTCTTCGTCGCCGAGCTTGAGGTCACCATAACGGCTGACGGCCAGAAAAAAGGCCAGCAGCACCAGGCCCAGGACAACCCAGAGATAAAACCAGCCGAAGTTGTGGGTGATGCTGCCCAGCAGGTCGCTGAACACGCTGTCCAGGGAAGCGGGAGACACCAGCCCCCAGAGTACGACCGCGGCAATCAGCCCCGCCGAGATGACCAGTTCCATAAGCGCTCCCCTTTTTCAGAACGCAACAGTATGAACCTATTGCAGGCTGCGCACCACGTCGATGGCCTGCTCCACCCGCTCGACCGCGTGGATGGTCAGGCCCTCAATGGCTTTTTTCGGCGCGTTGGCCTTGGGCACCACGGCCACGCTGAAACCCAGCTTGGCGGCCTCCTTGAGCCGCTCCTGGCCGCGCGGCGCGGGGCGCACCTCACCAGCCAGGCCGACCTCGCCAAAAGCGATGAAGCCCTTGGGCAGCGGCTTGCCGCGCAGGCTGGAAGTGATGGCCAGCATCACCGACAGATCGGCCGCCGGCTCGCTGATGCGCACGCCGCCGACCGCGTTGACAAACACGTCCTGGTCCATGCAGGCGATGCCCGCGTGGCGGTGCAGCACCGCCAGCAGCATGGCCAGCCGGTCCCGGTCCAGGCCGACCGACAGGCGGCGCGGACTGGGGCCGCCGCTGTCCACCAGCGCCTGGATCTCGACCAGCAGGGGCCGCGTGCCTTCCAAGGTGACCAAGACGCAACTGCCGGGCACCGGCTCGCTGTGCTGGCTCAGGAAAATGGCGCTCGGGTTGGTCACGCCCTTCAAGCCCTTTTCGGTCATGGCGAACACACCAATTTCGTTGACGGCGCCGAAGCGGTTCTTGAT